>CANDBG010000014.1 GCA_947382875.1 uncultured Oscillibacter sp. | reverse complement strand
ATTCACATGATGACAACAGCTTTCGAGCTGTGGGATTTCGGCGTTTGGACGCCGGTCCTGCAGGAAACCCTTTATACAGGGCTGTTCCAAATGGGCCGGTCGGTTCTGGACGGCGCCAAGAAAAAAGAAAGACGCAGGAGAGAGATGCATGAATGATCCCTATCAGATTCTGGGAATCCCAGAGAACGCCACGGATGAAGAAGTGAAACGGGCCTACCGGGACCTCGCCCGGAAGTATCATCCAGATAACTACCATGACAATCCTCTGGCCGATCTGGCGCAGGAAAAAATGAAGGAGATCAACGCCGCTTACGAGGAGATCACCAAGCGCCGCAGCAATGGCGGACGCGCTTCCAGCGGCGGCTGCGGCGGTTATGGCGGCTATCAGCAGCAGACTTCCTATGGCGGCAGCGCCGTCGTTTTTCAGCAGGTGCGTCTGGCGATTCAAACCGGCGATCTGAACCGTGCGGATGCGCTCTTGTCCAACTACGGCGATCATTGCGCGGAGTGGAATTTTCTCAAGGGCGCCGTGTGTTACCGGCGGGGCTGGATGGATGAGGCGCGGCGGTATTATGAAACCGCCTGTCAGATGGACCCGGGGAACCCGGAGTACCAGCAGACGCTGGACTTCATGGAAAACGGTCCGCGTTCGCCCTACCGTCCGAATGGCGATTCCTTTGGTACGCTCTGTACGGCAAATCCCTGCTGGACCTGGTGTTGTTTCTACACGTGCTGTTGTCCTGGCGCACGATGGTGTTTCTTTATTTGACGTAATAGGGGGAGAATGAAGTTGATCAAAAGTATGACCGGCTATGGCCGGGCAAGAGAAACCCGGAACAACCGGGATATTACCGTAGAGGTCCGGTCTGTCAATAACCGGTATCTGGATTGTGTGGTGAAGATGCCGCGGCTGTATACCTTTGCGGAGGACGCGGTTAAGCAGTGTGTACAGAGGTCGGTTTCCCGGGGAAAGGTAGATGTGTTCATTACGGTGGACGCTTCTGCCGCCGGTGTGACAAAGGTCACTGTAAACCGGGTGCTGGCAGGCGAATACGCCGCCGCGCTGAACGAGCTGGCGGAGGTATGCGGTCCCACTGCCTACAAGGTTACGCCGGAGGCTCTGGCGCGTTTCCCGGACGTCCTGACGGTCACAAAGGCGGACGAAGACCTGGACACCATCCGGGCGGACCTCTGCGCCGTTCTGGAACAAGCCTTGTCTGCTTTCCACGCCATGCGGGCCGTGGAGGGCGGGAAATTGGCGGAAGACATCGGCAGCCGTCTGACTGCCATCGAAACGCTGACTGGCCAGGTGGAGGCGCGTTCTCCTGAAACCGTGGCCGAATATCGCAGGAAGCTGACGGTCAAAATGCAGGAGGTTTTGCAAAGCGTTTCCGTCGACCCTCAGCGTATTTTGACGGAAGCCGCAATCTATGCCGACAAAGTGGCCGTGGATGAAGAAACCGTCCGCCTGCGGAGCCATATCGCGCAATTCCGTACGATGCTGGAAGCCGGGGAGCCGATTGGCCGTAAAATGGATTTTCTCATTCAGGAAATCAACCGGGAAGCAAATACTATTGGGTCGAAATGCGGCGATGTATCCATCGCCCAGGTGGTAGTGAACCTGAAAGCCGAAGTCGAAAAGATTCGGGAACAGGTTCAGAATGTGGAGTGATTATGAAACTGATCAATATTGGATTTGGCAGTCTGGTTTCCTGGGAACGGGTGGTGGCAGTGATCAGCCCGGATTCGGCTCCCATCCGGCGTATGGTACAAGAGAGCCGGGAACGAGGTATCCTGATCGACGCAACCTATGGACGGAAAACCGCGTCCATCTTTATCATGGACAGTGACCATGTTATATTATCGGCCCTGCCGCCGGAGAAATTCCAGCCGGAGCCGGAAATGGAGGAAGTATGAGAAAGGGAAAAACGTTCGTCATATCTGGTCCTTCCGGTGTGGGGAAGGGCACCGTATTAAAAATGCTTCTGGAAAAGCGGAAGAATGTGTATGTCTCCGTGTCCGCCACCACGCGGCCAGCCCGGCTCGGCGAGGAGGACGGCGTACACTATCATTTCCTGGACAAGGGCACGTTTCAGGACTGGATTGCCCAGGATGCATTTCTGGAACACGCGGAATACGTCGGCAATTTCTACGGCACACCAAAAAAATTTGTAGATTCCGCCATGGACGAGGGCCGGGATGTGATCCTGGAAATCGAGGTGCAGGGCGCTTTGCAGATTGCGGAAAAGAGACCGGAAACCATTCTGATTTTCGTCGCGCCTCCCAGCTGGGAAGAGTTGGAACGGCGTCTGACGCTCCGCGGCACCGACAGCCCGGAAAAAATTCAGGAGCGGCTTCAGCGTGCAAAGGTGGAATTCCAGTCCGCCGACGCATATCATTATGTGGTGATCAATGATACCGTCGAAAATGCCGCCCAGGAACTGGACGCCATTTTAACGGCGGAACATTGCCGCGTCATGGAACGCATGGCAATAATCGGAACCTGAACCGAATTTTTCCAAATATAAACAGCCGCCCGGGAGGCGGCGGAAGGAGTCGATAAATTATGATGCTGTATCCTGCTATGAGCATACTGAATTCTTATATCCCGAACCGTTATATGCTGGTGACGGTGGTTGCCCGCCGCGCCCGTCAGATTGCGGAGGACGCCGACCGGAGGGGCCTGCATCTGGATGAGAAGCCAGTGACCATCGCCATCAACGAGGTGGCCGAAGGAAAGCTGGACACGACAACTGTGGACTTGGACATTGCAGAGGACGAAGAATAATTCGAGGGGAGGGGCGAGGCAATGGAGACCGCAATGATCGTCAAGGTCGCGGTCAGCGCCGCGCCCTATTCCATTGATAAGCCTTACGATTACCTGGTCCCCGAGAGCATGATGGATACGGCGGTTTCGGGCGTTCGGGTGACGGTCCCCTTTGGCCGGGGAAACCGGCTGTCCGAGGGGATGATCCTTTCCCGGGCCGAGGGGGAAAAGACGCCGAAGCTCAAGCCTTTAAACAGTGTTCTGGACCAGGAGCCTGTATTGGACAGCCGCGGGATTTCTCTGGCTTTATGGATGCGGCAGCGTTATTTCTGTACCATGTTTGAGGCGCTGCGGGTCATCCTGCCTGCCGGATTGTGGTATCGGATTCAGGAAATCTGGCACCTGACGGAGGATCTGGCTCCGGACGTTCTGGACGCCGCCGCCAGCGGCGTGAAACGCGGTACGGCAATGGTGGAGGTCCTGCGGTCCCTGAACGGCGCCACCGAGCTGGAAAAGTTGCGGGAGCTTTGCGGCAGTGAAACTGTCTTTACGCTGAACGCGCTGCAAAATGCGGGAATCGTCTGGCGGGAGACCGCGGCCGCCCGCAAAACCGCCGACAAAAACCGTCGGATGGCAGAGCTCGCCATCCGTGCGGAGGAGGCCCTGGCTGTTACGGAAGCCAAGAAAAAATCTTCGCCAACACGTTCTGAGGTGGTTCGCCTTCTGGCCGCAAACGGTAGAACTGCCTGTTCGGAATTGACGTATTTTACCGGCGCTTCCACACAAGTTTTGAAGAACATGGAGAAAGATGGACTGCTGATTTTCTCCGAGATGGAGGAACTGCGTGTTCCGGTTCCCGCAGCTGTGGAACCCGGTCCGCCGATTATCCTCAACGATGAACAGCAGACCGCTTTTGAAACCATCCTGTCCCTGACTGAACCCCGCAAAGCCGCCGCCGCGTTGCTCTACGGCGTTACCGGCAGCGGAAAAACGCAGGTCTATTTACGGTTGGTTCAGGAAATACTGTCCATGGGACGGACAGCGGCTGTCCTGGTGCCGGAAATCGTTCTGACACCACAGATGATGCGGAAATTCTCGTCCTATTTCGGCGACAACGTTGCCATGCTTCACAGCGGCCTTCGCATGACGGAGCGTTATGACCAGTGGAAACGTATCCGGCGGGGGGAAGTGCGCGTGGTTTTGGGAACTCGTTCCGCAATTTTTGCTCCTCTGCAAAATCTGGGGCTGATTATCCTGGATGAGGAACAAGAGAGCAGCTATCAATCTGAAAACGCCCCGCAGTATCACACCCGGGACATTGCCAAATATCTTTGTGCCCGGGATCAAGCGGTTTTAGTGCTGGGTTCCGCCACACCGTCCATTGAGACAGCCTGGGCGGCAGAAAACGGAACTTATCGCAAGGCAGTTCTGCGCCGCCGCTACAATGCGCACAGCCTGCCAACGGTTCTCATTGCAGACCTGCGGCAGGAAATCAAGGCGGGAAACCCTGGCCTGATCGGGGAGGACCTTCGTCGGGAACTGACGCGGAACCTGAAACAGGGGGAACAGAGCATTTTGTTTCTGAACCGCCGCGGAAACAGCCGGATGCTGCTTTGCGGAGAGTGCGGTTATGTGCCGGAATGCCCACGATGCACGGCGGCGCTGACGTACCACTCTGCAAATAAACGGCTCATGTGTCATTACTGTGGCTATTCCCGTCCAGCTCCTGAAGACTGTCCGGAGTGCGGCGGTATCATGAAGCAGATCGGAACTGGCACGCAGAAAGTAGAAGAGGAGCTGAAGCGGCTGTTTCCGGAAACCGACGTTTTGCGTATGGACGCGGACACCGCTTCCGGCGGACACGAAAAGCTGTTGGCCCGCTTCGAAAAAGAGCGCATTCCGATTCTGCTGGGAACACAGATGGTAACAAAGGGTCTGGACTTTGAGAACGTGACATTGGTAGGCGTACTTTCCGCCGATCTCTCACTGTACGTCGACCATTTTCGGGCGGCAGAGCGGACGTTCAGCCTTTTGACGCAGGTGGTGGGACGCGCGGGCCGCGGCGGCAAAACCGGACGGGCTGTCATTCAAACCTATACGCCAAACAACGACGTGATTCAATGTGCTGCCCATCAGGATTACGACCGGTTTTATGCAGGTGAAATCCGAATGCGGGAGCTGCGGCGCTGTCCGCCCTTTGCAGACCTGTTTACCATCACGGTTTCCGGGTTGGACGAAGGGGCGGTTCTGCGGGCCGCGATGGGCGTGCGGGAAGTTCTGCGGTATCTTTACGACGGAAGCAAGGAACCGGAGGTGTTGGGTCCTGCGCCTGCGCCGGTTCTGCGGCTTAACAGCCGCTACCGCTACCGGCTTTTGCTGGTCGGAAAAAACAATAAGACAACACGCGATCAAATCAGCCATTTGCTGAAAGATTTTGCCGGAAGCCGCTCAAACCGCGGACTTCATATTTCTGCAAGCTGCAATACATCAGAATGAAAGAGAGGTTTTTCGCTATGGGATTACGGAAAATCGTGGAGCAGGGGGACGACTGCTTAACCAGGGTTTGCCGTCCGGTTACGGACTTCAATGCCCGTCTGCACACCTTGTTGGACGACATGACGGAAACGCTGCAAGAGGCCGGAGGCGCCGGCCTGGCCGCGCCCCAGGTGGGCGTACTGCGGCGGGCTTGTATCGTGATGGACGAAGCGACAGAGGAATACATGGAGCTGATAAATCCGGAGATTATGGACCAGAACGGTGAGCAGGTTGGTCCGGAAGGCTGTTTGAGCATTCCCGGGAAATGGGGACTGGTAAC
This sequence comes from uncultured Oscillibacter sp., assembly GCA_947382875.1. Taxonomy (GTDB): domain Bacteria; phylum Bacillota; class Clostridia; order Oscillospirales; family Oscillospiraceae; genus Oscillibacter. The sequence continues at coordinate 43,710 of CANDBG010000014.1, read as the reverse complement.
GCGGCCTGCATGGGTCCGCGTCCGCGCCCAGGACCGGGACGGCAATTGGTTTGAGGTGGAGGGGGATGGATTGACCGCCCGTTGCTTCTGCCATGAGCTGGAACACCTGGACGGCCATATGTATACCGAACACATTGACCGTTTCCTGACCGATGAAGAACTGGAAGAATATATGGGAGAGGATGAAGACACATGAGAATCCTCTTTATGGGTACGCCGGAATTTGCAGTGGATTCCCTGCGGCGGTTAGTGGAAGACGGCCATGAAATCTGCGGTGTTTTCACCCAGCCGGATAAGCCGAAAAACCGGGGACATAAGCTGACGCTTCCGCCAGTCAAGGAATACGCCCTGACGCAGAATCTGGCCATTTATCAGCCCACTTCCCTGCGAAATGAAGAAGCTTTGGAGCTGGTATGTTCCCTGAAGCCGGAGCTGACCGTTGTTGCGGCCTACGGCAAGCTGCTCCCGGAGGAAATTCTTCAGGTCCCGCCTTATGGTTCCATCAACGTCCATTCATCCCTGCTGCCAAAATACCGCGGTGCGGCTCCAATCAACTGGGCGATTCTGAACGGTGAAACGGAAACCGGCGTCTCCATCATGTATATGGCAAAGGAGCTGGATGCAGGGGATGTGATTCTGCAAAAATCCGTTTCCATCGGCAAAACGGAAGACGCCAAGGCTCTGACGGCCCGTCTGGCGGCGCTGGGAGCGGAGGCGCTCTCGGAAACGGTTGCCGCCTTGGCCGCCGGCACAGCATCCCGGACGCCCCAGGACCATTCACAGCACACCTACGCGCCAATGCTGGATAAAACGCTGTCTCATGTGGACTGGACCAAAACAGCCCATACAATCAGCTGTCAGATACGGGGACTGATTCCTTGGCCCTGCGCTTCCACGGACGTGATTGATGGCAACCGTATAAAACTCTTTGCCGCTATAGAGACCGAAGAGACCGCCCGGGCAGATCCCGGCGTCATTGTTGCGGCGGGAAAACCGGGAATTGACATCGCCTGCGGCGACGGTAAAATTCTCCGCATCACCGAACTCCAGACCGCGGGTGGGAAACGCATGACGGCGGCGGCGTATCTGCTGGGGAATCCGATCCAGCGTTTTCAATCCTGAAATTCGAGGAATGCTATGCCTTATTATAACTATGGTAACTTCTTTGCGAACAATGTCTACTGCATTTTATTGATTCCCGTGTTTGGGCTGTCGCTCTGGGCACAGTTTCAGGTAAGCAGCAGCTTCCGAAAGTACAGCGTCGGAACAAACCGCAGATGCTTGACCGGCGCACGGGCGGCCGAAGCGGTTCTGCGGGCCGGAGGCGTTTACAATGTCCGGATTCAGCCCACCCAAGGAAGTCTGACGGACCACTATGATCCCCGAAACAACACAATTTTTCTTTCTGAACCGGTTTACAACGCCGCCACCATTGCGGCGGTGGGTGTTGCGGCCCATGAGGCGGGCCACGCGGTGCAGTACGCTCAAGGCTATGCGCCGATTCGCGTACGCAGCGCCATTGTGCCGCTGACGCAATTCGGCTCCAAGTTTTCGTTTATTCTGCTTCTGGCGGGAATGCTGCTTTACAGTCAGAAGCTGTTTCTGGTGGGCATTCTGCTCTTTTCCCTGACTACCATCTTTCAGCTGGTGACGCTTCCCGTGGAATTCAATGCCTCCCGGCGTGCGCTGGATGCCATTGAAAGCCAGGGGCTTCTGGACACCAGCGAATTGCGGGGCGCAAAAAAAGTCCTGCGGGCGGCGGCGCTGACGTACGTTGCGGCATTGTTAATGTCCATTTTGCAGCTCCTGCGCTATGTGTTGATTTTCGTAGGCCGGAACCAGAACAGCCGCAGAGACGGAGGCCGCCGATGAGCGCCCGGGAGGGGGCCTTGGAGGTCCTGACCGTCTGCCGGACCCGCGGAGCCTGGGCCGACGCGGCTCTTGGAAGCCGTTTGGAGGCGCTGTCTCCGGCTGACGCCGCGTTGTGCAGCCGTATTGTTTATGGCGTTATCCAAAACGAAACCCTGCTGGATTTTTACCTTTCCGGTTTTTGCAGCCAAAAGCTCGAACGTCTCCAGCCTCCGCTGGCGGATATCCTGCGAATTGGCGCGTATCAAATTCTGTTCCTGGACCGGGTTCCGGACAGCGCCGCCGTACACACATCGGTGGAACTGGCCAAGAACGCAAAGCGTGGAGCGGCGGCAGGTTTGATCAATGCCGTTTTACGGCGTCTCTGCCGCGAAAAAAACGCCCTTCCTGCGGTTCCGGACTGCGACCCTGTACGATATCTCGCCATTCGATACAGCCATCCCAAATGGCTTGTAAAGCGTCTGCTTGCACTTTTGGGACGGGAGGGGGCAGAGGCATTCTTAACCGTCGGAAACAGCCAGCCTCCGACAGCGGCTCAAATCAACACCTGCCGGTTTGACACTGACCATGTACTATGCGGCCTGGAAACGGCAGGCGTTCAGACGGAAATGCATCCATGGCTATCCGATTGCATTTTGCTTTCCGGTACGGGCAGCTTGGAACGCTTGCAGTCCTTTCAGGACGGGGCGCTGTATATCCAGGACCCGGCAGCGCGTCTGGCGGTTCTGGCGGCGGGAGCCGTCCCGGGAAACCGTATATTGGATATGTGCGCCGCTCCGGGAGGCAAATCCTTTGCCGCCGCAATTGCAATGGAGAATCAGGGCGAAATTCTGGCCTGTGATCTTCATGAAAACAAGCTCAAGCGTATTCAGGAAGGCGCTGAACGTTTACAATTGACCTGCATTCAGACAGCCGCCGCCGATGGACGGACGTGCCGTCCGGAATGGCGGGATGCATTTGATATCGTTCTGGTGGACGCGCCCTGTTCCGGCCTGGGGATTCTCCGGAAAAAACCGGATATCCGCCGCCGGAAGCCGGACGACTTGTTTGCACTTCCGGTCGTTCAGAGCGCGCTTTTGGAAAATGCCGCAAATTACGTGCGGCCCGGCGGAACGCTGCTCTATTCCACCTGTACAATACTGCCGGAAGAAAACGAGCAGGTAACGGATGCATTTCTCGGCGTTCACTCGGACTTTTCCCGGGAAACGTTCCACTTGCCGGGGCCAATCGGAGAGGTCGCGGGACAGGTCACACTCTGGCCTCACCTGCACAACACGGATGGCTTTTACATCTGCCGCATGACGCGGCGAGGTTCCGTATGATTGATTTGAAATCCATGACGCTCCTGGAGCTGCAAGCAATGATGCAGGAAATGGGAGAACCGGCTTTTCGCGGAAAACAGATTTTTACCTGGCTGAACCGGGGCGTGACGTCTTTCGACGAAATGTCAAACCTGTCCCTGACTCTGCGGGAACGCCTGAAAACAGAGTGCCTCCTGATGGTTCCAAACGCCGTCCGAAAACAGCAGGCAAAAGACGGTACGATCAAATATCTTTGGCAGCTGTCGGACGGAAACTGCATTGAATCCGTCCTGATGCGCTACCACCACGGAAACACGGTCTGCATTTCTTCCCAGGTGGGATGCCGGATGGGCTGCGCGTTCTGTGCGTCCACCATTGCGGGCAAGGTCCGGGACCTGACGCCGGGAGAATTGCTGGACCAAGTGATCTTTACACAAAAGGATTCCGGCGCGCCGGTTTCCAACATCGTTCTCATGGGCATTGGCGAGCCAATGGACAACCTGGATGCCGTACTGAAATTTCTGGAACTGGTAAACCATCCGGACGGGCTTAACATCGGTATGCGGCACATCTCGCTGTCTACCTGCGGCGTAATTCCGGGCATCCGGCATCTGGCCGAACTGGGCTTGCAGTTAACGCTGTCCGTATCCCTTCATGCGCCGGACAACGAAACCCGGTCCAAGCTCATGCCGGTCAACCGGGCCTACGATACCAACGCGCTGTTTGCCGCCTGTCACGACTATTTCCGGAAAACCGGGCGGCGGATATCGTTTGAATATGCCATGATCGACGGAGTAAACGATTACGACTGGCAGGCGGACTTGATTGCCAGGCGCCTGAAGGGAATGCCTGGTCATGTGAATCTGATTCCGCTGAACGATGTGGAGGAAAGTCCCTTCCGGCCCTCGCGCCGGACGGCGGCGTTTCAAAAACGGCTGGAGCATCACGGCGTCACCGCCACGGTGCGGCGAAGTCTGGGCGGCGACATTGACGCAGCCTGTGGGCAGCTCCGCCGGAAGGCAGAGAAAGGGGAGGATTCCCGATGATGAAAATATGGGGCATGACAGATGTGGGTCTGGTCCGAAGGGAAAATCAGGACGCTTACACCGTCCGGCAGGAAATGGATTCCGGCTATACCGTCTGCGTGGTGTGCGACGGTATGGGCGGACCGGCCGGCGGCAAGCTCGCCAGCCAGATTGCCGTTGACACCTTTATTGCAGAAATTGAAAGACGCCTTGTCCGCGGCATGACCGCAGAAGAACTGCAAGACGTTTCCGCCTGTGCGGTGTCTCTGGCAAATCAGGCCATTCAGGAGGCCGCACAGCACTTGGAGGAATATCAAAATATGGGAACCACCTTGGTTTCCGCCGTGATTTTTGACAGCGGCGCGGTGATTTCCAATGTCGGCGACAGCCGCGCCTATCATATCAACCGGGAGGGCATTACCCAAATCACCCGGGATCACTCCCTTGTCGAGCATATGCTGGAACGGGGAGATATCACCGCTGAGGAGGCCCGCCGCCATCCAAACCGCAACCTCATCACCCGCGCCCTGGGGCCGGATGTGGATGCGGAGTGCGACGGTTTTCTCTGCCCGCTGAAGCCGGGAGAATTTCTTTTGCTTTGCACCGACGGCCTTGTGAACACCGTCACCGACCATGAGATGTGGACAGAGGTCCTTCGTTCGGATACGGAGAGCTGTATGGCCCGTCTGTTGGAAATTGCCAAGCGCAACGGCGCGTCGGACAACGTGACCGCCGTTCTGATGGAAATGCTGTAAGGAAGGGAGGAGCCGTATGGATTCTTATATCGGAAAAATGCTGGACAACCGCTATGAAATCCTGGAATGTATCGGTACCGGCGGCATGGCGGTGGTTTACAAAACCAGGGACCAGCGGCTGAATCGACTGGTCGCTGTGAAGGTTCTGAAGCCCGATTTGGCCCAGGACGACGATTTCCGCCGCCGGTTCAACGCGGAGTCCCAGGCTGTGGCCCAGCTTTCTCACCCGAATATTGTGTCGGTTTACGACGTGAGCCGGGGAGGGGACACGGAATATATTGTCATGGAGCTGATCGACGGCATTACGCTGAAACAGTATATGGGCAAGCGCGGACAATTGAACTGGCGGGAGTCCCTGCACTTCATTACGCAGATTATGCGAGGACTCAGCCACGCCCACAGCCGCGGGATTGTTCATCGGGATATCAAGCCCCAGAATATCATGGTTCTGCGGGACGGCAGCGTAAAAGTCGCGGATTTCGGCATCGCCTGCCTGGAAAATTCCGCCCAGACCCTGACCCAGGAAGCCCTTGGTTCCGTTCACTACATTTCGCCGGAACAGGCCCGGGGCGACCGTACCGACGCACGGTCCGATATTTATTCGGCGGGTGTGGTGATGTATGAAATGCTGTCGGGACGCCTGCCCTTTGAGGGTGATTCCGCAGTTTCGGTTGCCATTCAGCATCTCAGCTCCGTGCCGCTGGCTCCGCGGGAAATCAACCCCGAGATTCCGCCCCAGCTGGAGCTGATCTGCATGAAGGCTATGACGCCGGATCTGGATCGCCGCTATGCGTCTGCTGACGCCATGATCGCCGATCTGGAAAGTTTCCGTAAGAACCCCAGCGCCAGTCTGGACTTTTCTCTGGTGGACCTGCGTCCCGAGGAACCGGACGAACCAACACAGCCCCTCCGTTCTTATGATCAAACTCTTCATCCTTCCCGCGACCGTGGGAGAGAGCGGGAACGGGAACGCCGCCGGTCCTATGAGGAGGATGACTACGACCCGCCCGCAAGAGGAGGCGGTACCGGACAGATTATCTTAATCGGCGTCGCCATTGTACTGGCGCTGGCGCTGGTTTTCGTGCTGTTCCGTACGATTTCCGGTTCTTTTTCGCCTCCGCAGGAGGATATTGAACAAGAGGTTCCGGAAAGCCATGTTGTGCCTGAAATCCTGGGGCTTACCATGGAGGAGGCCAATAATTCGCCGTACATCAAGGATATTTTTACCTTGATTAACAAAGGCGAGGTTTACAGCGACGAGTACCCGGAGGGCACCATTGCCCAGCAAAACCCCAGCGAAGGGCGTCACGCCAAAGGCAATAATCTGGAAATTGAAGTCTGGATCAGCGCCGGCGAGCAGACCGGAACCATGAAAAACGTTGTAAACCAGACCCGCGCCCAGGCCGAAATCATCCTGAAAAGCCTGATTGAAGACTACGACCTTGAAATCGTTGCCAATGAAGAGGATATGCAATTCAGTGAGGATATCACAGAGGGCTATATCATCTCCACAACCCCCGCAGAAGGCGACGAGCTGAAAAAAGGCGATACCATTCGTCTTGTCATCAGCAAGGGACGCGAACCCGTACCCGTCACCGTGCCGAAGTTCATTGGGGAACCGCTGGAAAAGACGCGCAATGATCTGGTAAACACCTGGCATCTTACCTGTACAGATGCCGACATTGAATATGTCGAAAGCGAGGAGCCGGCAGGCACAATTCTTTGGCAAAGCCTGGACCCGACGACGAAAGTCAATGAATGGGATACCATCAAATTCCGCGTCAGCAAGGGAATTTCCAAGAACACCATCGAACTGGACTTCCTTCTTCCGCAGGACGACCGCTCTACGGTATGGGTGCAGGTTTATGTAGCCGATGAGGTGGACCCGCAGTTTGACGAACGCATCAGCACCGCCGACGTCACCGTTCACATCCCCGCGCTGACGGGTTCCGGCACGCAGATGGTCAAGGTCTATTTTGACGGCGTACTGGACCAGGAGCAAAGCCACGAAGTACAATTTACCTGATATGACCGGACGAATTCAAAAAGCCCTCAGCGGCTTCTATTATGTTGATACCGGCAGCGCTGTCCTCACGTGCCGCGCCAGGGGAAAATTCCGTAAGGAAGGGATTTCTCCCCTGGTTGGCGACCAGGTGGAGGTCCAGGAGCTGGGCGGCGGCGAAGGAGTGGTGGAACGCGTTCTGCCACGCCGGAACGCCTTTACGCGGCCTGCTGTGGCGAACATTGATCAGCTGGTCGTCATCGCCTCTGCCGCCATTCCCAAAACAGACCCTTTCCTGATCGACCGAGTGGCGGCCATTGCCGCGCTGAAAAGCTGTGATGTTGTCGTTCTATTAAACAAATGTGATTTGGACCCGGCGGACGATTTGTACACGATTTACAGCGCCTCCGGCTTTCCGACTTTGCGTGTAAGTGCGGAAACCGGTACAGGTTTGGACGAACTGAAACATTTAATAGATAGCAAGGTTTCTGCCTTTACAGGAAACTCCGGCGTAGGAAAGTCCAGCCTGCTCAACGCCCTGGACCCGACTTTCTCCTTGAAAGTCGGCGAGATCAGCACAGCCCTCGGCCGGGGACGTCATATCACCCGGCACGTGGAATTATATCGGCTTGCCTGTGGCGGTGAAGTAATGGATTCACCCGGTTTTTCCTCCTTTGAAACGGAGGAATTGAACTTGGAATTAAAACGCTCCCTGCCGGAAACCTTTCCAGAGTTTGCGCCGTTCTTGTCAGACTGCCGTTTCGTAGGCTGCACGCACACGAAAGAAAAAGGCTGTGCCGTTTTGGACGCCCTCCGTCGGGGAGACATCCAAAAGAGCCGTCACGAAAGCTACCTGCGTCTCTACAAGGAACTGAAACCGCTGAAAGATTGGCAGGAGAAAAAATAGGACCAGCCGTCCCTTTTGGGGCGGCTTTTTTTATAAAAAACCAGCACCACGGACAGACTTTCCGGTATATACTGAACCAGAAGGAAAGGAGGCGTGACAATGTGCGGAGGAAATCGCGGCTACGGCTGTGGCTGCGGTGGAGGGGGCGGCGGCTGGCGGCTTCTGGGAATCTGTGCGGTGGCTCTGGGAGCGGGAATTCTGATCGCAGCTATTTTCCCGGTGGGAGCACTGATGTTCCTGGTAGCCTTTTTGCTGATTGGCTGCGGTTACGCCTGCTGCCGGCGTTAAGTGGCGAAAGGAGGAGTTGTAATGAATATTGTGGTTTGGAAATCGCCCAAAATGCTGCGGGGAATTCTGCGCAGATTGTTTAAGGTAAAGGCATAATCGCGCCTGGCCGTTCATAGAGTAAGACATATTGAATCGTGTGAACGGCCGGGAAAGGAAGGGTTCTTCATGGAACTGGAATTAAAAAGGGAATGCTTGGATACTTACGAAACGGGCGGGGAATTGACCTTAACGCAGGAGGAAACGGCGGAGACCATTGTTCCGGACTACTGTCCCGACATTGCGAGAATCATTGAGACAGACGGAAAAGTATACCTTCACAGCCGGGAACTGCGGGACGGCAAAGCGGAACTGTCTGGTACGGTTCGCGTAACCGTGCTTTACACGCCGGATGGCGAAAGCGGCGTCCGGACCCTGGAATTTGCCATGCCGTTCACGATGGAGAACGACAGCCGTGGTCTTCCGGGGTGCCAGTACGTGACCGCGGAAACCGAAACGGAGTTCCTGGAAGCCCGGATGCTGAATCCGCGGAAAGTGTTCACCCACTGCAAGCTGGTAACACACATTACAGGATATCAGAGGTCGCCGCTTTGCTTCTGCACCGATGTAGAGGCAGAGGAGGCTCTTTGCGTCGAGAAACGCCAGGAGCAACAGCACGCAATTCTTTTAACGCACGTGGTTGAAAAGGATTTTACCTTTACAGAAGAAATGAATCTCTCACCGGGCCGGGAGGGCGCTGCCGAACTGCTGACAAACCAGATTTCCAGCTCTGTGACAGAAACCAAAATTGTCGGAAACAAGCTGATTTTCAAAGGAATTTTCTCCGTCAGCCTGCTCTACCGGACCGCAGACGGAAAATGCAATTCGACAACTGCCGAGCTGCCGTTCTCTCAGATCATGGAGGTGGAGGGGGTGGCTGAGGGATCCGCTGCCACATTGCAATTACAGCTTACTGGCACGGACTTTCAGATCGACGGCGATGATCCTGAAGGGCGTCAGATCGCAGTCACGTTATATCTCCATGCAACAGCGCTGCTTCGGGAAGAACAGGATTTGACGCTTCTGAGCGATTTGTATTCTACCATTTACGATATGACCTACGAAGCCACCCCGCTGACGCTGACCAGCTTCTGTGAAAGCCTCACTCGCCGTCAGACGGTGCGTGAGGTGCTGGAAATCGGAGTGGTAGCTGAATCCATTTTGGCAATTTCGACGGCTTGTGGGGCCGTTTCTGTGGGACGGGAGGGGTCTGTCACTGTGCTTCGCTCCGGCGTGACCGTCCGGGCGCTGTACGTGGACGAGGGAGGCGTACCGCTGGTGGCGGAGCGGTGCATTGATGTAAGCTGTCAGCTGGAACTTCCGGAGGGCAGTCATGTTTCGGCTAAGGCTGTATGTTCGGAAGATGTGCAGGGCAGTCTGGGCGACCGGGGCATTGAAGTGCGGTTCCCGGTTGATTTCCGGGTAGAAGCCGCTTCACAGGCCAAAAAGGTCTGTATCACATCCGCCAAACTCGATCCCGAAGCAATGAAGGATACTTCCAACGCGCCATCCCTGGTTTTGCGGTGTTTGGGCAAACAGGAGACCGCCTGGGATTTGGCGAAGAAATATAACACCACCATCGCCGCGATTCTCGCGGCAAACCAGCTGGAAGGCGAAATGGAAATTCCTCTGGAAAAGCTGCTGTTAATCCCGCGGAAACGAGCGTAAGAAAAACAAGCAGATTACAAAGCGGTACGGCTTCCAGGCTGTGCCGCTTTTTTTATTGTCAGTTGTCCAACCGGACAAACCGTGTTATAATATACAAATTAACGCGAACATCAGAGGAAGGGGGGGAATGTACATATGACGATCGATTGAACAAAATGATAATTTTGTTCAATTCGGAAGAGGCTTTCAGCCGGTTTTTCCCGTTTTTGCCCGTGTGACCCAACAATATGTACTAAGGTGAAATTATGAATGATTATCGTACCCAAGCGCCTGAAATCCTGCGGGATTTTCTGGCCTATCATGAAACCATCAAAGCGCACTCCAAACGCACCGTCGACGAATATTTTCTGGACCTGCGGAATTTTTTCCGTTTCATCAAGCAGCTCCGCAACCCGGACCTTGCCGACAAAGATCTGGACGAAATCGACATTATGGATGTTAATCTGGACCTCGTGTCCAGTGTGACGCTGACCGACATTTACAGTTACATGACCTACCTGAGCCGTGACCGCGTTCTGCATCAAAACAGCCGGAATTCTGACTATGGACTCAGCGCCGCATCCCGCGCCCGGAAAGTCGCTACAATCCGTTCCTTTTATAACTACCTGACCAACAAAACCCACTTGATTCAGGACAATCCTGTCAAAAACATCGACTCTCCGAAGCTCAAAAAAACCCTGCCAAAATACCTGACTCTGGACCAAAGCTTACAGCTTCTGGAATCCGTCGACGGCGCCAATCAGGAACGCGATTACTGCATTTTGACGCTGTTTCTCAACTGTGGCTTACGAATTTCCGAGTTGGTTGGTTTGAATCTGCGGGACATCCAGGACGACGCATTACGAGTTCTGGGCAAAGGCAACAAGGTCCGCATCATCTACTTGAACGACGCCTGTCTGGACGCCCTGCGGCGTTATCTGGACGTTCGGCGGCCAATCGTCGGGCGGGATGCAAATGCGCTCTTTCTCTCCTCCCGGGACGAGCGCGTCAGCCGGTCTACGGTTCATGCCATGGTAAAAAAGCGTCTGACCGCCGCCGGTATTGACGCTTCCCAGTATTCCTCCCACAAGCTGCGCCACACCGCCGCCACGCTGATGATTCAAAACGGCGTGGACGTACGGTCCGTCCAGGAGGTTTTGGGACACGATCACCTGAACACGACCCAGATTTACACACATATCGACAATGAAGCCCTTCGGACTGCCGCAAATGCAAATCCATTGTCACACGTAAAAAACACAAAAAAACAGGAGAAAGCCAACGAAACCCCGTCCTGAATGGACGGGGTTCCACGTTCTCCGGAATCAAACCAAGGAATAATTGAACAAAATATTTCAGGGCCGCTTTACGCCAATAATATGAATCATACGAATCGCACGATATTCATACGTCGACAGCGGCCGGTCGCTGGCATCATAGCTATGAGCCGCAATCAGCACGTTTTCCGGCGTTGCCGGCGTGCCTACGGACACAACAATCGGTGAATGCTGGAACTCATTCCCCTTAAATGACAGCTGAATCAGGTCGCCCGGAAGCAGGTCCTCCAGTTCGCAGGGCTCCCCCATCGGGCCAATGGACCCATTGTTCCTCGTCAGAAAGTTATATAAATACGGTACACCCGTCCAGGCGGGCGCTTTTCGGTTTGCGTCGATGTAATACCAGCCGTAAGTCGGCGTGTAGTTCATCACGCCGCTGCCTGCGTAAATGCATTGGGACGCAAAATTCGTGCAGTCCCCGCCCAAATGCTCATAGTCGTAAAAAACCGGATTTCGTCCATATGCCCACTGGCGGGCGTACAACACCGCGGCTTCGCGGTCATAAGCCTGTATTTCCACACAGCTCCCCTCCCCTTCCTCCCAGCATATGCGCAAGGCGGCGGTTGGGTGCGGTTTTATGTTTACGAAAAGTCCAGGCTGTCAATGCCGCCGGGCCAACCCTTTTCTTCCCACACTTTTTTCAGCTAATTCTTTTCACTTTTGGGGAACGAAAACGCTCTTGTATGGCTCGTCACTATCATCCGGATTCCAGTCCTCATCTTCTGTAATTTAATTCTACCGCTCTCCCACATCCTTTCTTTTGTAGAATATTTCGGATTTAAGTTGTGCTCCCCAAGCAAACACGTTTGCCTGGGGAGCACATAAAAAGATTTGAAATTTACGCCTTGTGATCGCAGCCCAGAACGTCCACCAGCTTATGCTTTACCAGCTCCTTGATGGCCGCGCGGGCGGGCTTCAGGTACTCGCGGGGATCGAACTTGTCGGGATGCTCCGCCATGAACTGCCGGATGGTGCCGGTCATGGCCAGACGCAGGTCGGAGTCAATGTTGATCTTGCAGACGGAGAGCGCCGCCGCCTTGCGCAGCTGCTCCTCGGGGATACCCACCGCGTCGGGCATCTTGCCGCCGTTTTCATTGACCATCTTCACGAAGTCCTGCGGCACGGAAGAAGAACCATGCAGCACGATGGGGAAGCCGGGCAGACGCTTGGAGACTTCCTCCAGCACGTCGAAGCGCAGCGGGGGCGGCACCAGGACGCCCTTTTCATTGCGGGTGCACTGTTCCGGCTTGAACTTGTAAGCGCCGTGGGAAGTACCAATTGCAATCGCCAGAGAGTCGCAGCCGGTCTTGGTCACGAACTCTTCCACTTCCTCCGGACGGGTGTAGGAAGAATCTTCGGCAGCAACCTTCACGTCGTCTTCCACGCCGGCCAAGGTGCCCAGCTCGGCCTCTACCACGACGCCGTGGTCATGGGCGTACTCCACAACCTTCTTGGTGATCTCGATGTTTTCCGCAAACGGCTTGCTGGACGCGTCGATCATGACGGAGGAGAAACCGCCGTCAATGCAGCTCTTGCAGGTCTCGAAGTCCGGGCCGTGGTCCAGGTGCAGCGCAATGGGGATATTCGGGCATTCTGCAATGGCCGCTTCCACCAGCTTCACCAGGTAGGTATGGTTTGCATAGGCGCGGGCGCCCTTGGAAACCTGAAGAATCAGGGGGGCTTCCATCTCGCGGGCCGCTTCCGTAATGCCCTGGACAATCTCCATGTTGTTTACGTTGAACGCGCCAATGGCATAGCCTCCGCTATACGCCTTCTTGAACATCTCGGTCGTCGTTACCGGCTTGGTATAGGTTGCCATAACAATCATCTCCTGAAAAAATTTGACTTGTCCCGCCCCGGGGCTCCATACGGCGGCGCACCATAGGGGAAACGCCTGTCTGCCAAGGGCGAAAACGATTGCCTTTTTTCATCATATCACAGAAAAAATAAAATGCAAGTATTTACAATTCATTTTTTCGATGGTATGATAAAAATATCCCCATCCTGAAACCCGGCTTACAGAAGCTGCAAACTTTTTGAGGAGGCATTTTCTATGAGTGAACTGAAAGGCGCCTGCATCGTCGGCCAGTCCGGCGGTCCCACTTCCGTCATCAACGCCAGCGTATACGGCGTTGTGGACACAGCCCTGAAAAATCCCAGCATTACCCGTGTTTTCGGCGCGGAACACGGCATCAAGGGCGTACTGAACGACCGTCTTTTTGACATGAGTCAAGAGGACCCCGCCGAGCTGGAGCTGCTGAAATATACCCCTTCCTCTGCACTTGGCTCCTGCCGCTACAAGATGAAGGACCCTGACGTCGACGACACGGACTATAAACGCATCCTGGAAATCTTCAAGAAATACGACGTCCGTTATTTCTTCTACAACGGCGGCAACGACTCCATGGACACCTGCAACAAGATTTCCAAGTATATGCAGAAGGTCGGCTATGAGTGCCGGGTCATGGGCGTGCCCAAGACCATCGACAACGACCTGTTCGGCACTGACCACTGTCCCGGCTTCGCCTCTGCGGCCAAGTACATCGCCACAAGCTGCATGGAAGTCTATCAGGACGCGCGGGTCTACGATACCGGCATGGTCTGCATCATTGAGATCATGGGCCGTCATGCGGGCTGGCTCACCGCCGCCGCCGCCCTCGCTACCGCTTACAACGCTGGCCCGGATCTGATTTATCTCCCTGAGGTCGACTTTGACATGGACCAGTTCCTCTCCGATGTGGAGCGCATCTACAAGGAAAAAGGAAACTGCATGGTGGCCGTTTCCGAGGGCATTCACTACGCCGACGGCTCCTTCGTTTCCGAGGCCAAGACCTCCGCGACGGACGGCTTTGGTCATGCGCAGCTGGGCGGTCTCGCGGCGATGCTGGCGGATGTTGTCAAACAAAAGACCGGCGCAAAGGTCCGCGGCATTGAATTGAGCCTGCTTCAGCGCTGCGGCGCACATCTGGCCTCTGAAACCGATATTGAGGAATCTTATATGTCCGGCAAGGCCGCAGTCGAAAACGCTGTCGCGGGCATTACGGATAAGATGGTTGGATTTGAGCGCAGCTACGAAGATGGACAGTACGTCTGCAAAACGAAGCTGCTGGGCCTCACGGATGTTGCCAACACCGAGAAGAAAGTACCCCTGGAATGGATCAACGCCGCTCACAACGGCATTGAGAAGCCCTTTATTGACTATGTTCTTCCCCTGGTGCAGGGCGAGCCCAAGCTGCCGAAGCAGGACTCCCTGCCTCGCTTTGCAAAGCTCAAGAAGGTCATCGTAAAATAAGCAAACAGCGAAAACGCCCGGCGGTTCCAAATCGCCGGGCGTTTTTCATAAGGACTTCTTTTCGGCGGCGGCTTCAAACCTATCGGTTCTTTTGATAGATCGCCCACAGGCCGTTCATCAGCAGATACTTGTCATAAACCACCTGATTCCGGCAATAGCGCACAATCACCGGCGCATTGCCGCCCGTTGCCACAACACTGATCTCCCGACCGGGAAATTCCTCCCGAATACGGTCGATGATGCCGTCCAGCATTCCGGCGGTGCCGTAGACAATTCCGGAACGCATACATTCTTCCGTGTTTTTTCCAATCAGCGCCTTTGGATGCTGAAGGGAAATGTCCGGCAGCTGCGCCGCCCGACGGCTCAAGGCTTCCAGCGAAACATTGACGCCCGGCAGCAACAAGCCGCCTTCATACGTACGGCCCTCCGAGATCACGCCAATGGTGGTTGCCGTACCCATGTCAATAGTGATAATCGGCGGCTTGAATTTCTCCAGCGCAGCCACAGCGTCCGCCACAATGTCCGCACCTACCTGTGTCTGAAGCGTCAGGCGGATGTTCAGACCGGTCCTGACCCCTGGCCCCACCACCATCGGTGGACGGCCCAAAAGACGCGTCAGCGCCTTTTCCATCATAAAATTCAGCGGCGGTACCACACTGCACAGAATTGCACCCGTTACATCGGTATAATGGTACTTATACAATGTAAACAAATTCATCAGGTCAATACTGATCTGATCGGCTGTTTTCCGGCTGTCCGTGTCTAGAGAAGCCAGAAACCGTAATTTTTTTTCCTTGTCAAACAGTCCCACAGAGGTGTTGGAATTCCCTACATCAATTGCAAGCAACATGGTTTCCGTCTCCTTTTTGTTATTTTTCTTTATGATAACATGGATTGCGGGCCCTTGCAAGTCTCGTCGAAAGATGCTACACTGAAAAGAAAAAGGAGGTCTGCGATGTATAAATACCTCTCTCCCATCGGCCCGCTCTATCTGGACTCGGATGGAAAGGCTCTTACAGGACTTTGGATGGAAGGGCAGAAAAACTTTCCAAGAGTCTCGCCTTTCACACTGGACAAAGCCCCTGATCTTCCGATTTTCCACGAAACAGCAGCTTGGCTCGATTGTTACTTTGCTAAAAAGGACCTGCCTCCCCTTCCGCTCCTGGTTCCGAAAGGAAGCACATTCCGGCAAGCCGTCTGGAAGGAGCTACTTCAAATTCCTTACGGCAAAATTACAACTTATAAAGCCATAGCAAAAGCTATCGGGTCGTCTCCGCGGGCGGTTGGCGGTGCGGTGGGGCAAAATCCCATTTCGATTCTGATCCCCTGTCACCGCGTCCTTGGAACCGCCGTACGCCGGGGAAAGAACCGCTCGTTAACCGGTTATGCAGGCGGCATTGAACGCAAACGGTTTCTGTTAAACCTGGAACAAGGAGACCTTTTTCCTTTACATCAGGGCTGATAAAGACGGTCTATGGTTGGTTCCCTTCCATCCAGCCAAAAGGCGAACGCTGAAACAGCGTTCGCCTTTTTATGTATCAAATGCTCAGAGCTTGGAATAGCCGAATTTGTCTACAACTGCGTCTACCTCTACTCCCTTCCGACACAACGGGCAGTCCTGGGGCGCATAACTGGCATACTCAGGAAGATCGTCGGTATCAAACAAAGACACCACAGGGAAACCCTGTACTTCCTTGATGTGACTGTAAATCGAAGCGATCCCAGCCACATTGCCGCCGTAGTACTGCACACAACGAATGGCTTTTTCTACGGTTGTACCGGTGGTGATCGAAGCCAGCAGGACCAGGATGCTCTTTCCTTCCAGCATGGAACGGGCATTATCACGGAAAATGAGCTGCCCGTTGGAGCTGACATTCTCACGGAGAATGCAGATCTCTTTTCCCGCATTTACGGAAACATACCCTCCCTGTGTCAGCTGACGGGCCAGACACGTGCCAATTACGCGGGTACCATCCATGCACAGGATGGTATCCACAATCGTATTGGCCCGCAGGCGCTGCCCTAACTGCTGCGCAACCGCCTCCGCACCTTGGAGGCTGGACTGCTGCCGGGTAACGTCGATGAAGTAATTGGTATGGCTGTGACGGGTTACGAAGTGGCCTCGCGCCACACGCAGCGTCACATCTCCAATGCAGACTGGGATATTAAAAAACTTAGGTTCCATAAGGTTGCCTCCTTCTTCTTCACAAAGGACGCGTCATGCGTCTTTATTTGTTTATTATAGCATAGACAACCCCTGATGTCCAGAACTTCTTGTAATTTTTAACCAAATTCCTAGTGTGAACTTTCTGCGTTATGAACGAGGCGCGCAAAGCCCGATGACGGTACCTTGACAACCGAATACCAGCACCGTATAATAATTATAAGGAGGAATGCACAATGTTGGACGAAAGAGACTTGCAAGCAATTGCAAAACTGATAGACACAAGCCTGGACATGAAACTTGCTCCTATCAAGGAAGACTTGGAGCAGGTAAAAGCGGACTTGGACCAAGTCAAAGAAGACTCCAAGCAGATGAAAGCGGACTTGGACCAAGTCAAAGTAGATTTAGAGCAGTTGAAAGAAGACCACGAAGTTACACGGGGCGCATTGAATCGTTTGCTCGAATGGTCTGACAAGGTAAGCGATGCGGTAGACTTCCCGCTTCCCAGAAGCTAATCAAACAACATAAACCACCAAGACAGCACCGGGATTCGATGCCGTCTTTTCTATGAAAACGGCGGACGCTCTTTTCAGCATCCGCCGTTCTCCATTATAAAATAATACAGATTAAACCGCCGCTGCCCTCGTTGATAATACGCGTCAGCGTTTCCTGCAGCTTCTTCCGGGCATCGTCTGGCATCCTCTTCAGCTTCGCCTGCAAGTCATCGCTGACCAACTCATGAAAGCTGCGCCCAAAAATGTTGGACTGCCAGATTTTTCCCGTATCTCCCTCAAACTCTTGAAGCAGATAGTTTACCATGTCTTCCGACTGTTTTTCGTTGCCCACAATCGGGGAAACGGCCGTCTCAATGTCCGCGCGTATCATGTGAATGCTGGGAGCGCTGGCTTTCAGCTTTACGCCGTACCGTCCGCCCTGCTTCATGATCTCCGGCTCCTCCAATTGCAGCTCGTCAATGCTGGGAACTACAATGCCATACCCATTCTCCCGCACGTCCTTCAAGGCCCCGGCAACTTTGTCGTACTCCGCCTTCACCGCCGCCAGGCGTGTCAAAAGGCTCATCAGGTCGCCGTCGTCGGAAATCTCAAAGCCGGACTGCTCCGACAACGTGTGATAAAACAGCTCCCGCGGCAGACTCAAGCGGGCTGCCGCTACGCCGGTCCCCAAATCAATGGTCGTAATCTGCGCTTCACTGATGTTCTCACAGTCCCCCAGCGCAGCGATCACGCCGTCCACTTCCCGGATGTGCTGAAGCTGCGCCGTGCTCTCCCGGACAGCTTCATAAAGGCTCGCCTTAATCGGATGCTCCGGCGGCAGAGCGTCCACCCACGGCGGCAGGAATAAATCCAGCTCCTGCATTGGAAATTCGTAGAGGACGCCTTTCAAAATGTCTGCAACATCCTCCTCCGACAGTTCCAAACAGTTCACCGGTACACAGTTTACCTCATACCGGGACGCGATATCCCGCGCAATGGCAATGGCGCGGTCCGATTTGGGGTCCCCAGAGTTCAGCAGCACAATGAACGGTTTTCCAAGCTCTTGCAGCTCCCGAATTACCCGCTCCTCCGCTTCCAAATAGTCCTCCCGCGCAATGTCGGAGATTGTTCCGTCCGTGGTAATCACAATGCCAATGGTGGAATGTTCTGTAATTACCTTCCGTGTGCCAATCTCCGCTGCTTCAGTCATGGGAATTTCATGATCATACCAGGGAGTTGTCACCATGCGGGGGGAATCGTCCTCAAACTGTCCAATAGCTCCACGAACCATGTACCCCACACAGTCGATCAGCCGCACCGAAAACGATGCTCCGTCCGCCAGCTGTACCTGGGCCGCTTCCTCTGGTACGAACTTCGGCTCCGCTGTCATAATCGTTCGGCCGGAACCGCTCTGGGGCAGCTCATCCCGCGCCCGCTCCTTGCGATAGACATTTTCGATGTTCGGAATGACTTGGGTCTCCATAAAACGCTTGATAAAGGTGGACTTCCCGGTCCGCACCGGACCCACCACACCGATGTAGATATCGCCCGCCGTACGGGTGGCGATATTCTGGTAGATTGTGGTATTCATAGTTTTATCCCGTCCTTTTTCCGCTCCATATTCATGCTCTACTCTATGTCCGTCCAGGGGAAAGTATGACAGCCCGTCTCGCTTTGGAGAAACTGCACAGAAATCCTCGGTTTCACTTGGTTCGGATTCGTGTGTTTCTCACATTTACAGCAGCGCTTTAGCATGGTAAACTACTAATGTACTAAACGAACCGGGGCCTTCCCCGGTTCATATTTGGAGGATGAATTGGATGAAAAAGAAACTTCTGGCCCTCGCATTGGCTTTGACCATGGTCTTGGCCCTGACCGCCTGCGGCGGCAGCTCCGGAGGCTCTGCTGACAACCCACCCCCCGCCGACACGTCCGGCAACACCGAAGAACCAGACGATACCAGCGGCAGCGACCAAGAAGCCGCCGGCAGTGACATTGCTTACATCCAGGGAAAAGGTACGCTAATTGTGGGAATGACCGATTACGCCCCCATGGATTACAAGGAAGACGGCAGCGACGAATGGATCGGCTTTGACGCCGATATGGCAAAAGCCTTTGGCGAGAGCCTGGGTGTGGAAGTGCAGTTCCTGGAACTGGCCGACTGGGACGCCAAATCCATGGAGCTGGACACTAAGGCCATTGACGCCGTTTGGAACGGCATGACCCTTACCGACGACGTGAAAGCCCTTATGAGCACTTCTATCCCCTACTGCCTCAACAGTCAGGTAGTGGTGGTCAACGCCGATGTCGCGGACCAGTACCAAACGGCGGAAAGCCTTGGTGAGTTGAGCTTCGCCGTGGAAAACGGCTCCGCCGGCGCGGAACAGCTCGACGCTCTGAACATCTCCTACACCGCCATGCAAAACCAGGCCGCCGCCCTGATGGAAGTCGCCTCCGGCGCCTCTGACGCCGCCGTCATTGACCTTCTGATGGCCGGTGCCATGATCGGTGAGGGCACCAGCTACCCCGACCTGACCTATACCGTTCAGCTCAACGATGAGGAATACGGCGTGGGATTCCGGAAAGGTTCCGATTTGGTTGACGCTTTCAATACTTGGTGGAATGATATGTATGCGGAAGGCAAGGTTCTGGAAGTTGCGGAAACTTACGGCGTACAGGAAGCCGTGAAGGGCGCAATGGAAGGATAAAGACAGATAAACCGGCAGAGGTCCCTGTTTCCAGGGCCCTCTGCCCTTCCTGGTTTTGAAAGGAGACGCCCCTCTATGTTTATTCCCGTTACGCTGAGCTTACTGGAAGGTATGGTTACTACCTTGAAGCTCTTTTTTCTTACGCTGCTGTTTGCCCTGCCGCTGGGACTCGTGATCAGTTTCGGGTCCATGAGCCGCTTCACCCCTCTGCGCTGGCTGGTACAAACGGTGGTATGGATTATCCGAGGGTCCCCCTTGATGATTCAAATTCTGATTATCTTCTATGGACCTGGCCTGATCTTCGGCCTCCCCCTCCTGCCACGGTTTACAGCGGCGCTGGTTGCGTTTGCTGTCAACTACGCCTGCTATTTTTCCGAGATTTACCGCGGCGGCATTCAATCGGTCCCGCAGGGACAATACGAAGCTGGTCAGGTGCTGGGCATGACCAAAACGCAAATCTTTTTCAAAATTACGCTGCTTCAGGTCGTCAAACGCATCGTGCCCCCGATGGGCAACGAGATGATTACTTTGGTGAAAGATACTTCCCTGGTTCGGGTAATCTCTGTTTATGAATTGATCTGGATGGGTGAAACGTACATCAAAAAGGGCCTGATCTGGCCCCTTTTTTACACCGCCGTCTTTTACCTGATTCTCAGCGGCATTCTGACCATTCTGCTGAACCAGTGCGAGAAAAAACTGGACTATTTCAAATAAGGAGGCGTCCGAATATGTCTATTCTGGAAGTCAATCATATCGAAAAACACTTCGGACCCACCAAGGTCCTCAACGACATCAGCTTTTCCCTGGAAGCCGGACAGGCCCTCTCCATCATCGGTTCCTCCGGCAGCGGAAAAACCACCCTCCTCCGCTGTCTCAACTTCCTGGAACGCCCAAACGGCGGCACCATTGCCGTCAATGGCAGCGTCATTTTTGACGCCGCAGACCCCAGTACGCAAATTGAAAAGGATATCCGGGAAAAACGGCTGCACTTTGGACTCGTCTTTCAGAACTTCAACCTCTTTCCGCAATATACCGCTCTGCAAAACGTAACCCTTGCACGGGAGCTGCGGGCAAAAAAGAAAGGCGGTGAGAGCCGCGAGGAAATCCTGCAAGCCGGACTAGCGCTGCTGGAACAGATGGGGCTTGCAGACCGCGCAAACCACTATCCTCACCAGCTTTCCGGCGGACAGCAGCAGCGGGTCGCCATTGCTCGGGCGCTGGCCCTGCACCCTGATATCCTCTGTTTTGACGAACCCACCTCCGCCCTGGACCCGGAACTCACCGGCGAAGTTTTACGGGTCATTCGTTCCCTGGCGGAACACAAAACCACCATGATTATTGTTACTCATGAAATGGCCTTTGCCCGCGATGTGGCTGATCAGCTGATTTTTATGGACAGCGGCGTTATCGTGGAACAGGGCGACCCGAAAGAAGTCATTGACCATCCAAAAGAGGAGCGTACGCGGCAGTTCCTGGCCCGCTACGCGGACAATTGACGGAGGTACCCAATGCAGCAAACACTCGAAATCACAAGCCCCGCTTTTCCCAGCGGAGGGCTGATTCCCAAATTACACACCGGTGACGGTGAGGACGTTTCCCCGGCTTTGCAGCTGCATGGACTTTGCCGCGAAGCGGTTTCCCTGGCCGTGATTCTGGACGACCTTGATATTCCGTTCATCTCCAATTACAGTCACTGGCTGCTCTGGAATCTTCCGCCGACAGAAGAAATTCCGGCAAGTATTCCGCCTGGTCCCTCTACCCTTCACGGTGCGGCTCAGGGGCGGGCCTACGGGAAAAATTGTTATCGCGGTCCCTATCCTCCCGCGTTCTTGAGAAAGCCTCACCGGTATGTATTCCGCGTTTATGCCTTGGATGGCTTCTTGCAGCTGGACGCTTCCGCAAAACGCAAGGCGCTTGTAAAAGCAATGCAGGGCCACATTTTGCAGGAAGGTCAGATTTTGGGCGTCTACCATCGATCCTAAATTTTTGGAGGCGTCCGGCGAAAAAGCCGGACGCCTCTTTGTTTTCGTCTTTTATGCTGCATAAAGCGGCTTTATTAAGGATAAAACGTTGTATTTCGGGTCAAGCTATCCGTATCATAAACCAGAACGGAGGATTGCCTTGATTCCATGTACCAGTAAATGTGTCTATCAATCCGACGGTCTTTGCACCCTGGACAGCGCCGCCGCCGCCGGACTGCCTGCCCTGGGAGGCGCCTGTGTCCACTTTATCCCCGCAAAGCAGCTCGGATCGCCTCACCGATATTATGAACGGGAATCAGTTTCAGACCAGAATCCGCTTCCAGAACACGAGGAACCACACAGCGTTTGAAGCCTAACCGCCGGACCTCTGAAACCCGCTGGGAAAGCTGGCTGACGGTCCGCAGTTCCCCGGTCAGGCCCACTTCGCCAATGGCCGCCAGATCACCCGGAACCGGCTTGTCCAGATAACTCGAAGCCAACGCAATCACCGCCGCCAAATCGGCCGCGGGTTCATCCAGCCATAACCCGCCAATGATATTCAAATAGGCATCGCAAACCGACAGTTTCAGCCCTCCACGCTTCTCCAAAACCGCCAGAAGCATTGCTGCCCGGTTGTAGTCAAAGCCATTGCTGGTGCGTCTGGGGCTGCCTCCCGCAGAGGACACCACCAGCGCCTGAATTTCCGCCAGAACCGGGCGTACGCCCTCCATTACGCAGGTGACGCAGGTGCCCGGCGCGTCCTCCGGACGGCCGGACAGCAGCAGCTTGGATGGATTTTCCACCTCCATCAAACCGTTATCCTGCATTTCAAAAACGCCAATCTCATTCGTTGCGCCAAACCGGTTTTTTGCCGCCCGCAAAATCCGGCAGGAGGTGTGCTTCTCGCCCTCAAAATACAGCACACAGTCTACCATGTGTTCCAAGACCTTCGGTCCTGCGATGGACCCTTCCTTGTTCACGTGGCCGATTACAAATACCGTGATATTCTGCCCTTTTGCCAGCTGCATCAGCGCCATGGTACAGTCTTTCACCTGGCTGACGCTGCCCGCCGGAGAATCCAATGCACCGTTGTATAACGTCTGAATCGAGTCCACGATCAAAACATCCGGCTGTTCCTCCGCAACCGATTCCAGCATCTCTCCCAGGCCGGTCTCCGAGAGTACCAGCAGGTTTTCACTTTCCACGTGCAGACGTCCGGCACGGAGTTTCAGCTGCCGCGGAGATTCCTCGCCGGATACATACAACACCTTCGAAAACTCACAAAGCTTGCTGCATATTTGCAGCATTAACGTCGACTTGCCGATTCCCGGCGCACCGCCTACCAGAACCAGCGAGCCTTTGACGGCTCCGCCGCCCAGAACCCGGTCCAGCTCGCCCATTCCGGTGGAAAAGCGAATCTCAACGCTTTCCTGCAAATTCGTAATCGGGCATGCTTTGGGGGCCGAAACAATACGGGAACCCCGCCCCTTCTTCTGTACCACCGGTTCCGGACGCTCTACAACGGTGTTCCACGCGCCGCACGCCGGACAGCGTCCGGCCCATTTCGGCGTTTCATTTCCGCATTCCGTACAATAATAACCTGTTCTCTGTTTCATCTGTAAATCTCCCTGTTTGTTCAACTGGCCTCGGATATGCCGCGCAAATATCCTGCCGCAATCGCTGACGCTAACCGCAGCTGATACAACGGATCCTGCAGTTTTCCGGCTTCCCCGTTGTTGGACAGAAAGCCGCACTCTACCAATATTCCAGGCGCCGTGATGTTTTTCATCAGATAAATGCTGTCCGGAATCTTACCGGCTCGTTTCTCGCTTCCTGCATTGGCTGCGCCGTTCAAAGCCTCCTGAATAGACTTCGCCAAGTCTTCAGCCCCTTCCTGCTTATTGTAGAATGCCTGTGCGCCATGCGTGGCCGGTGAGGACGGCAGACTGTTTTGGTGAATGCTCAACAGCACGGCGGGCGTCTGCCCATTTACCAACGCTGCACGGTTTTTCAGATCGGACACCTTTCTCTGACGTATCGTGTTCAGGCCGTCGTCGCAAATGCTGACATCTTCCCTGCGCGTCATGATTGTACGCTGTCCGGCAAAGCGTAACAAATCGTTCAGACGCAGGGATATCTCCAGGTTCAGCTGACTTTCTTTCGTGCCTCCAGCAGATACTGCGCCGCCATCCTCCCCGCCGTGCCCCGGGTCCACAACTACAATTACCGCCTCCTCTTTCGCCGGTGAAAACGCCGGAAGCGCAGTTCCTTTCCAAAGCACGACGCTTAATCCGGCAAAAAAACAGCAAAACAATACCGTAAGCAATATATCACGTTTACGCAGTAAGATAAACACGGACAGCCCCTCCTCAATCACAGCAGAATCAATGCTATCATATGGCTCCCGGCTTATCCCATATTCCCACTTCCTGATTATACCGGTTTTTCTGCCGGAACGCAAGAATTCCCCGCATGGACCATCCGCCGCTTCATGGCATACAATGGATTGCACGGGATACGCTCCCGCGCGACTCTCTCAAAAGGAGGCTTTCCCTGATGGAGAAACCTGAACAAACTCCCACGCCAGCCCCAGGCTCCTGCCGCCCCGGTGACGGCTCCCTTCCGGGCTGCTGTGCCCCTCTGGCGTTTCCTTATATCCCGATGCAGGAAAACAATCCGCCCCGCTTCAGCCGTGCGGAGGCCCTTCAGACCGGTACGCTGTTTCCCGGCCTGGACCTGCCCTTCAAGGCCGCAATCCAGGCGCGTACCAAGCTGGCGAATACCGCTCTGGTGGAGCTGATGGCCCTTGATTTTGCCGTCAAGGAGCTGAACCTTTATCTCGATACCCATGCCAACGATCAGGAGGTTTTACAGCTCTATTGGTCCTACCTGAAATTGGCAAAAGAAGGACGGGAAAAATACGAAAAAATGTATGGTCCCTTGCTGTCCACGGACTTGACCCCGGAAGACGGCTACGCCTGGCTGAAAGACCCGTGGCCCTGGGATGTGGGAGGTAATGACTGATGTTTGTCTATGAAAAGAAACTGCAATATCCGGTCAAAATCAAAAACACGAACCCAAAACTGGCCGCGGTGATTATCTCTCAGTACGGCGGGCCGGACGGAGAACTCGGCGCTTCCCTGCGTTATCTCAGTCAGCGTTATTCCATGCCCTACGCCGAACTGAAAGGTTTGCTGACCGATATTGGTACGGAGGCGTCAAACCGAACCGTATTTTTCCCGGTCGTTCTCTACCAGAAAAACCCACACTTGCGGCAGATTGTTCAAACGTACCTCTACCCTTCCGCCCTGATAGACAGTCAGAGTGTTCAAAAGATTCTTGCAGAACGCATTGCTTTCTGTCAAACCGTTGACGATATCGAGTATTTGTTTCTGAACTTCCTGATTTTCTATGGTTTCAGGAAGCCTTTTTGCCGCTTGCAGACGGATTTGCAGTGCATTCAGTTCGTGGTCGTATCGCTCGTTCATGCGCTTCATGTCCGATTTCGATATGCTTCCGGAAAAAAAGGCGTCCAGAACGGCGTCCTTTTTTTCTGCCAGACGGTCCAGCTCACGGGCTAGAATTTCGGGTGTGTCCGCCCCTCGCCGCCCTTGGCTGATTGCGCCCTGGATGGCTTGGAGCATTTGCGCCGTAAGCTTTTCCCGGTCCATTTGGAGCATTTCCATGGCCTGCTTCAAAACATCCAGCGCCATGTCATCCCGAAGCGTCCAGCCGATACCGCACCCGTTGGACCTATGTCCGCTGCCCTTTGAAACGGCGGTATAACAGCCCCAGCGTTTGCAGGCAGTACCATCTTTCCGTTTTTTCGTTCGCGATACAAAAGACGCCCCGCATTCGCCACACCGGATTTTTCCAGAGAATAAATAGCGGTTTCCGTGACCGCCTCCGGATCTTCGGTTCCGCTTTTTCAATTCGGATTGAACCAACTCCCATAATTCCCGGCTTATTATCGGCTCATGGTGATTGCGGACAATTACCTTTTCCTCCTCCCCATGATTATATTTTTTCACATGGCTCAGGTAATCCGGCGTATAGGTTTTTTTCTGCACCAAATCACCGACATACTTTTCATTTTTCAGTATCTTGACGATATGGCTGTTTGACCATTCCGCAGCGCCCTGCCGGGTTTTACATCCCGCCTCCTGCAGCTCCCTTGCAATCGTTGTCGTGCCCTTTTTCTCTATGCCGTATTTGTAAAAAATTTGCTTTACAATCTCCGCCCCTTCCGGGTTGACGGTCATTCCTCCGTCTTTGACATCGTAACCCAGCAGCGACCGTCCAAACACTACCCCCTGTTCCATCCGGCGTGTCTGCCCCCACTTTACACGGCTTGACGTCCGGCGGCTCTCCTCCTGGGCGATGGACGCCATAATGGATAATCGCAATTCTGCATCCGGGTCCAGCGTGTTGATGCTGTCGTTCATGAACAAAACGCCTACGCCATACCCACGCAGTTCCCTGGTATAGGCAATGGCATCCAGAATATTACGGGAAAACCGGCTGACCTCTTTTGTGAGAATCAGCCGGAAACAGCCGGAACTGGCATCGTGCATCATGCGGTGAAATGCGTCGCGCTTTTTCGTAGATGTACCTGTGACACCCTCGTCGGCATAGACCGCGTACAGCTCCCAGCCCTTTTGACGGCTGATGTATTCCTTGAAATACCGCTGCTGACTTTCAAAAGAATTTGCCTGGTCTTCCCGGTCTGTGGATACACGGCAGTAAGACGCAACCTTAATCATATGATTTTCTCGTAACTGCGCTGCTCTGTTTCCATAGGATTTCTTCCGCAGAACGGCACTGAGTCTCATTCAACAGCCCCAGCTCCTTTAACGCCAGCAACACGCCCCGCTGACAATCGAGCCAAAATTCAGGGTCTGTTTCAGGGGTAACTTTCCGATCTTGCATGACCTGAACAAATTTTACCTTCATGTTCTCCCTCCTTTGTTCAAGGATATTCAAACGATGAAGACTTTTTGCCTCTTTTTTGAAATCCTGCGTTATTTTCGCAGACGGTAAGCCCAATGCCCTCCTTCATGACATTTCACCAGCTTGCCTTCGGTGGCCAACCCTGCTAAAATGCGGTTTGCCGTAGCAGGCGACACCCCAAAAAGAGTGCGAATATCAGCGTTTCGCACCAGCTCATGGCTGCTCAGAAATTGCTGTACTTCCTCCCAGCGCGGAATATTTCGCCCCTCCATTTGTTCCTCTGTTCGGTCTTCTGGAGGCTTCAATTCATCACTCTCATCACTCATACGCACATCATTCTCATCTTTTTCATCAATCACATTGATTACAATTCCATCACTCTTACATCCCTCATATCGCTCATTTTCATCAATCACTCTTGCGAGCGATGTATTGATTGATGCAAGCAAGAATCGAATATAGCTCACAGTTTCCCCTGAATCATTGGAAACATTGATGATCTTGTAATACTCCTTTTGCCGCTCTTGTATTACAGCATCTACCGGTATCCAGGCAAACAACGGGTTCCACTTTATCAGAAAAAGCGTGTGCCACAAACGGCTCAACCGTCCCGTTCCGTTGGCAAACGGATGAATTCGCTCGAATTCATAACGGAATACACAGCTTTTTACCAACATCGGCATTTCATCGTTTTTTACCCAGTCCAGCAGCTCCGCTACGAGCTTTGAATAGTAATCCGGTAAGGTGCCAAAATGCAGAATTTGTCCCGATTCATCGACAAGATTTACCTTTTTGGGACGAAATACCCCCATCTCCCCTTCTAAGCTGTGCATCATCGTCCGGTGAACATCCAAAAGGGCATCTATCGAAAATGGGTCGAGCCTTGCAAGGTCTTCGTATGCCTCCCATGCATTTTTCCACTCCGCAATGTCCTTCAGCGGCGCAATGATCCGGCGGCCGTCTGTCAGGGCCATCGCTTGTTCCAGAGTCAAAGCGTTTTGCTCCAATGCCAGAGACCCATATATCATGCGAACACGGTTCCGGCGTCGCCAAGTGGAATTGGCCGCAAGCCGGTCCAAAACGGTCAGTTCCCCCACCAGCTCCGCAGTCTTCATCACTTGGCTAATGATTTCGTTGGTTATTTCAAATGTTGGTCTTTGATTTCTCATATCAGCCTCGCTCTTTGTAAAGACTTTCTGATTTACTCGCTTTCTTTCACATATACTATACATCAATCATCAATCATTTTGTCGATCGTTCATCTATCTTGCATCGATCGCTCATCAATCATTCATTGCATCAATCAAAACTGGTGCGATACAGCGGAATTACATTGATCACCGGTTCTTCATAAGGGTGTATTTGCTTTATCGCTTCGACTGTTCGATTCACTGCTTCCGTAAAACAAACCGTTTCCACCTTCAACTCTGTTTCCTGGCTGACCTCGCCCGTTTGTCCAATATAAGGCTGTGCATCGCTCAAAGGCCGCCAGCAGCTCGTTACCCTGCTGTAAGAAAGGCAGGAATCGTATTTCCCGATATGCCCTGCGTCTGCCTTCTGCAATGCTTTTTGTAAAGCGGAAAAATGTGTCTCCGGAAGATACACTTCGATCTTGCAATACGAAAAATCCACTGCGCTTCGCTCCTTCTTCAAACGTCTGATTCGGGTTTTCTGAAGCCAGTATACCACATCGCTCTATACCATTCAACTCCTGTATTTCATCTGTTGGCATGGCTCTATTTCAGATAACCTCTGGGTACAGAGGAACTGGGTCATCTGGAAATGGTCGGAACACTCGTTCACCAGCTCACCCGAAATCTAACCGAAGAACAGATTCGTACCGCCGGGTTCGACACTTACTTCGTTGACCACACCGCGGGCGTATACCCTCAATTTGCTTCCGGCTTTCCCTGGTCCGCCTCCTCCATGCAGGTCACGGGCGACCTGATCGGCGACCTTACCGAAGACTTGGCAGCAGAGGATGCTATTTGTAAAAAGCAACTTCTATCCTGCCGGAAACTGCATAACCTTTTCTGAAAGGAGTTGAACGTCGATGCAGGAAGAACGACAAGCAATCTGCAAAAGCGTTTTTCAGAACGGCACCTCTGAAACTACCACAGAACACTTTACCTACGTATGGGCGAAGCTGATTCAACAGTTGGAGACAACCAATGAAAGCCGCTATTTATTGCCGCCTGTCTGAAGAAGACCGGAACAAACGGCAAAATACAGACGACAGCGGCAGTATCCAGAACCAAAAAGCGCTGCTGCTGCAATATGCGCAAACACAGGGGTGGGATGTGTACGATATTTACAGCGATGACGACTATACCGGTGCGGACCGCAGCCGCCCAGCCTTTTGCCGGCTGCTGCGAGATGCGGAACTGCGACGGTTTGATATCGTCCTTTGTAAAACACAGTCCCGCTTTACCCGTGAGCTGGAGCTGGTGGAAAAGTACCTCCATGGCCTCTTTCCGCTCTGGGGAATCCGGTTTGTCAGCGTTGTGGACAACGCCGACACCAACAACGATGGAAATAAAAAATCCCGGCAAATCAATGGACTCGTCAATGAATGGTATTTGGAGGATATGTCGAAAAACATCCGAAGCGTGCTGGTGAACCGCAGGGAGAACGGTTTTCATATCGGCTCCTCCGCCCTCTACGGCTACCAAAAGGACCCATCGCAGAAAGGCCGCTTGCTCGTTGATCAGGACGCTGCTGCGATTGTCCGGGAAATTTTTGCGCTCTTTGTACAGGGGTACGGCAAAACCGCCATCGCCCGAATGCTGAATGAACGGGGTATCCCGAATCCTTCCGAATACAAGCGTCTGCATGGAATTTGCGTCCGCCCGCCCGCAGGAAAAACCGGCTCGCTTTGGAAATATCCCGCTATCGCCAGTATTCTTTCCAACGAAATGTACATCGGCAACATGGTCCAAGGGAAATATGGAAGCGCGTCCTACAAGACCAAGAAAAACCGTCCCCGGCCGAAAAGTCTTTGGTACCGGGTGGAGCATACCCATGAGGCCATCATCAGTCTGGAACTCTGGAATCAGACGCAGACGCTTCTAGTCCAGCGGGCAAAACCGTTTTCCGGCGGCAGCATCGGTCTTTTCGCCGGGAAAACGCACTGCGCCTGCTGCGGTTATACTCTGCGTTCCTCCAAAAACCGCGGACGGCATTATCTGCAATGTCCAACCCGCCGCGTTGCCAAGAACGCCTGCACCGGCAGCTTTATCGCCGTAGAAAAGCTGGAAGGTATGGTTCTCAGCGAGCTGCAATGCCTTTGTACGCAATATCTGGATGCCGGTCTCCTGGCTGAAAAATTCCCGTACAGAAACGGCTTACAGCGGCAAAGGGACGCTCTCCTGAACCGTCTGGCCGCTTATGAAAAAAAGGATACTGCATATCTCAAGAGCATTCAAGCCCTATACCTGGACCGGGCTTCCGGCAGAATCACAGAAACCGATTTTAACCGCCTTCTGGACGGCCTCACAGCAGAACGTGAGAGCCTGACACAGCAGCTTCAAGATACCCGGGAACAGCTTGAAGCCTTAAACACCCAGGCCGCCAACGAAGATACCGCCCCCCCTTTCCTTTCTCCCCAACGCCTGACGCGGGAAATGGTGGATTTTTTGATAGAATTTATCCTTGTCGGAAAACGCGCCCCGGGAGAAAAAAGCCCGCCTGTTGAAATTCATTGGAATTTTTAGCCCAGGCCCAAAAGCTCACTCTGAGTTGCAAGTTTCCTCTTTCTATGCTATACTTTTTTATATTACTCTGGAAATGAGGAACCTGATCCAATGGATGACCGAGAAATTACAGCCCTTCCAACGCCATCCGGCGGCGAAAAGGATGAACACTGGAACCAGCCTCTCCCTTCCCCGCTCTCCGAGGCCGTCGAGGATGCCTTGAATCAAATCGAGCTGCGTCTTCGCCAAATGCTGGCCCTGGCTCGTCTGTCCGCCAGCGACAGCGACGTCGACCGGCAGGTCCTGCAAAAAAAGCTGGAATGGCTGAGAATCGAAATTGACCGCATCGCCGACGAAATTGACCGCATCGCCGACGAAATCGAACACGGTTAAACGCCGCTCAACCAAAAGCAGCGCCACGCTCCTCTGCGCGGCACTGCTTTTTTTGCAAAACCTGGAAAACGCTTCCTCCAAAAATTCAGGAAATTAAGGAAATTATGGTGACAGACTCCTGAAAGTATGGTATGATGATGGATAATGAATGATTAATGGCATTCTGCTACGAGGGAGGGCGCACAGTTGCGTGATAATCACAGCTTGATTGAATATCTTCTGACTGGAGTTGATCTTTCGGCGTCCGGCGAGATGGAGGCTTCCAACCAGGAACCGGCCCATACGCGGCCGCTCTTGCTCAATGAACAGGACCGCGAAAACGCAAAGCAGATCCGGCATTTCACCGATCAAATGCCCGGCGGCTTTCTAATCTACCGCGCACGCGGACAGCAGGAAATCCTTTATGTCAACCGGGCGCTTCTGCGCATTTTCGGCTGTGAGACGGAGGAGGAACTTCGTGACTTGACCGGCAATTCCTTCCGCGGCCTCGTCCACCCGGACGATTATCAGGATGTGGAAGACAGCATCTGGGAGCAGATTACCAACAGCCAGTATGACCTGGATTATGTGGAATACCGCATCATTCGGAAAGATGGACAAATCTGCTGGGTGGAAGACTATGGCCACTTCCTCGAAAGCAGCGCCGGTGATGTTTTTTATGTGTTTATCGCCGACGCAACCGAAAAACGAATCCATCAAATCGAAGAACGGGCCGCCCTTCTGGATGAAAACAGCCTCCGCCAGCAGCAGCTGCAAAGCCAGTCCGAGGAATACAATCTTGCCCTGGAACACATCAACGACGAATTGCAGCGCCGCCTGGAATTGATCGGCGGACTCAGCATCAACTACGAGTCCATGTTTTACGTGGATTTGCAGGAGGATTTTATCCAGCCCTACCGGGTGGGCAGCTGTCCGGAATACCAGTTCGGCAAAGACCTCCAGGTGCGCCAGTTTTCCGGCTTTGCGGACGATTACTGCAAAACCTGGGTCTACCCCGAAGACCGCGAGATTTTTTCCAAGTCCGTGAGTCCTGCTTATATCCACCAGACCCTGGCAAGTCAAAAATCCTTTCATGCAAACTTCCGCATCCTGAAGGATGGGGATATCAAATACTTGCAGCTCTTTATCGTTAACGTAGGCGAAAAGGGAACGGCTTCGCAAATCATGTTCGGACTTCGCAGCGTCGACGAGGAAATCCGCCAGGAAAAGGAGCGTAATCAAATTTTGGAAAACGCGCTCCATCAGGCCAAGGCCGCCAACCTGGCCCGCAATACCTTCCTCTCCAATATGTCCCACGATATGCGGACGCCCCTGAACGCAATTGTCGGCTTCACCTCCCTCGCCAAAACCCACAAGGACGATCCACAGCGTCTGCAAAGCTATCTGGAAGCCATTGAACGCTCCAGCGCACAGCTGCTGCATTTGATGGACGATGTTCTGGAAATCTCCTGGTTTGAATCCGGCAGTATCCACATGGTGGAAACTGCGTGCAGCCTTCTGGACGTCGCTCATCAGGTGCAGGAACGCTGCTTGCCGCAAGCCGCGGAGAAAAACATAGCGTTTTCCGTGGCGTTTACCGGTTTGGAACATCCTACCGTTTTCGCTGACCAGGAAAAATTGACCCAGGTCCTCCTTCGCCTGATTAACAATTCCATCAAATATACCGAACCCGGCGGACGCGTCACCGTTACGTTTGCCGAACAGAACGCCACCCGTCTCTATGCCGCTTATCAATTCATCGTCGAGGACACGGGAATCGGCATCAGCGAGGATTTCATCGGACATATCTTTGAACCCTTTGAGCGTCAGAAAAATACCACCATGAGCGGTATTCAGGGCGCGGGCCTGGGGCTTCCGATTGTCAAAAACCTTGTGGATATGATGGGCGGCACCATCGAGGCCAAAAGCACGCCCGGCAAGGGCAGTACCTTTATTGTTTCCCTGAGTCTCCGTATGCAGACCGAGCAGCAGGCCGAAACCATGACCGCTGAACGGATGAAAGCGGAAGAACCGCGGCGGATTCTGGTCGTGGAGGACAACCCCTTAAATATGGAAATTGCGGTTGCCCTGCTGGAAGACGAGGGCTTCCTGGTGGACACGGCAGAAAACGGTCAGATTGCCTTGGATAAGGTACAAGCCTCCCAGCCCGGCGATTATGCCCTGATTCTGATGGATCTGCAAATGCCCGTTATGGACGGTCACAGCGCCGCGCGCGCCATTCGGGCGCTGGAAAACCCGGCGCTGGCAAGCATTCCGATCATCGCACTGTCGGCCAACACCTTCGACGAAGACCGCAGAATGTCGGCGGAAAGCGGTATGAACGCGCATATGGCGAAACCAATCGACATTCCCCTTCTGCTGGAGCTGATGGAACGTACCCTGGAACAAAAACAAGCCCAGCAAAAGTAGGTTGTGCTTACAGTGGTGCATCAGAGCAGAAAGCACGCGTAACCTATGACAATATCCTCCGGCTGTCCGATGACCCGGATGTGAATGATGTCATCAAGTTCCTCCGTGCGCGGGAGATTGTGCATTTCCAGCGGTTCGGCGAAGGATTAAGACTTGCAAAGGATAAAATGAACGAAAAAAACGTCTACTATATGAACCCTTCTTTCGACAAATGAAAAAGCGGCGGCATTTTTGCCGCCGCCTTTCTTTTTTCACTTGAGCATCTCTGCAAATTCATCCTCTGTCAAAACAGGGATGTTCAGTTCCTGTGCTTTTTTCAGCTTGCTTCCGGCGGCTTCCCCCGCCACCACATAAGTCGTCCGCTTGGAAACAGAGCCAGCCGCTTTGCCGCCGCGTTCTTCGATCATTGCCTGGGCGGCTTTGCGGTCAAAACGAGTGAGGGTTCCCGTCAGAACAAAGGTCATTCCTGCAAAACGCTCGTCTACCAGCTCCGCCTTGCTCTCCATGTTTACTCCGGCGGCTTTCAGACGGGCGATCAGGTCTTGCGCCTGGGGCGAGGACAGGTAGTCGATCACACACTGGGCCGTAATGCCGCCCACGTCGTCGATTTCCGTCAGTTCTTCCAGACTGGCGGCAGTCAGGCCATCCATGGTGCGGAAATGCGTCGACAAAATTTTCGCGGCCTTCTCCCCTACCTGCCGGATGCCAAGGCCATAAATCAGCTTTGCAAGATCATTGCCTTTCGACTTCTCAATCGCCTTTACCAGATTTTCCGCCGACTTTTTCCCCTTCCCTTCCAGCTTTGCAACATCCTCCGCCTGAAGGCTGTACAAATCAGCCGGATTTGAAATCAGGTTGTTTTCCACAAGCGCCTGTACCATAGCCGGTCCCAGACCTTCAATGTCCATGGCGTCCCGGCTGGCGAAGTGGGTCAGGTTACGCAGAAGCTGGGCCGGACATTCCGCGCCGGTACAGCGAAGCGCCGCGCCGTCCTCATCCCGCCGGACCGGCGCGCCGCAGACCGGACAGGTCTCCGGGAGCTGATAGGGGGACGTATTTCCCGGCCGCTCCTTCGTCAGCACTTCCACGATTTCCGGAATAATTTCGCCGGCCTTCTGCACCATTACGGTATCGCCAATACGGATATCTTTCTCGGTAATAAAATCCTGATTGTGGAGCGTAGCAGTTGTAACGGTTGTCCCGGCCAAACGGACAGGCGTCAGAATGGCTTTCGGGGTAAGGACACCGGTGCGCCCTACCTGAATCACGATATCCAGAACCCGCGCCGGTTTTTTCTCCGGCGGGTACTTGAACGCAACCGCCCATTTGGGAAACTTGGCGGTACTGCCTAATTTTTCACGGTCTGCCAGATGGTCAACCTTTACGACGGCTCCATCGATGTCAAAAGGATATTCCATCCGTTCATCGTTAATCCGTACAAATTCCGCCTGACATTCGGCGGCGCTGGAAAGCGTTTTATGCGGAATAACCCGAAAACGCTGGGACGCCAGATAATCCAGTGTTTCCGTATGGGAGTCGAACGTCTTCCCCTCCGCCAGCTGCAGGTTAAACACCTGAATGCTCAATTTCCGTTCCGCCGCGATCTTCGGGTCCAGCTGCCGGAGGGAACCAGCGGCGGCGTTGCGTGGATTCGCCAGCAGAGGCTTTTCCTGCAGTTCCCGCTGGGTGTTCAGTTCCTCGAACACCGCCCGGGACATATACACCTCGCCCCGGACGATCAGGCGGGGCAGCTTGTCCGGCAGCGTCATCGGAATGGAGCGGATAGTTTTCAGGTTTTCCGTTACGTCCTCGCCGGTTCGTCCGTCTCCGCGGGTTGCGCCCCGGACGAACACGCCGTCCCGGTATTCCAGCGCAACCGACAAGCCATCCACCTTCGGTTCGACGGAATAAACCACATCCGCCCCCAGGGCCTCCTCCATGCGCTGGAAAAATTCTGCTGCTTCTTCAGCGCTGAATACATCCTGCAAACTTTCCAGCGGCACCTCATGGGCATAAGGGGAAAACCCTTCCAGGGTTTTCCCGCCGATGCGCTGGGTTGGAGAATCCGGCGTAATTTCCTCCGGGTGCAGTGTTTCCAGTTCCACCAGACGCCGGTTCAGCATATCGTATTCGTAGTCGCTCATGGTGGGCGCGTCCAGCACGTAATAGCGGTAGCCGTTTTCGTTCAGCGTATCCCGCAGCTGCTTGATTTCTTCGCGGTAGTCCATGATTTCCTCCTGTTGTTCAATTATTCAAAATATAGTCCTTTACGTCGCTCTCGTAACTCGAAGGCGCTGTGCTGAAATAAGTGTAGGTATCCGGCACCGAACCGACAATGACCGTTTCCGCTACCGTCACTTCGTTGGAAACAACGACGGCGGTGGAAAACCCCGGAAGCAGGATACTGGCGGATACATCAATTTTCAGTACGATTTTGTGTTTGGTCTGATTAATCCCGGCAGAGGCGAACTCGTTTTCAAACTTCGCCGAGGATGAACCCACAGATTCCATCCGGACGGAGATCCGCGGTCCGCGGCCCGCCAGGAGCGTCGAGCCGGTGAGGGTTCCCACCGGAATGGACAAATCCCGTGCCGACACCTGATCGACTCGTTTCAGAATGATGTCCAAAATTTGAGACTGCAAACGGTTGAACGCAGCCATGTTGCTGTAAACCGCCGTAATCCGTCCTTCGTTGTCCTTTTCGAAGGAAATCAAATCGTCATAACTGATTTCGCCGTTATCGATGGCCTCATCCACCGCTTCGCTGACGATGGAATTGATGGCATTGGATACGCGCGTCACCGCGAGACTTTCCAGGATGGGACGCAGCTGCATCGTTGCACGGAAAGTCAGCGTCAGCGCCAGAACAACGAACGAAACTGCCACAAACCGCAGCAGCGTCCGACGGTTCAGCCGTCGTTGAAAGTAGAAAAAACCGGAGCGCATACGCCCACCTCCTCCCGGAATTCTATGCAGAGGAGCTTGGGCATATGGCACGGAGATTTTACGTCAGCTGGTTGACCAATTCCTTGAATACGTTTCCACGTTCCATGAAGTTGGCGAACCGGTCAAAGGACGTGCTGGCGGGAGACAGAATTACCACATCCCCCCTGTCCGCCCGGCTTTGGGCCAGGGAAACGGCTTCCGGATAGGTTTCCACATCTATGATTTCCAATCCGTCAAAATTGTCCGCCTGTTCCACCGATGCACGGATCACGTCCGCTGTTGCGCCGCAGAGAATCAACAGCTTCACATGGTCGTTGACGACCGGGCCAAGGTTTGTATAGGAAATGCCTTTGTCTTTTCCGCCGGCAATGAGGATGACTTTTTCCGGAAAGGAATTCAGACCCGCAATGGTCCGGCTGGGGCTGGACGCAATGGAATCGTTGTAGTATCGGACGCCGTGAAGGGTTCGAACCAGTTCAATCCGGTGCTCAACGCCGCCGAAATTTCGGGCAAACGCACGGATGGTTTCATCGGAAACCAAGCCGTCCACGGCGGCAATGGCCGCCATGTAGTTTTCGACATTGTGCACGCCTGGAAGTTTAATGTCCGCCAACGGCAATACACAGCGGCGGCCCTTTTCATTGGAAACCCAGATCGCGTCCTGTTTGCCGGAAGTATTCGCACCAATGTAGACGCCGCGTTCCAACGGTGTCTGGCGACTGAACCGCGTCACATTTCCGACCGCCTTTTCCGCGAGCTTTCGCGTAATGTCGTTATCGGCATTAAAGACCGCAATATCCTGCGTCGTCTGATGCGAAAAAATATTTTCTTTTGCAGCAATATACTCTGCAAAATCCTTATGCACATCCAGATGGTTCGGCGCCAGATTTGTCATAACGGCAACATGGGGACTGCGGGTCATAGTCATGAGCTGGAAAGAACTCAGCTCCAATACCGCAATATCCTCCGGTTTTATTTTGCCGGTGTCCTCCAGCAGCGGATGTCCGATGTTTCCGCCCAGGTGAACGGTACGTCCTGCCGCCCGCAAAAGTTCGGCAATAATTGTGGTGGTGGTAGTTTTGCCATCGCTTCCGGTAACGGCAAAAATAGGGCAGGGACAGACTTCAAAGAAGACCTCCATTTCACTGGTCAGCAAACTCCCCCTCTCCACGGCGGCGGTCAGCTCCGGAAGGTCCGGCCGCATCCCGGGCGTACGGAAAATAACGTCTGCCTGCAAATTTTTCAGATAATCCGCGCCCAATTGGAGCCGACAGCCTTTTGCGCGCAATTCTTCCCCGAAAGATCCCAGTTCCGATTTTTTGTCGCAGGCGGTCACGGACACCCCGCGGGACAACAGCAATTCCAGCAAAGGCCGGTTCGACACGCCGACTCCGATCACCGCCACGGATTTTTTTTGCAGAGAGTCCAGATAGTCCTCAAAATGCATAGGCAATCGCTCCTTAAAATTTCCGCCGCGTCCGGCGGGTGTTTCCCTACGATGATACCACGCCTTCCGGAAAATAGCAACGCCTTTGTTCGCACGGCCTCCAGGGGCGCCGCCCCTGGACCCCGCAAGCCTTTGTAAAGGCTTGAGCGAAACTTTTATATATGGTATACTGTTTCAGGGGTGATTTTTTGGAAATTCGGTACATACAGCCGGAGGACGCGCAGGAAACCGGCAATATTTACGCGCAAAGCTGGAAATACGCCTATAAGGACATCATACCGCAAAGCTATCTTGACAACATATCCGGCACAAACTGGGCCTGCAATCTAAGCGGCGGCAGGAAAAGTCTGGTCATGACAGAAAGCGGCAAGATCATTGGCACCGCAAGTTTCAGCAAATCCAGATGGACTTCGCACGAGGATTACGGAGAAATTGTATCCATTTATTTTCTGCCGGAATACATTGGAAAAGGCTATGGAAAAGCGTTGCTTGACCGTACGATGGAGGAATTGAAGCAGCTAGGCTTTGAAAAGATACTCCTATGGGTTCTCGCAGACAACCAACGTGCAAGAGCCTTTTATGAAAGAAACGGCTTTGCCGCAACCGAGGAATTTCAGATGGACATTATTGGCGGAAAAGCTCTGAAAGAAGTTTTATATGTCTATCCAGTCCAATGAGGATGTAACCCGCATCAACCCATTCAGGGGCCTGTTCAAACAGTGCTTTAACCTCATCCTCATCGAAGTCAAAGCAGTCCAAATCCAGAGCTTCGCACTCATCCATGTCAAGCCCATACCATATGCCATTCATAATAATTCCATCGTCATAATTGTACGTTTCTCCATCATATTCAAACGTACGGGGCAGCTCCTCATAGTCCCAATCCTTCCAGGCGCCGCTTCCCGGTTCCGCACGGGTACAATCGTCGTTATAGGGAACAGGGAACCTTGTGATACAGCTCCATCAGCAGCTTGACACCTGGATCCTCATGAGTCTTGCGCATAAAGACGAACCCACCACCGCAGGAGCATTTCGTTTCAAGTCAGCTCTTGCGCCTCTTGGCCCCCGCTTTGGAGTACACACAGTCACGGCACTCGCTTATTACCTCGTCAGACGCGGACCAGCAGCCAGCCTCCACCTTTGGAACCCGACTGACCATCTCTGGAAAGTTCCACTCTCCGAAGCGGATATTGACAGACTGGTTGCTGCGGACGATCATCTGAGTCATAGCATCTTCTGCCAGATCGTCAAAACATTCGGTTTTTATCACATCAAAACCTTCCGTTTGATCCCCTGCCAGCTCCTTGTAAACCGTCTCCACCTTGAGGATATCCGCCTTTTTTCCGGAAAAAGCCCACGCAAAATATCCCTGCATAAAAGTCCTTCTTTCGCCACAATTTTATAGTTTGATTGTAGTACATAAGTTCACTTACTGTCAAGTTTTTTTGAAAACTCGTTGACATTTCGCGGCATATCTTGTAAAATAGTCCCGCGAGGAAAACAGACAGCCGCGTAGGCAGGCCGAAAGGCCGTCTATGAGGAAAGTCCGGGCTCCACAGGGCAAGGATAACGGGTAACGCCCGCCGAAGGCGACTTCAGGAAAAGTGCAACAGAGATATACCGCTTCGCTGTCCTTTGAGGAAAGCGCCGGGAAACCGAGCCGACGACATCAATTGAGTTGGCGGTGACGTGAAACGGGCCGCGGAGCAAGGGTGGAAAGGTGCGGTAAGAGCGCACCCGACGGCGCGAGAGTGTCCGTCGCTGTAAACTCTATCCGGAGCAACACCGGTATGGGAGCATCGGGGTTCGCCCCCGAAGGTCGGCCCGGCCGCTCCCGGGGTGGCTAGAGCGCGTTGGCAACAGCGCGTCGAGATAGATGGCTGTCAAATACAGAACCCGGCTTACAGTTTTGCTCGTAAAAAATATGGTCCTGACGGCGGAATACGCGGTCAGGACCTGTTTTTATTTTTCCGGATTCTCCAAAATGCAGCGCAGATGTTTTCGGATTTCCTCCGGAACATCGTCCCGCCAAGACTGCACAATCTCCTCTCCATTCCAGTCATAGACGGCATAGGGTCTTTCGGGCCAGCGGGTACGGGCAACGACCTCCAATTCGCCGTCGCCG
This sequence comes from uncultured Oscillibacter sp., assembly GCA_947382875.1. GTDB lineage: Bacteria > Bacillota > Clostridia > Oscillospirales > Oscillospiraceae > Oscillibacter. Next base: position 3,962 of record CANDBG010000014.1, on the reverse strand, counting down.
TCAAGATCGACCGGTGTTGCCGCCATACACCGCTCAATCTGGAGGACTTGATTATCTTCTTCATTCCTCCACACACCGGCTTCCGCGTCCCAATACCGTCCGGTCCAGAATCGGTAGTCACAAAGATAAATCCTCTCCTGCGGCTCGCCGTAGGTATCTGGAAAATAGTTCTCGCTGGTGTAATATACCAACGGTTCCCCGAACAGCCCCTCCACACTCTGCACATCAAACAGGAAATCCATAAAACCGCCCTCGGAAATCAATTGCTTCCGGGAAATCGTTATTCCCATTTCCTCACAGGCGCTTACGGTGCCCTCGTAGGTTTTTTGGTTCCAGCGGCAGTCCAGACGGTACACCAGGTTATAACCGTTATCGTCGGTCAGTTCGATACTGTCGAAATCCACACCGTTGCCGCATTTCAGGCGCAGAAGATGTCCCTCCCGCTCTACGCAGAGGTAGTCTGCGCCGTTCTCCGTTTCTTTCAGATAAATGGAGCATAGTCTTTGCTCGCTGACGTAAGTATTTATATAGGTATGCAGATACCAGATCATCCCCAGAACGATTCCCGACATCGCCAGAGCCAACAACGCTATTCGCAAAAAATTTTTTCTCCGTTCGACCTGCTGATTTTCCCGGGAAATTTCAAGTACTGCTTTCACAGGCGGGTCCTCCTCCTTTCTCTCACACGCGACCAATTCCTCTACGCCCAGGCCAAACGCCTCCGCCAACGGTTCCAGCAGCGTTACATCGGGGTAACTCAAACCCCGTTCCCACTTGCTTACCGCTTTGTCCGTTACGTGCAGCCGTTCAGCCAGTTCCCGCTGGGTCAGACCGATGCTCTTTCGGTTTCGGGCAATGAAAGCCCCCATGGTTTCTTTGTTCATGCGATCACCTCTTGTCCCAAGTGTATCCTCAACGGATGAAAAATGCAACCGACCAGCGGTAGAGTCTCTCCCCAATGCAGGCGTTATCCTTTCGCCGTTCCATAATTACACAAAATATTAGTTTTGCTTAATAATTTTTCCATTTTGAACGGCACGGGCCATTTTAAGCCGTGCCGTTCTTTGAAAATCAATCGTTATCCCAGTTATGCCACACGTTCTGCACGTCGTCGCTGTCTTCCAGCATATCAATGAGCTTCTGCATATTCTTTACGTCGCCCTCGCCGCTGAGAGTGATGTAATTCTGCGGAACCATCTCCACCTCCGCGCTGACAAAGCTATACCCCTTCTCCTCCAGGGCCTTCACTACCTCATTAAACGCGTCGGGGTCGCAGGTGATTTCCAGGGCGGGGCCGTCGGCCTCGAAGTCCGCCGCACCGGCGTCAAGTGCGTCCATCATGACGGTTTCTTCGTCCAGCTCGCCGTCCTCGTTGTCGATTATAATGACGCCCTTCTTGTCGAACGACCAGGAAACGCAGCCAATCGCGCCAAGGTTGCCGTTGCACTTGTCAAACGCATGCCGGACCTCCGGGGCCGTCCGCTGACGGTTGTCGGTCAGCGCTTCGACGATTACCGCTACGCCGCCGGGTCCATAGCCCTCGTAGGTGACGGCCTCGTAACTGTCGGTGTTGCCCGCGCCCAGGGCCTTGTCAATTGTACGCTTAATATTGTCGTTGGGCATATTGACGGCCTTTGCCTTGGCAATGACCGTCGCCAGACGGGAGTTATTGTTCGGGTCGCCGGAGCCGCCCTCTTTGACGGCAACAATAATTTCCCTTGCAATTTTGGTAAAGGCCGCAGAACGCTTTGCATCTGCTGCACCTTTGGTTTTTTGGATATTATGCCATTTAGAATGTCCGGACATGGCAGTTAAACTCCTTCCACATAATATTGAATCGCTTCCCGATGGACAGCCGATTTCTGGATTTCCACCTGCGGAAACTTCGCCTGCAAATAAGCAGCAACTTCCCCGCAAACCGGGTCCTCTGTGGGAAAATGGCCGGCATCAATGAGGTTAATTCCTTTTGCTTTTGCGTCTACAAACTGATGGTAACTCAAATCTGCCGTTACGTAGGTATCGCAGCCTGCTGTAATCGCAGCGTCTTCGAACTCGCCGCAGGCACCGCCGCCGACGCCTACCCGATGCACAGGACGCCCGGCGTCTGCATAGCGCACGCCGTTGCAGTTCAGCCGTTTGGAAACATAGCGGACAAACTCCGTTAGTTCCATGGGCGCATCCAGCGTCCCCACGCGGACAACGCCGGTGTTTTCCAGACGGTAGAAATCCCGCAGGGACAGATACTCCGCCAGGGTGTCATTCACACCGCCCTCCGTAATATCCAGATTGGTATGCATACAGATCGCGGAAAGATTGCACTCCACAAGCTGAAGCAAAATCCGACCTGTAACATCCTGGTCTGTCACACGCTTTTGTCCATGGAAAATCACCGGATGGTGCGACACAATCAAATCCGCGCCCCAGCGGTGCGCTTCCTCTATGACCGCTTCCGTGATATCCAGCGACACCAGGATTTTCCGCACCTCACGGCCCGGTTTGCCTACCAGCAGCCCCACATTATCCCAGTCCATCGCACACGCATGAGGCGCGATTTCAAACAGCGCCGCTTCAATCTCCCCAACTCTTGGCACGCCGCCACTCCTCTCTCATGGACAACAGCGCGGTAATAATCTCCCGCAGTGCGTCCGCTTTCTGCCGCTCACGGGTACGGTTCAGCCCCGCCACGGCGTTGGTCAGACGGATGATTTTTTCAATGATGTACCGTTCCCCCAGTGGGTCATGCAGCAGCGCCGCGCCGCCGTAAAGCTGGCCCAGGGAAAGCGTCATTTCCCCGCCGACGGCCTCCATCACCGGATACAGCGTTCCGCGGTCACGGACCAGGGTCTCCCTCTGGATGGCATAGCCATGCTCCATTAAAAACTGCCGCAGCGCCTCCGACCGGGTCATCGGCTGAAGCAGCAGACGGTGAACGCCGTCCGCCGTCCAGGGGGCGCGCTTCAGAATCGCGGCAATGTTCTCTCCACCCATACCAGCGATTACAATCGCGTCCGCCTCCTCCGGGGAAACAACCGACAGGCCGTCCCCCAGACGAAAGTCAATTCCATCCGCGCCGTAAAGCCGGCCCGTCTCCCTGGCACGGGCCAGGGGACCTTCCCGCAAATCGCAGGCAATGGCAGATACCACGCGCCCGTGAAGCCGGAGCCATACGGGCAAATAGGCATGATCTGTGCCAACATCCGCGAGCCGTGCGCCGGAAGGCACCTGGTCCGCCAGCAATTGCAGCCGGGGCGTCAATTCCAAGGTTTTCATCCGTAAACTCCACATGCCCCACCGCAGGGCGTCTCTCCCTGCGATGGGGCCTTTGCCGTTACTCCGCCGCCTTGTTCGCCTCTTCGTTCACCAGGGCCAGCAGCTTCTCCACGTCAATGCCGTGAACCATGCATGCCTCCTCCACGGTCTCGCCGCGGGAGGACGGACAGCCCAGACAGTGCATTCCGATGGACAGGAAAATCGGTGCCGTTTGGGGCGCCACGTCCAGGATCTCGCCGATAATGGTGTCTTTTGTAATCGTAATCATAACAGGGTTCCTCCGTTTTTCAGATTCCGCTTGGTCTGCGCCGGACGCTGTGTCCGGTGCATCGCCGCTTTTCGGCTATTATAACGTATTGTTCACCCAAATTCAATAGATAATCCAAGAAAAAGCCTCTGCCCGCAGAAAAGCGGCCCGGAACGGGCCGCTTTTAAGCGTTTGGTGCAAGAGATCAACCGCAAAACCGTTTATCTCTGCTGCTCGCGCATCTTGGCAAAGCACTCACTGCAATACACGGGGCGGTCAGACTTGGGCTCAAAGGGCACGCGGGCCTCGCCGCCGCAGGACGCGCAGACAGCCGTAAAGAACTGGCGGTTGCCGTCACGGGCCGCGCTCTTGCGGGCGTCGCGGCAGGCTTTGCAGCGCTGAGGCTCGTTCTGGAAGCCGCGCTCGGCATAGAACTCCTGCTCAC
>CANDBG010000013.1 GCA_947382875.1 uncultured Oscillibacter sp. | reverse complement strand
TCCACGGCCCGTTTTCTCTTTTTCTTGGCGAAGAAAAAGAGAAAATGGGGGGTGGGACTGCCCAGCCGCCGATGAGCGGCAAGCCACCATCCCGCGGCGCAAGCCGCGTCCCCCGCAGGGGAATATAAAAAGCGCTGCTCGCCGCGAGGCGCGCCCCGCTTTCCTGGGAAGGAAAGAAAAAAGAAGTGATTTTGTTGAAAATGACGGTTGACTTTATCTGTTTAAAGCTGTATGGTGTTAAAAGAAAAAACGATGCCGCAGAAGCGGCAAAAAGCCGAAAGGGGCTAACCTCTATGCGCAGCCAGTTCACTTCCTATTTCCGCTTTAGCAAGGTCCGCTGCGCGGGCCGTTTTGTGCATGGAAATTAGGACGGAGCTGCCCGGCTGTACCGGCAGTTATGGAAAGCGGCTCTGTCTTCGAAGGCAGAGCCGCTTTTTGTATAATTTTTTCGAGTTAGGAGATTGTAACATGAAAAAGAAATTGCTTGCACTCATTCTGGCAGGCGCCCTGGTCCTAAGCCTGGCCGCCTGCGGCGGAAACGACGGCGGCTCCGCCCAGAACCCCGACGCCTCCCAGTCCCAGGACACACAAGAGCCCTCCGGCGGAGACAACACCTCCGACGGAGACGCTTCCGGCGAAACCTACAAAATCGGCGTGTGCCAGCTTGCTCCGCATCCCGCCCTGGACGCCGCAACCGAAGGCTTCCAGGACGCCGTAAAAGAACTGCTGGGCGAGGAAAATGTCGAAATTGAAATCAACAACGCCGCGGGCGATTCCGCTACCTGCGCCACCATTGCCAACAACTTTGTATCCTCCGGCGTAGACCTGATTCTTGCCAACGCTACGGCGTCCCTTCAGGCCGCCGCTGCCGCAACTGCCGATATCCCCATTCTGGGCACGTCCATTACCGAATACGGCGTGGCCCTCGGCATCGACAATTTCAGCGGCACAGTAGGCAACAACATTTCCGGCACCTCCGACCTCGCGCCTCTGGACCAGCAGGCGGCCATGGTGAAGGAATGGTTCCCTGACGCGAAAAATGTCGGCCTTGTCTACTGCTCCGGCGAGCCGAACAGCAAATATCAGGTGGACAACGTTCAGACAGAATTGGAAACCCTGGGCTATACCTGCACCCAATACCCGTTCTCTGACACAAACGATATGGCGTCGGTTGTGCAAAACGCGGCCAGCAGCAGCGATGTGCTTTACGTCCCCACGGACAACACCTGCGCCGACAACACCGGCGTAATTGACAACATCTGCCGTCCTGCGGGAATTCCGATCATCGTGGGCGAAGAAGGCATTTGCAGCGGCTGCGGCGTGGCAACGCTGTCCATCAGCTACTATGACATTGGCTACAAGGCCGGCGAGATGGCAGCCGATATCCTTACCGGCAAGGCGGACATTTCCACGATGGCAATTGAATATGCGCCGCAGTTCACCAAGAAGTATAACGAAACGATTTGCGCCGATCTGGGCCTGACGGCCCCCGATGGCTACGAGGTAATCGCTGCCGAATAATCCGGAAGCCATGCGGCGGGAGGGGGAATTCACCTTCCGCCGTGAGGCAAAACCAATTTCAGAAAGAACGAGACGTATGGTTCACAAAGCAAAGCCGTCCGTGTTCAAGGAGAGGGGAACAAAGCAATTATGTTGAATTTCATCAACGCGCTGCCGGGCGCGATTTCCCAGGGATTGATCTGGGGCATCATGGCAATTGGCGTATACATCACCTATAAGCTGCTGGACATTGCCGACCTGACGGTAGACGGCTCCTTTTGCACCGGCGCGGCAGCGTTTGTGATGCTGTTCACCAACGGCGTAAACCTCTGGTTAGCGATGCTGGCCGCCCTGGCGGTGGGAATGCTGGCGGGACTGGTTACTGGTATTCTGCACACCTTCTGCGGCATTCCGGCGATCCTGTCCGGAATTCTCACCCAGTTAGGACTTTGGTCCATCAACCTGGCGATTATGGATATGAAATCCACAGTTGCGATTAACGTCACAAACAACGAATTTTTGGATAAACTGCTGGTGTCTCTGCGATTTGTTCAGGACGTAGCCAAGGGCGCACGCCCCTTCTACCGGCACCCGATCTTGGTTGTAGGACTATTCTCCATTGCGCTCATTGCGGTACTGTATTGGTTTTTCGGTACAGAGCTGGGCTGCGCGCTTCGGGCGACCGGCTCAAACCAGAACATGGCGCGTGCGCAAGGCATCAACACGGACTTTACAAAAGTTCTGGGCCTGATGCTCTCTAACGGACTTGTAGCGCTTTCTGGCGCGCTGCTGGCGCAGTTTCAGAGCGCCAGCGAGATCAACATGGGACGTGGTGCGATTGTCATTGGGCTTGCGTCGGTAATCATTGGACAGGTATTGTTCAGCCGGATTTTCCACAATTTTGCACTGAAGCTACTGGCCGTGTCCATCGGCGCAATTTTGTATTACATTGTAATCCAGGCGGTACTGGCGATGGGGCTGAACGCAAACTATTTGAAGCTGCTCTCCGCGTTGGTGGTAGCAATTTTCCTCTCGATTCCCTACTGGAAGGGCAAATATCTTCGTCCGGCGGTAAAGACAGGAGGCGCACGTCATGCTTGAAATCAAGGAAATCTGGAAAACGTTCAACGCAGGGACGGTAAACGAAAAACAAGCCCTGCGGGGTGTAAGCCTGACGCTGAACGACGGCGATTTCTGCACGGTCATCGGCGGCAACGGCGCGGGCAAGTCGACCATGCTCAACGCGGTAGCGGGCACATGGCCGGTGGACTCCGGCAGTATTTCCATCGGCGGCACCAATGTAACGCACCTGCCGGAATACAAGCGCGCGCCATATATTGGCCGTGTTTTCCAGGATCCGATGCTGGGCACTGCGCCGACGATGCAGATTTTGGAAAACCTGGCGCTTGCGGCCCGCCGCGGACAGCGCAGAGGTTTAAGCTGGGGCGTCACAAAGGCGGAAAAAACGCGGTATCAGGAAATGCTGCAAAAACTGGACCTGGGTCTGGAAGACCGTCTCACGAGCAAAGTGGGTTTACTTTCCGGCGGGCAGCGGCAGGCGCTGACGCTGCTAATGGCATCTTTACAAAAGCCGAAGCTGCTTCTTCTGGACGAACACACGGCGGCGCTGGACCCGAAAACGGCGGCGAAGGTCCTGGAACTGTCGGACCGGATTGTTGCTGAGAGCCACTTAACGACTATGATGGTCACACACAACATGAAAGACGCGATTGCGCATGGGAACCGTCTGATTATGATGTATGACGGCAGAATCGTGATTGACGTGTCGGGCGAGGAGAAAAAGAAGCTGACCGTTCCGCAGCTTTTAGAGCTGTTCAGCAAGGTGAGCGGTTCCGACGAGGCGGACGACAAGTTATTGCTTTCGTGACCAAAATGTGCGCACGGCCCCTGCAAAAAGAGGGCGGGGGCCGTTTTTGTGCATTTCGACGGTTGACATTCGTTCGTCGGTTGCGTATAATGCAAGGCAATCAAGGAAAACCTGTGAGCAAGAGAAGTACCTGGAAAGAAGTCTTTCGGCAGAGAGCGGCGGAGAGGTGGAACCGCTGCGGGAGGCGTTCCAGCGAATGGACTTGCGAGGGCAGAGTGAACGATGCTTGTAGAAGTGTCCAGTAGCGGCTGACGGGGACCGCACCCGTTACCAGCGCGGCGCATATGGAAGTATGTGAGACGAGCGGGCGCGAAAGCGTCAACTTGGGTGGCACCGCAGGATGGAAGTCTTGTCCCAAATTGGGACGGGACTTTTTTGTTTTCCTGAAAGCAGCAAAAAACGAGAGCGAAGCGCAGAAAAAAGTTTCGCCAGCCTTTTCAAAGGCTGTGGGAGTCCAGAGGGCAAAGCCCTTTGGCCGCCTCCGCAGAGGCGGAATTCAACCTTCGTCCCGCCGCAGCGAAAAAACGCCGCGCCACAGAGGTACCAGTGGTCTGCGGAGTGTTTCCGGCAATGACCTCCGATAGAAATTGCAAGGCGCGGCGTCCATCTGCGCATTTGCCGCGTCAGCCGGCAAACAGCCTGAATTGCAGCCTGTTCAACCCTTGATTTGCATATAAGGTAAAAATCGAAAAGAAGATAGGAGAATGAATGATGAAAATGAAGAAATTTTACGCGGCCCTTCTAACATTGTCCCTGATGCTTTCTCTGGCGGCGTGCGGCGGCGGTTCCGGCGAAACAGACACTCCGGACACCCCAAATGACGGCGAAAGCAAGCCTCTGGTAATTGGAATATCGCAGTATGGCGAGCATGCGTCATTGGATAACTGCCGCACCGGCTTCCTTCAAGGCTTGGAGGAAGCGGGACTTGAAGAAGGAACGGATTATACGGTAGAGTATCAGAACGCGGGTTTTGATGACAACATAGCGACGCAGATTGGCACAACGTTTTCGGCGATGGACGTAGACCTGATGGTAGCGATTGCAACGCCGTCCGCGACGGCGTGTTATGCGGCGGCGGAAGACAAGGATATTCCGGTAATTTTCACAGCGATCACGGACCCGGTAGGGGCGAATTTGGATTCCGGCAATATCACAGGCACATCGGACGTACTGCCGGTAGAAGCGCAATTGGATTTGATCCACCAGCTTCAGCCCAATGCGGAGACGGTAGGCATTGTTTACACGACGAGCGAAGCGAATTCGGTGTATTCGGTAGGGATATATGAGGAGAAGGCGGCCGCCTATGGACTCAAGGTAGAGGCAGTAGGCGTATTGGAGCAGTCAGAAGTGACACAAGCGGTAGATACGTTGATATCGAAAGGGGTAGACTGCATTTCGAACCTGACAGATAATACGGTAGTAGGCGTTCTTCCGGCGATATTGGAAAAGACGAACGAAGCGGGGGTACCGGTATATGGGTCAGAGGTAGAACAAATGAAGATTGGCTGTGTAGCGGGCGCCGGACTGGATTATATAAAGTTAGGCAGGCAGACGGGCCAAATGGCGGCGAAGGTACTTCGCGGCGAAGCGACATGTGAAGACCTGCCTTATGAGATCATAGAGAATTACGATTTGTATATCAATTCGGAGGCTTTGGACGCGATGGGCTTAGCGGTTCCGGAAGCGATTGAAGCAAGTGCAATTGAAGCCAACGGGTAAGCAGGGCGGCATCCGCCCCCCTGCACCCCCCGCCAGGGGGGCGACCCCCCTGGACCCCGTCAACAGAACTTTTTAAGGAGGATGTACGATGAAACTGGTAACTTGCATTTACAAAGGTGCGGAGCGCGTAGGCGCTCTGACGAAAGCCGGTGTGGAATTTTTACCCTACGCGGACATGAACACTTTAATTGAGAGCGCCGTGCCATCGAAACTCAAGGCAACCGGCGAAACGGTTTCGTTCGCCGACGTAACGCTTCTGGCGCCGATTCCGCGTCCCCGCCAGGATGTGATTTGCTTAGGAATGAACTATGTGGACCACGCGGAAGAATCCGCCCGTTATAATGGCAGAGCTTTTTCAAAGGAGAAGCCGATATCCGTATATTTCTCAAAGCGGGTATCGGAAGCAAACATGCCGGACGGGTACATCCCAAGGCACAAGGACCTGGTAGAGCGTTTGGACTACGAAGCGGAGTTAGCGGTTATCATCGGCAGGGAAGCAAGGAACGTAAAGCCGGAGGCCGCCGGAGATTACATTTTCGGCTACACGATTTTGAACGACGTTTCCGCCCGCGACGTGCAAACGGGACATATGCAGTGGTATTTCGGCAAGAGCCTGGACGGTTTCACTCCCATGGGTCCCTGCATTACGACCGCGGACGAAATCGCGTTTCCGCCTGCGTTAAAGATTTGTTCCCGCGTCAACGGCGAACTGCGGCAGAATTCAAACACCTCGCTTTTGATTCACAGTATCCCAGCCATTATCTCCGAACTGGCCCAAGGCATGACGCTGCTCCCCGGAACGATTATTGCAACGGGTACACCCGCAGGGGTAGGCATGGGCTTTGACCCGCCGAAGTTTTTGAATTCGGAAGACGTAATCGAATGTGAGATCGAGAAAATTGGCGTCCTGCGTAATACAATTCTCTAAATTTCGCCAAAATAATACAAGGAGGCGTCAACCATGCTGACAGAGCTGTTAATCAGTACGCTGACCCAAGGGCTGATATACGCATTGATATCCTTTGGGGTATATATCACCTATTCAATTTTAGATTTCCCGGACCTTGGCGTAGACGGCACGTTTCCATTAGGAGCGGCGGTAACGGCCGTACTTCTGACGAACGGGGTTAACGCATGGCTGACGCTTCCGCTTGCGATGTCAGCAGGAGCGGCGGCAGGTTTTTTCACAGGCGTAGTACACGTAAAGCTGGGCGTACGCAATCTGCTGGCGGGTATCATCACCATGACGGCATTATTTTCGATCAACCTGCAGATTGCCGGTTCAAACCTGACGGTTCCCCGGGACATCGACACGATTTTCACATCAGGGCCAGTGATGGCAGTGTTTGGAAATATGAACACGATGGGTCGTAAGCTGGTCGTATCTCTGGTGGTAGTAATCGTAGTAAAGCTGGCGCTGGATGCCTATTTCCGTACGAAATCGGGTTTGCTTCTTCGCGCGGTAGGAAATAACCCAGGCTTGGTAACGACGCTCGCGAAAGACTGCGGTTCGGTAAAACTGCTGGGACTGGTCGTATCGAATGCATTAGTAGCTCTGGGCGGATGCATTGTCTGTCATGAGCAGCGGAGCTTTTCCGCGACGATGGGCACCGGACAGCTGGTGTATGGATTAGCGGCGGTCATCATCGGCATATCCATTTTGAATTTCTACGCAGCGTCACCGGCGGCCCGTGCGCTGCGGAACCGGAAAGCGCTGCGTTGGCTGGCGGTTCCTGCCGGGACGACGGCGGTCATATTTGGCAGCATATTGTATAAGCTCTGCGTACAGGCGGCTCTGAGCGCCGGACTGCCAGCGAATATGATGAAGCTGATTACAGCGGCGCTGTTTCTTCTGGTGCTGGTACTGTCCGGACGGAAGGGGGAAGCGATTATCCATGCTTGAAGTTGAGAAGATTACAAAGATATACAATCCAGGCACGGTCATGGAGCAAAAATTGTTTCAGGATTTCTCCCTGGTGGTAGAGGAAGGGCAGTTCATAGCGATTGTAGGCGGCAATGGCAGCGGCAAGACGTCTCTGTTAAACATCATTTGCGGTACGATCCCGATTGAGAGCGGCGACGTGCGCATTGACGGCGAGAGCATTGTAAAGCGGAAGGACTACCAGCGGTACGCGAACATGGGGCGGGTATATCAGGACCCGTCAGCGGGTGTGTGCCCGGACCTGACGATGTTGGAGAATCTGTCATTGGCGGATAATAAAGGCAAGCCGTTCAATCTGACCCGTGCAGTCAACCGAAGCCGGATAAAATTCTATCAGGAGCAGCTTCAGGCGTTAGGCTTAGGTTTAGAGGACAAAATGGATGTAAAGATGGGGTCGCTTTCCGGAGGGCAGCGGCAGGCGGTATCGCTCCTGATGGCGTCTATGACGCCCCTGCGCTTTTTGATTCTGGACGAACACACGGCGGCCCTGGACCCAAAAACGGCGGAGGTCATCATGGTCCTGACAAACAAGATCATACGGGAAAAGGGCCTCACGGCCATGATGGTAACACACAATCTGCGTCATGCGGCAGAGTACGGGGACCGGATTCTAATGATGCATCAGGGCACGATTGTTCTGGACCGGTCCGGAGAGGAGAAGAAAAAGACGTCGATGGAGGACATTCTGTTGATGTTCAACCGCATATCGACCCAATAAGTTCATTTATTTTTACGAAAAAAACGCCCTGTGCCGTTTGGCACAGGGCATTTTTGTTCGCGAACAGTTTATTGTTCAGCGGAATCTTCCTCTTGAAGACTTTCCAGCGCGGCCCGTACAGCCGCCACGACAAAGGCGGAAAAGGTACAATCTTTTCCGCGGATGGCTTCCTCGACCTGTTCGATTACGTCATTAGGGAAGCGGATGCCTTTGCTGGTGGTCGGAGGGATATTGGGTATTTTGAATGCCATTCGCTTTCACCTCGTATAATATATGTTATGCATTTGTTAAACAAATTATAGCGCGAAATTTCTCTGTTTTTTGTATTCCGTTTGAGCCGCTTTTGTGATACAATTTTCGCGAGGTGATAAAAATGGATTGTTTACCCAAAAGCTATACACTGTTGTTCAATGCTGTGACGGATGAAATTGAGGAAATGGATGCTCAAAATTATGGAAAGGCATTACAGAAGTTAAAGGAAGGTCAAAAAGCTGCAGAGGATGCTTACATCAAAGAGGGGGAATAAGCAGGACGAAAAAGGACGTACCGAAACCGGTACGCCCTTTGTTTCACGAATATTGGAAATTATTTCAAGTCCTTAATGGCCGCCTGCGCCGCGGAGAGCCGGGCAATGGGGACCCGGAACGGAGAGCAGGACACATAATCCAGACCAATCCGGTGGCAGAACTCCACAGAGGACGGGTCGCCGCCGTGTTCGCCGCAGATGCCCAGATGGATATCCGGATGCGTACTCCGGCCCCAGCGGGCGGCGTTGGAGATCAGGCGGCCTACGCCATGCTGATCCAGCTTGGCAAAGGGGTCGTTCTCGTAGATCTTCTTGTCATAGTAAGCATCCAGGAACTTGCCCGCGTCGTCGCGGCTGAAGCCAAAGACCAACTGGGTCAGGTCGTTGGAGCCGAAGGAGAAGAAGTCGGAAATCGGCGCAATGTCGTCGGCGCACATCGCAGCGCGGGGAATTTCGATCATGTTGCCGACCTTATATTCCAAGTCAACGCCGGCTTCCTTAATCAGGGCGTCGGCCACGCTGGTAACAATGCTCTTGACATAAGCGAACTCTTTCAGTTCGCCCACCAGGGGAATCATAATCTCGGGAACCATTTTCCAGTCCGGGTGCCGGGCCTGGACGGCCAGTGCAGCCTTAATGACCGCACGGGTCTGCATTCTGGCAATCTCCGGGAAGGTGACGCTCAAACGGCAGCCGCGATGCCCCATCATCGGGTTAAACTCATGCAGACCGGCAATGATCGCCTTGATTTCCTCCACGGTTTTGCCCATTTCCTCGGCCAGCTGTGCAATGTCGGCCTCCTCGGTGGGAACGAACTCATGTAGGGGCGGGTCCAGGAAGCGAATGGTAACAGGAGTGCCCTCCATGGCCTCGTAGATGCCCTCGAAGTCGCTCTGCTGCATAGGTTCCAGCTTCGCCAGAGCCTTTTCACGCTGCTCCACGGTGTCCGAGCAGATCATCTCCCGGATGGCAGGGATACGGTCCTCGTTGAAGAACATATGCTCTGTCCGGCAGAGACCGATGCCCTGCGCACCGAACTTACGGGCCTGTGCAGCGTCATAGGGGGTGTCGGCATTGGTGCGTACTTCCAGACGGCGGTACTTGTCCGCCCAGGCCATCACGCGGGCAAATTCACCGCCGATGTTCGCCTCTGCCGTGGGAACCGCGCCGCTGTAAATTTTACCGGTGGAACCGTCCAGACTGATCCAGTCGCCTTCCACGTAGGTCTTGCCGCCCAGCTCGAACTGTTTATTTGCCTCGTCCATCTTGATGTCGCCGCAGCCGGAAACACAGCATTTACCCATGCCGCGCGCCACGACCGCTGCGTGAGAAGTACGGCCGCCGCGAACCGTCAGGATGCCCTGTGCGGCTTTCATGCCTTCAATGTCCTCAGGGGAGGTCTCAAGGCGAACCAGAACCACCTTTTCCCCGCGGGAAGCCCATTCCTTGGCGTCCTCGGCAGAGAACACGATCTTACCGCTGGCCGCGCCCGGGGACGCGCCCAAAGCGGAACCAATGACTTCGGCTTCTTTCAAAGCCTTTACGTCAAACTGGGGATGCAGCAGGGCATCCAGATACCGGGGTTCGATCATCAGCACGGCCTGTTTCTCATCAATCATGCCCTCGTCCACCAGATCGCAGGCAATTTTCATTGCGGCGGCGGGGGTGCGCTTGCCGTTACGGGTCTGGAGCATATAGAGTTTTCCGTGCTCCACGGTGAACTCCATATCCTGCATATCCCGGTAATGGTCTTCCAGGATTTTGCAGACGTCCTTGAACTGCGCGAACGCCTCGGGGAATTTCACGGCCATTTCGCTGATGGGCATAGGCGTGCGCACGCCGGCAACCACGTCCTCGCCCTGAGCGTTGGTGAGGAATTCGCCGTCGAGGGTCTTTTCGCCCGTGGAGGCGTTCCGGGTGAAGGCGACGCCGGTACCGCAGTCGTCGCCCATGTTGCCGAAGGCCATGGACTGCACATTGACCGCCGTGCCCCAGGAATACGGAATATCGTTGTCACGGCGGTAAACGTTGGCGCGGGGGTTGTCCCAGGAGCGGAACACGGCCTTGACCGCGCCCATAAGCTGGTCTTTCGGGTCAGAGGGGAAATCGGTTCCAACCTTGGCCTTGTATTCGGCCTTGAACTGACCGGCCAGCTCCTTGAGGTCGTCAGCAGTCAGGTCGACGTCCTGGGAAACGCCCTTCTGCTCTTTCATTTTGTCAATGAGCTGCTCGAAATATTTCTTACCGACTTCCATAACGACGTCGGAATACATCTGAATAAAGCGGCGGTAGCAGTCCCATGCCCAGCGGGGGTTGTTGGACTTGCGGATCAGCACGTCCACCACAGTTTCATTGAGACCCAGGTTGAGGATGGTGTCCATCATGCCGGGCATCGAGGCCCGCGCGCCGGAGCGTACGGAAACCAGAAGGGGATTCTCGGGATCTCCGAACTTCTTGCCGGTGATTTCCTCCATTTTTGCCACATACTCCATGATTTCGGCAAAGATCTCGTCGTTGATCTTCTGGCCGTCCTCATAGTACTGGGTGCAGGCTTCCGTCGTGATGGTAAAGCCCTGGGGGACGGGAAGTCCGATGTTGGTCATTTCCGCCAGGTTTGCGCCCTTTCCACCCAGAAGCTCACGCATATTGGCGTTGCCCTCGGTGAAAAGGTAACAGTATTTTTTGCTCATGTTCATTCCTCCGTATCAAATTTATAGAAAGGATTCCAAAAAGCGAGATAAAAAAACAGCGTTATTATTATAGACGGTCGCATATGGAAAAACAATGCATAAATAGCATAAGAAATCATGAGTATTATCACCTATTCTGACGAATTCCAGACAAATATCCTTCACAGGCTGTAAAAGTAAGGGATTTGACGGAGCAGGATTTGCAAAAAGGCCGCGGTTTGTTTACAAAATGTTTATATCCATCCATTGACAAGGAAGGGGCAGGGTGGTAAACTCCTTTTAGCACTCTTGGAAAAGGAGTGCTAAAATACGAAAACGAAAAACGCATTTCATGCGCCGGGGTGTGTATTGTGGAGCTGTCAGAGCGAAAACGGCAAATACTAAAGGTCGTGGTGGAATCCTACATCCGGACCGCGGAACCGGTGGGTTCCAAGGCCATCGCCGCCGCCATGGCCGGAAGCGTCAGCTCCGCGACAATCCGGAACGAACTGGCCGAGCTGGCCGAACAGGGCTACCTGGAACAGCCCCACACATCGGCGGGCCGGATGCCCTCCCCAAAGGGCTACCGGCTGTACGTCAACGAGCTGATGGAGAAACAGCGGCTTTCGGAGGCGGAAACGGAGAGAATCAATCAGGCGCTTCACGTGAAAATGGAGGAGCTGGACCGGCTTTTGTCCCAGGCGGGACGCGCGGTGTCCGCCCTGACGCGGTATCCGTCCTATATCACCGCCGCCCGCAGCGGCGCGGAAACCGCCCGGCGTTTCGAGCTCCTTTCGGTGGACGAGTGGAGCTGCATCGTGGTAATGATGACCGGCGAGAGCCGAGTGAAAAGCCAATTGCTTCGGATGCAGCTGCAAGTCGGGACGGACCAGCTGCCGAATCTGGCGGCGTTTCTCAACAGCCGCTTTACCAACGTTTCCGCTTCGGAGATGAACGAACGTCTTATGGCCTCGGCGGACCAGCTGAGTCCCCAGTTGTTTTTGCTGCTGTCCCAGATTGTGGCCTACGCGTCGGACACCCTGGAGGCCGCCGGTCAGCGGGAAATTTTTACCGCCGGCGCCAGTCAGCTTTTGAAGCTCCCGGAGTTCCGGGACGCCGACAAAGCCCATGAGCTGATGAGCTTTTTGTCGGACAGCAAGGAAGATCTCCCCATTCCGGAGGCAAACCGTCAGATGGAAATTTTGATTGGCCCGGAGAACGTCAGCGCGGCGCTGAAGGATACCAGCGTCGTCGTCGCCGGGTACGACATCGGCGGCGGAATGCGGGGCTTGATCGGCGTGGTGGGACCCACGCGCATGGATTACGCAGCCGTGGCCGCCCGGCTCTCCGGGTTCGCGGAAGGGCTGACGCGTTTGTTTGGAAAACAGGAATTACCCCCAAAGGAGGAACCATAAATGAGTGAAGAAGTAAAGCGTCCGGAAGACGAGGCGCAGGCGGTTCCGGAAACGGAGGAAACGCCGGAAACATCCGAAACGGCAGAGGAAGCCGCCCCTCAGCCCGAGGAGCCGAAGGGAAAGGAAAAGAGCCGTAAGAAAAAGGAAAAGGGCATCACCTTTACCCGGGAACAGGCCGAACAAATGGAACTGGCGGTCAAGCAGCTGGAAGCCACAAAGGACCAGTTCATCCGTCTGACGGCGGAATATGAAAACTACCGCAAACGTACGGCCAAGGAAAAGGATTCCCTGTACCAGGATGCAAAGTCAGATACCATCAAGGAATTCCTGGCGGTTTACGACAACCTGGAACGGGCCGCCAAAGCCGAAGGTGATGAGGACTCTCCCCACAAAAAAGGTTTAATTATGATTTTTCACCAATACCAGGACATTCTCAAGAAGCTGGGCGTGACGGAAATTGAAGCCGAGGGCGCGGAATTCGACCCGGAACGGCATAACGCCGTTATGCATATCGAGGATGAAAACTTCGGAGAGAACATGGTTTCCCAGGTTCTGCAAGCCGGGTTCCTGCTGGGAGATAAAGTTATCCGGCATGCCCTTGTTCAAGTGGCAAATTAAGAAACACCTAATCTGTAAAATACAATTTGTTTGAATAAATTTGGAGGCAATTATTATGTCGAAAGTTATCGGTATTGATTTGGGTACTACCAACTCCTGTGTCGCCGTCATGGAGGGCGGCGAGGCCGTCGTCATCGCCAACGCGGAGGGCAATCGCACCACGCCGTCGGTGGTGGCGTTCTCCAAGACCGGCGAGCGTATGGTGGGACAGGTCGCCAAGCGGCAGGCCATTACCAACCCTGACCGCACTATCTCCTCCATCAAGCGCGAAATGGGTTCCGACCACAAGGAAACCATTGACGGCAAAGCCTATACGCCTCAGGAAATCAGCGCCATGATTCTTCAAAAGCTCAAGGCCGACGCCGAGAGCTATCTGGGCGGAACCGTGACAGAAGCCGTTATTACCGTCCCCGCGTACTTCACCGACTCCCAGCGGCAGGCCACCAAGGACGCCGGACGCATTGCCGGTCTCGACGTGAAGCGCATTATCAACGAACCCACCGCCGCCGCGCTGGCTTACGGCGTGGACAAGGAACAGGCGCAGAAGATTATGGTCTACGACCTGGGCGGCGGCACCTTCGACGTGTCCATTCTGGACATTGACGACGGCGTGATTGAAGTTCTGGCCACTGCGGGCAACAACCGTCTGGGCGGCGACGATTTCGATGAATGCGTCATGAAGTGGCTCGTTTCCGAGTTCAAGCGCAGCGACGGCGTGGACCTCTCTACGGATAAAGTTGCCATGCAGCGTCTGAAAGAGGCCGCCGAAAAGGCGAAAATTGAGCTGTCCGGCGTGACGACCTCGAACATCAACCTGCCCTATATCACCGCTGACGCAACCGGTCCCAAACACCTCGACGTAACCCTCAGCCGCGCCAAGTTCAATGAGCTGACCGCGCATCTGGTGGATGCAACCATGGGCCCAGTGCGGCAGGCCATGAGCGACGCGGGCCTCAAACCTTCGGATCTTTCCAAGGTCCTGCTGGTGGGCGGTTCCAGCCGGATTCCCGCCGTGCAGGAGGCCGTGAAGTCCTTTACCGGCAGCGATCCATTCAAGGGCATCAACCCCGACGAGTGCGTCGCCATGGGCGCGGCGCTTCAAGCGGGCGTCCTGACCGGCGACGTGAAGGGCCTGCTCCTGCTGGATGTTACCCCGCTGTCTCTGGGCATCGAAACCCAGGGAGGCGTCATGACCCGCCTGATTGACCGCAACACCACCATTCCGGTGAAAAAGAGTCAGGTGTTCTCTACTGCCGCTGATAATCAGACCAGTGTGGAGGTCAACGTGCTTCAGGGCGAACGGGAAATGGCCGCTGCCAACAAGTCCCTGGGCCGCTTCCACCTGGACGGCATCGCACCCGCCCGCCGCGGCGTGCCGCAGATCGAGGTGACGTTCAACATCGACGCAAACGGCATTGTGGAGGTCTCCGCAAAGGACCTGGGTACTGGCCAGGAACAGCATATCACCATTACTTCTTCCTCCAACATGAGCAAGGAGGACATTGAGAAGGCTGTGAAGGAAGCCGAGCAGTATGCCGCCCAGGACAAGAAATTGAAAGAAGACGTTGAAACCCGCAACCAGGCGGATCAGATGGTCTACCAGTGCGAAAAGACCCTGACGGAAATGGGCGATAAGATTCCTGCCGACGACAAGGGAAAAGTGCAGGGCGCGCTTGACAAGCTCAAGGAAACCCTCAAGGGCAACGATACTGCCGCCATCAAGGCCGACACCGAGGCGCTGACGCAGGCGTTTTACGCCGTGAGCGAAAAGCTCTATCAGCAGGCGAATCCTCAGGGCGCTCAGCCCGGCCCGGACGCCGGCCCCGCTCAGGACGGTCAGTATTATGACGCGGATTACAAGGTCGTGGATGACGACGAACAGAAGTAAACAACGTTGTATCAATGGGGACGGGGATTTTTTACATCCCCGCCCCTTTGAGGCGCATTACGGCCTTTCTTGAGCGCCGTGCATTTGGAGGAAATTTATGGCAGAGCAAAAACGCGATTATTATGAAATTCTGGGCGTCAGCCGGGGCGCTTCGGACGAGGAAATTAAAAAGGCTTACCGCAAACTGGCTAAGGCAAACCATCCCGACCTCAACCCCGGCGACGCCGCCGCTGAGTCCCGGTTCAAGGAGATCAACGAGGCTTACGAGGTGCTGTCGGACTCCGAAAAAAAAGCCCGCTATGACCAGTTCGGTCACGCAGGCGTGGACCCGAACTTCGGCGCAGGCGGCGGGTTCGACGGCAGCTTCGATTTCGGTGATCTGGGCGATATTTTCGGCAGCTTCTTCGGCGGTTTTGGCGGCGGCCGCCGCGCAAACCCCAACGCTCCGCAGAGGGGCGAGAGCATTCGGATGTCTCTGACCATCAGCTTCGAAGAAGCCGCCTTCGGCTGTGAAAAATCCGTTGCCGTGGAACGGGCTGAGGCGTGTTCCACTTGTCAGGGTACCGGCTGCGCACCCGGCACCGCGCCGGAAGTCTGTTCCGAGTGCCATGGAACCGGTACGGTTCAGGTGCGGCGTCAGACGCCGATGGGAATTTTTGCCACTACCAGCGCCTGCCCGCGCTGCGGCGGGCGGGGCAAGATCATTCAGCAGCCCTGTAAGGATTGCCGTGGAACGGGCGCCATCCGGGGCCGCAAAACCATCCAGGCCAGTATCCCCGCCGGCATCGACAACGGTCAGACCATCTCGATTCGGGGACAGGGCAGCGCCGGTAAAAACGGCGGTCCGGCGGGCGACCTTTTGATTACGATTACTGTACGGCCGCATGAGCTGTTCCGCCGGGAAGGAACTTCCGTGCTGCTGAAAGTGCCCGTGACCTTTACCCAGGCCGTGCTGGGCGCGGAGCTGGAAATTCCTACGATTGATGGAAAAGTCAAGTATGATCTCCCGGAGGGCACTCAGAGCGGCGCGACGTTCCGTCTGAAAGGAAAGGGAATTCCCTCCATCAATGGCCGGGGCCGGGGCGACCAGTATGTGACTGTTTACATCGAAACGCCCAAAGGTCTCAACCGTGAGCAGAAGGATGCTTTGAAAAAATTTGCAGAGTCTATGGGTGAGAGCGGAACCTTCGAGGAGCGGAAGAAATTTTTCAAGAAAAAGAAGTGACGAACGATGTACCTGGCGGATTATCATTTACACTCTCGTATCTCCCCTGACGCGAACCGGTCTATGACGGATGTGGCGCGAGCCGCCGTCGCGGCGGGGTTCGATGAACTGTGCTTTACCGACCATGTGCAGCCGGTGATGGTGGGGACCAATTACCGGATTCCTTCCTATGACTGGGGCGCGCTGCTGGCGGAGTTCTACGAGGCGCAGCGGGCTATGGGTGGTCAAATCACCCTGCGCCTGGGAATCGAGCTAGGCGACGCCGAAATGGATTTGCCTCACACGGAAAAAATTCTGTCGGATATGCCGCCGCTGGATTTTATCATCGGTTCTGTGCATATGCTTCCAGAAGATTGGGGTTGTACAAACCTTTATATCTTCGACCCGGCGGACGATGAAAGCGCCTATGAGGGCATTGCCGCGTATTTGAGAGAGGTCAAGGCCCTGGCGGAGTGGGGGAAATTTTCTGTGCTGGGACATTTGACGCTCCCGCTGCGCTACCTGAACGAATACCATGGGTTTCACCTTACCTTTGACCGCTTCGAGGAGGAAGTGCGGGAAATTCTCCAAATCCTCATTGACCGGGGGCTGGGAATTGAGCTGAATACCAACCGGGGCCGTTCGCCCCTGCCGGACGAAAAATGGCTGAAACTTTATCGGTCCCTGGGGGGCGAAATCATTACCCTGGGTTCCGATTCCCACCAGGCGGAAATGGCCGAATGCCGGATTCCGGAAAATCAGGCGCTTTTGAAAGCGTGTGGTTTTACGCGGTTTTGTACCTTCCGGGAAATGAAACCGGTCTGGCATGATTTATTCTGATTATTTGATTGATTTTTTGTCGAATTTGGCGTACAATATAGCATGGAAAATCTTTGAGAGACGGACGGATATTCTATAACGCCAAAAACGGCAGAGGAGGAAACGAACATGGCCGGACCCAGAGGTTATAGCAGTTACCGGGGCCGCGTGTCCAAAGCAAAAATCGCATTGGCAATTTTGCTGGTGCTGGTCATATTTACAGCGGGCGCCGTGATCTATCTGCAACGATATGTCATGTACGATGAAGATGGCCGGCCTATGATGGTCACGCCCTGGCAGACAGAGGATGAACCACCGCCGTCCACTGTGCAGGACCCGCTGCCGGAGGACCCGGTCGTTATTGTACAGGACCCCGTGGAGCCGCCGCCGGAGGAAACGCCGGAAATCGTGAGTATTACGGCGTTTTCTTTACCGTCGGAGGCCCTGACGGTGTCGGGCTGGGAGGCGGCGCTCGCGGCAAAGCCGGAGAACTGTAATGCCGTGGCCCTGACGCTCAAGGACGGCGCAGGCCGTATTTACTTTGACGCGGCTGGGGCCGTGTCGGGCGCGGTGAAGACGGAAGCCGATACGGCGGCCGCCCTTGCGGCGGTGACGGCAAACGAGGACCTTTACGCGATTGCGCGTCTGGGGTGCCTCCATGATTCACGGGCGGCCAATGCCGACGTCGAGGGCCGGGGATTGAAAAACACCGGCGGCTATATTTTCTATGACTTGAAAAATACCCAGTGGTTAGACGCCAGTAAGCAGGGCGCGCGGGATTATCTGGCCGGACTTGCTAAGGAGCTTGCGGCGCTGGGCTTCGACGAGATCCTGCTCACAGATGTGAGTTATCCGACGGAAGGTAAGCTGAATAAAGTCGCTTATGGCGAAACGCCTAAGGAAGTTAATCTGGCGGGCTTTGTGGAGGCGATGCGCGCAGCGTTGGAATCCTACGATATTGCGTTGTCCATTGAAGTGCCGGAAATTGTTATCTCTGTGGGAAAAGATGAACTTTCCGGATTGGAATTGACTAGAATTCTGCCGTTTGTCGACCGGGTATATACGAAAACCGCTCCTGAAAATGTGGAAACGTTGTCGGCGGCGCTGAAAGCGGCGTCCGATGACGTGACGCTGGTGGTGGAGGATGGAGACATTTTGGTTACTGCTGATTAGAGCCGCGAAGCGGCGCATTTAAGGGTCCAGGGGGCTTGGCCCCCTGGCGGGGTCCAGGGGCAGAGTCCCTGGACTTTTTTCGACTGGGGACTTGACAAATCACCACGAACATGGGACACTGAAAGAAAATTGTGTCAGGAGGAGGTCCTTTCTTGAGTAAAGATCGTAAATTTACCAGCAGTTGGGGGTTTGTGCTCTCCGCTGTCGGCTCCGCCGTCGGAATGGCCAATGTCTGGGGCTTTCCGGCTAAAATGGGCGCCTATGGCGGCAGCGCTTTCCTTTTCGCTTACCTCGTCTTCATTGTGCTCTTCAGTATCGTGGGATTGTCCGCAGAGTACGCCGTGGGGCGGCGGGCAAGAACCGGCACCCTTGGTTCCTATGAAATGGCTTGGGCCACCCGCAAAAAAGAACTGGGACGCGCCGGCGGTCTGCTGGGATGGCTGCCGCTGGCCGGCTCTATGTGTATCGCTATTGGCTACGCTGTCATTATTTCCTATGTTCTCAAGGCTTTCGCGAATTCCCTGGACGGCACCTTGATGACCGTGGACACCGCCGGGTGGTTTGAAACTTTTTCGCTCTCCGATTACTCCGTGATCCCTTTCCATGCGATTGTGGTCGTCGGGACGCTGCTTACCTTGCTCCTGGGCGCGAAAAGTATCGAAAAAAGCAACAAAGTCATGATGCCTCTTTTCTTCATTATCTTCGCAATCCTGGCGGTTCGCGTGGCGCTTCTGCCAGGGGCCGTCGAGGGCTACCGCTATATGTTTACGCCCCGTTGGCAGGAACTTATGGACCCGATGGTATGGATCTGGGCTATGGGACAAGCCTTCTTCTCCCTCTCCATCACCGGCAGCGGTATGATCGTTTATGGCGCGTACCTGGGAAAAGAGGAAGATGTCGCGGCATTAGCGAAACGTACCGCCTTGTTTGACACCATCGCGGCTATGGTTGCGGCGCTGGTCATCATTCCTGCCTGCTTCGCCTACGGGCTGGACGTGGGAGCGGGACCCTCGCTTCTGTTCGTGACCCTTCCGCGTATCTTGCAGGATATTCCACTCGGGCGGCTGTTCGCAATTATCCTGTATACTGCTATGATTTTCGCGGGCGTCAGCTCCCTCCAGAATATGTTTGAAGCCGTTGGTGAGTCGTTGCTGCACCGCTTCCCAAAGCTCAACCGGAAAATGGTGCTCGTGATCCTGTGCGCCGTGTGCCTTGGAATCGGCCTGCATATGGAGCCAATCTTCAAATGGGGTCCATGGATGGATATTGTTTCCATTTATATCATTCCTATCGGCGCAACCCTGGGTGCAATCTCCTGGTTCTGGATCATGAAGCGGGATGACCTGATGGACGAAGTTGGACGGGGCGCGAAAAAACCGCCAACCTCCCTCTGGTATAACCTCGGACGTTACGTCTATGTTCCCTGTGCGGTGATTCTTTGCCTCGTGGCGCTATTCCTGAAGGTTGCTTTTTAATCCCTGCTTTATATAATCAAAACAAAGGTCCGCGGCAAACCAGCCGCGGACTTTTTTCCATATTTTACAAGACAATACGCTGCGGAGGGCGCCTGTCTCTCCGGTCTGGGCGTTCGCGGGAGGAAGGGTAAACACGCAGGTCCGCCCCTGCATGAGAAAATCTCCAATTGATGCGCACAGCGCAGAGAAACCCGTTGTCAAGCGCAGAAAAAAATGGTATAATTACCGCAAACCTGTTTCAGCTTCGGCGCTCGCCTGGCGCCTCGGAATCAACCGGAAGGGTCTGACGCTATGAAAAGAAATTTTTCTCTGCTCCTGTCTATTGGAATGTTCCTGCTTCTCTCTGCCTGCGGTCAGGAGGCCCCGCCCGCAGATACCAGCGGCCCGGAACGTCAAAGCGTTGCGCTGACGGTCTGGGGCGCGGAGGAGGATGAAGCCCTGCTTCAGGAAATTTTCGCCTCCTTCCAAACCCAGTACGCAAACGAGGCCAGCTTTCAGATTACATACCAGCCGCAAAGCGAGTCCAACTGCAAGGACGTTCTCCTGGGCGACCTGGAGGGCGGCGCGGATGTATTCGCGTTCGCGGACGATCAGGTTTCCGCACTGGCGGCCGCCGGAGGACTTGATCCTATCGAAAACGCTGAGGAAATCAATGGGGCGAACCTTACCGCCGCCGTGGAAGCGGCCAGCGTGCGGGGGACCCTCTACGCCTACCCCCTGACGGCGGATAACGGTTACTTTTTATACTACAACAAAGCTTTTTTCTCAGAGGAGGACGTCCAAAACCTGAATCAAATGCTGGACGCTGCCGCGGCTGCCGGACGCCTCGTTTCCATGGACTGGTCTTCCGCATGGTATGTGTACGCATTTTTTGGAAACACCGGTTTAACGGTGGGCCTGAATGAAGACGGTATCACCAATTACTGTACCTGGAACAGCACCGAAGGTCCCATTACCGGCGTGGACGTGGCGCAGGCGATGCTGGCAATTTCGGCAAGTCCGGGCTTCGCAAGCCGCACGGATACGGAATTCATGGAGGGGGTGCGGAACGGTTCCGTTATTGCCGGCATCAGCGGCGTATGGAATGCCGTGGCGATTCAGGAAGCCTGGGGTGAAAACGCCGGGGCCGCCAAGCTCCCAACTTTTACCTGCAAAGGGGAAAACGTCCAGATGGCGTCTTTCTCCGGCTGTAAGCTCATCGGCGTGAACGCTTACTCCCAGCATCCGGAATGGGCGGCGCGTCTGGCGGAATGGATTACCAATGAGCAAAATCAACGGCTTCGCTTCCAGATGCGGGGACAGGGGCCGTCCAACAAAAACGCCGCCAATTCACCGGAGGTCCAGGCTTCACCGGCCATCGCCGCGCTGTTGGCGCAGTCAGAGTTCTCCCAGCTTCAGCGGGTGGGCGGCAAGTTCTGGGACCCGGTGACGGAATTCGCCATGAACTGCGCCCGGGGAAATCCCTCCGGCGCGTCGCTTCAGGCCCAGCTCGATCACATGGTTGAGGGCGTGACGGCCCGGTAAGCATCCGGATTTGCATATCCATTCGTTTGGGAGGGAACCACTTATGAAAGGTAAGCTCACGTTGCAACAGCGTTTGATTCTTCCCGTCGTTCTTCTGGGAATCGTAACGCTGCTGTCCAATCTCCTCGCGGTATTCAGCATCAACAACGTCCACGCCAACGCCGGGAGCATCGTGGACGAATGCATGGTCAGCGAGGCGCAGCTGGAGGATATCCGGCGTTCCATGATGGACATTCACCGTCTGGCGTTGTCCCATATCGTGGCGGCGGATCACGCTACCATGATTGAACTGGTTCAGGAGATCAAGGAAAAAGAGGCGCTGCTGGACGGACAGCTGACCGACTATGCGCCGTTTGTCTCCGAAGCCGACGCGGAAGTTTATCAAACGCTGCTGTTGGAATACGAGGAATTCAAGCACGATTTGGTTTCCCTGGTCTGCGCCAGCGCGGACAGCAAAACCCAGGACGCTTATGCCATGGCAAACGGCGGCGTGGCCGCCCGGAGCAGTGCGGCGGAAACCTGTATTGACACGCTTTCCAGCTCGGTCAGCGCCCAAGCGGAAAACGCTCAGGATCATCTGTTTTTTGTTTATGTCACCTCCCTGATTACCAGCGCCGCTACGCTCACGGCAGGCGTGCTCCTGGTGTGGGCGGCGCTGCGAATTATCCGTAAATACGTCATTGCGCCGATTCAAGGCGCGATGGGAACTTTGCAGGACAGCTCCCAGCGGATTCGTGGCGTCGTGGGCGAGGTCCGCAAGCGGACTCGGACCTCCAACCGCAGTGCGCAGAGCCTTTCGGTCCTGACCAAGCAGCTTTCCGCCGCCTTGGAGGAAATCGCCGGAAATACCGCCGCCATCACGGCCAGCGCCTCCGGCACCCAGGAGGACGCCGACCGTATGGCGGAGGAATGCGCCGCGATTACCACGTATTCCGTGGAAATGCGGGGCCGGGCGGAGGAAATGGAACAGTCCGCCCGGACGGAGATGGAGACGGTACAGGAAAAAACCGGGGAAATCCTGTCCCTGCTCCATCAGGCCATCGAAAAGAGCCGGAATGTGGATCAAATCAGCATTTTGACGGAAGATATTCTCTCGATTTCCTCGTCGACGGATTTGATTGCGATCAATGCGTCCGTAGAGGCCGCACGCGCCGGGGAAGCGGGAAAGGGATTCGCCGTGGTGGCGCAGGAAATCCGGCGTCTGGCCGACTCCTGCGCGGAAACCGCAAACCATATTCAGGAGGTAAGCGGCGTCGTGACCAGCGCGGTGAACTATCTGGCGGGCAGCGCTCAGGAACTGGCCGATTATCTGGGGCAGGCCATTCTGACGCAGCTGGAACGCTCCGTGCAATCCGGACGGCAGTACCGGGACGACGCGGCATATATTGAACATTCCATGGAGGACTTCAACCAGCAGGCGGAACGTCTTCGTATGGCAATGGCCGAGGTCGCGGCCTCCATATCCAGCATTTCCAGCGCCGTGGACGGCGCGGTCTCCGGCGTCACCGGCGTGGCTGGAAGCACGCATGTTCTGGTAGAGGACATGGCGGGTATTACCGCCGGAATGGATACCAACCAGGAGATTGTTGGCGAATTGCAGCATCAGGTAGATGTGTTTGCAAACCTGTAAGCTGGTTCCATATGTAATTTTTTTCCGTTCCGTTTTTACAAGCGAACGGAACGGTTCAATCGTTCAAGAAATTCAGGCGCAGCGTTTTTTGTGCGCCGGAATGGAGATTGCCGATGAAAAAGAAGCCAGGCAAACGGTTAAAACTGAAAAGGCCGTCCTTTTTTCTCTCGATTGTGTTGGTTTTCTGTATTTTGGGGACGATTGTTACCGGTATTTCGCGGAAAATCACACAGGAAATGTCTGCGGCGGCGGTCCAGAACCTGAGCGAAAGCCTGGACCTGATTCAATGTACCATTGAGGCGATTTTCCGCAGTCAGGCGGAATTTCAGATGCTCATTGCCCAGGAGGTTGCACGGGTGGAGTCTCCGGAGGCATACATTCTCGCCTGTGAGCGAAACAAGAGCATGGCAAAAATGTCGCTGATTTTGTCCGGGGAAACGGTGGGCGTTTCCAACGACGGCGAACCTTTTGATGCTGGCAGCCTGGACTTTTCCGGCGGTGGGAGTATTCTGGATCTGCCGGTTTCCAGATCCTATGTGAATTATTTGGGCGCGTGGGCCTATACCATTCAATGTCCCGTCGAGCGCGACGGAAAGGTGATTGGCACGCTGTATGGCGAATATATTTATGATGCCATTGACGCCTCCCTTCCAAACGGATTCTATAATATGCAGGCGTGCATTTATGTGATGGATGCGGAGAGTGAACGGTTTGTCCTGAAGCCAAAGGGCATGGGGCAGCGGAACGCCGGGCATCTGAACCTGGATGACTTTTACCGGGCCAACGACATTCAGGACGAACAGATTCGGGCGGAAGTGAAGGGATGCTTGAGCAGCGGGAAAAATATCCTGTTTTACCACGATATCCAGGGAGTTCATGCACTCAACTACATGTGGCCCGTGAACGATGGAACGATTTTTCTGGTGGGATATGTGCCGGTAGAGGCCATCCAGCAGGAGGGCCGAACCGTCAACCAGAGCATTTTGATTGTTGTAGCCGCCATGCTGACGGCGTTTATGCTGTGCGTTCTGCTGTATTACCTCAGCTGGCGGGAACGGGATAAGATTCGGAAGGAACGGGAGGAGGAGCGGAAGATTCACAGCCAGCAGCTGGCGGATGCTCTGCAAGCCGCCCAGATCGCCAGTGAGTCGAAAACCACGTTTCTCTCCAATATGTCCCACGATATCCGTACGCCGATGAACGCCGTGCTGGGCTTTGCGACCCTCCTGAGCAAAGAGGCGGAAAATCCGGTCAAGGTGCGGGAATATACGAAAAAAATTCTGTCCTCCGGTCAGCATCTTCTAAGCCTGATTAACGATATTCTGGATGTCTCCAAAATCGAGAGCGGAAAAGTTGTGCTGAATTTTGAGAAGTTTGCACTGAATGACGTGATTTCGTCGGTGGACGCCATCATTCAGCCAATGGCGGCGGCAAGGGGACAGAGCTTTCATTTGAGCGTCACGGGCGTCCGGCATGAGTACCTGATTGGCGACGAGACGCGGATCAATCAGATTCTTATCAACCTCCTGTCCAACGCGGTGAAGTACACGCCGGAGAACGGACAAATCTGGTTCCGGATCATTGGCTTGAAGCAGCGTTCCAACCAGTATGAGCATATCTGCATTGAGGTGGAGGACACCGGCTACGGCATGACGCCGGAATACCTGAAAACCATCTTTGACGCTTTCACCCGTGCGGAAAACAGTACCACAAACAAGGTGCAGGGTACCGGTCTTGGCATGGCGATTACCAAGAGCATTGTGGAGATGATGGGCGGAACGATTGAGGTGTTCAGCGAAGTGAACCGCGGTTCCCTGTTCCGCGTGGAGCTGGAGCTTCGTATCCTGGAAGGGCAGGACAGCCGTCAGTTCTGGGAACGGTGGGGAATTTCCCGCATTCTGGCGGTGGACGGAGACCCGGAGAGCCGGGAAAACATTCAGGCGCTGATGAACGACAGCGGTATACAATTGGACATATTGTCCGACGAGAAAAAAGCCGACGCCTGGATCAAGAGCGGAGCGGAATACCAGCTTGCCCTGCTGAACTGGGAGGTCCATGGTACAGCGGCGGTAAAACAACTGCGGGAAGCCCTCCCGGACACCGTGCCGATTCTGCTTCTGGCAGAAGCCGGCGCGGATTTGAATGAAGCGCTTTCCATCAAACGCGTCAGTGTACTGGCAAAACCGTTTTTTGTGTCGGCGTTCCAGGAAAAAATGGAGGAAATATGGTCAGAAAAAGATGCCGAGGTTCCTGCGGAGCCGGATAGCGGCGGCCTGGAGGGCCTGCATTTCCTGGTGGCCGAGGATAATGAGATCAATGCGGAAATCTTGATGGAGCTTCTGGAAGCGGAAGGCGCGTCCTGTGAAATTATGGAAAACGGCCGTCTGGCGGTGGAACGCTTCCAGCAGGCGGCGGAAGGGGAGTTCCATGCAATCCTGATGGATGTGCAAATGCCGGTGATGAACGGACACCAGGCCACGCAGGCCATTCGGGCTCTGGAACGAAAGGACGCAAAGCGGATTCCCATTATTGCCATGACGGCAAACGCGTTTGCCGAGGACGAAAAGGCGGCGCTGGATGCTGGTATGAATGCCCATGTTGCAAAACCACTGGATATGGAATTGCTGAAAAGGGTCATCCGACAATATGTGAGGTGAAAGGAGCTGTCATGAAAAAGTGGAACAAGAAGAAGGCCCGAAGATGGCTTTCGGCCTGTCTGGCTGGACTGATGGTGAGTTCCCTGGCTGCCTGCGGAGGCAAACCGGATTCCGTCAATGTTCTTCCGAAGGAGGAAGAGGAGGAACGGCTTGTGAACCTGTTCAGTCCGATGGAGAAAACGGACCCCAACGCGGAAAATGTCGCCCGGAACGCGTGTGATCTGACCATCATCATGGCGGAGGAACGCCTGGGCACAAAAATGGTTTACCGGACATACACCGCGGAGAGCTATCAGGACAAGACCTATGACGATGTGACCCTGGACCGGGCGCGGCATAACATGGATGACATCTACCTGCTGAACCCGGATACACTTCTGATACTGGGCGCGGAAGGAAAATTGATGGACCTCTCAGGGCTGGACAATGTGAAGAATCTGCGGGAGATTGTCCGCGTTGCCAACACCGTCGACGGAAAACTGGTGGCGGTGCCACAGGAAGTAGTCGCCTACGGCCTGTTTGTGAACAAGGATCTGTTCGATCAATATGAGCTGCCATTGCCGGAGACACCGGAGGAATTTTTGGAGTGCTGCCGCGTGTTTCAGGAAAACGGAATCGAAACGCCTGTCGGCGCGAACCGCTGGTGGTTAGAGACCTTCGTTTTCGCCCAGGCGTACGCGGATTTGTACAACGGCGGAAACACCGAGGCGGAGATCGCAGCGCTTGACCGCGGGGAAACGCGGTACAGCGACTATATGCGTCCTGGCTTCGATTTTCTCAAGGAGCTGATTGACCGCGGCTATATTGACGCGGAGAAGGCCAGCGTCAGCGAGGCGATTGAGGTGGAACGGCCGGATTTCCTGGTGGGGAAAACCCCAATTGTCATGGCTTACTGGGGCGCGGCAAACACCGAGACCGCCTATGGAAAAACGGATTTTGAAATGCAGGTAATCGGGTTTCCCAGCAGCCGGGGACCTATGCCGGTAATCTCCATGACCGGGTTCGGCATCGGCGCGGAGGCGGAGCACCAGGAGGATGCGGCAGACCTTTTGAATGTGATGCTTTCGGACGAGGCGCTGCAAATTTACTCCGAGACGAACCGGGTCATTTCTCCGTCGAAAAACGTGAAGGTGGACTGTGTTCCCGCCTTGCAGCCGCTCAATGACCGGATTGAGGAAGGAATTTATGTGCTGGGCGCTAATGCGGGAATGAACGTGGAGCAATGGGGCAATACCTGCCTGATTGTGCGCGACCTACTGAACGGCGCCAGTGTGGACGAATGTATGACCGCCTTTGACGAGCTGCAGAATGCCGCTTTGGAACGGTAACGCCGGTGTAGGGGCGGACCTGCGTGCCCGCCCTTTTTCCGCGAATGTCCAGATGGTAAAAGCGGGCGTCTGTCATTGCACATTCCGCTGTAAACCATGGAAAATTGAGGCCGGAAGATACGGGCGGACACACAGGCCCGCCTCTGCGGCTGTCTCCAAAAAGTCAAGAAAAACTTAGAAAATCCTGTAAAAATTTTTTAATTGCCTGTAAAACGCCAGGAGACCGTCGGCCTTCTGGCGTCGTTTTTCCCCGGCCTGGCCTGGATGAAGGCGCATAGAAACCACCAGTGCCCATATTGGCTCCGGCTCCTGTCGGTACGTCTTCAGTTGTCAGGCGGCCAGCTGTTCCCCGAACAGCGCTCCGGCTGAACGCCATCCCAGGATGGCCCCGGGGTAATTGTTCATCCAGGCTTCGGCCTCCGCCACTTCCGCCGCTGTCACGCTGTCGAAGTTGGTTCTCTTTGGAAAGAAGCGGCGGACGATCCGGTTCATGTTCTCGTTGCTCCCTCTTTCGCTGGCGCTGTAGGGGTGGCAGTAATATATTCTGGTGCGGGGTGTCCTGCGCCGGAGGGACTTTTCCATTCCAGCGCAGTCCTGGAATTCGGAGCCGTTGTCCACGGTGATCGTCTGGAATATCCGCTGGAAGTCCTTCCCCATTCCCCCAGCTCTTGATGACCGTGAACTGGACGTTGTCGGCGTCCTTTATGAGCAGGGTGTTGCCCTGAAGGGCCATCTTCACGGCTGGCCACCATCCTTGTGCTTATTGCCGCTGAGATTGTCGGTAATTGTGGCGTCCTTAAACTCGGACCGCTCGTAATCCGCAATCATCTGGGGCATGGCAGCGGCCAACATGACGGGCAGTGTAGCGAGAAGTTTGCAGAGCTGGTCCGTCAAAGCAATCCAGTTGAAGATTACGTCCTGGCGGCTGCCGATAACCTCGACGGTAGAGCCGTTTCCTGCGGTTTCAATGCTGAGCCTTCCGGCTCTGATTTTTGCGGTCCCGCAAAAAATTTAGGGTTGACAAACGGGGAAAAATCTTGTAAAGTGTATCTGCAAATATTTAAATGCAATGACAGGGAAAAAGCCTTCTCGTCCCCGCGTCCAGAGAACTGCCGGTTGCTGCAAGGCAGCGCGGAGAGTTGCGCGTCACTGGCCCTTGAGCATTTCCGCTGAGGCCCTCTCAAACGGCTTAGGCGGAAACGGGGTTCCTCACCGTTACCATGCGAGGCGGGATTCGTCCGGGACAGCCGGGCTGATGCCGAAAGCGGGCATTTTTTATGCCAATAAGAGTGGTACCGCGGAAGCCGTTGCTTTCGTCTCTTTCCCAAGAGACGGAGGCTTTTTTATTTCCATTCGGATTCTTTCACAAACAGGAGGAGCATTTTTATGGAGTGGAAAAATAAAATCGGGGAGGAAGATTGTGCGGACGAATTGGAAAAAATGATTCTGGACGCGATCAAGGCCGGCTTTTTGTCCAACGACGAAATTTCGGAAGACTGTACGGATTACATCGAAGAAAACTACCCGGACGAATGTGAGAAGATACCGGAAGAGGATTTTCTGGAAATCATCGAAACGCTCCGCAGCGAATTCCAAAATACGGAAAACCAGGAGAATTTCCTGAAATTGGATTCTGTGTTCACTTCTCTGCGAAAGCAGGGGATTGTCGCTCTGCACTGCGCGGGATATACGCAGTCCGAGGGATTTGAAGACTGCAATGAAACTGCCTCAGAACTCCACGAAAAAGGGGAACGGGCTGCAGGCTGCTGTTTTTACACAGAACAGGACCTGCAGCATATTCTGGATGAGGACGGCGCCCTGTTTTATTTCTCCTTCGGCAATTACTTTGAAAATCCAACCGCCGAAGAAATCGGGCAGACCATTGCGGATGCCTTCAAGGCCGCCGGATTCTGCGTACAGTGGGACGGAACGGCTAAAACAAAAATCGGTATCCGGGATTTCAAATGGGATAAGCATTACAGCGATGATGAATAGGCGATCAACCGGTTCCGGTCTGCAGGGCAATCACACGCATTCGGATTTGTATTTTTCAAAACCATTTTTTCAGGAAGGAAGGTCCATTTGTATGAAACACATCAAAGTGTTTGACACCACCCTCCGGGACGGCGAACAGTCGCCCGGATGCAGCATGAATTTAGCGGAAAAAATTGAAATGGCAAAGCAGCTGGAAAAGCTCGGCGTCGATATCATTGAAGCCGGTTTCGCCATCGCCTCCCCAATGGATCACAAAAGCGTGCAGGCCATTGCCGCCGCGGTGTCCAATTGTACCGTTGCCAGCCTCGCCCGCTGCACCAAGGGCGATATCGACGCCGCCTGGGACGCCGTGAAAAACGCCAGCCATCCCCGTATTCACGTTTTCCTTGCCACCAGCGATATCCATATGCAATACAAGCTGCAGATGACACGGGAACAGGTTTTGCAGCGCATCAGCGAAATGGTTGCCTATGCCAAGAGCTTTTGCGACGACATCGAATTCTCCGCCGAAGACGCCTCCCGTTCGGACCGGGCGTTTCTGGCCCAGTGCTACGCCAACGCCATCGCCGCAGGCGCTGTCACGCTGAATGTCCCGGACACCGTGGGGTACTCCACGCCCCAGGAAATGGGCGATTTGATTGCTTATCTGCGGGAAAATGTGACCGGAATCGATCAGGTGGATATTTCCGTCCACTGCCACGACGATTTGGGTATGGCCGTTGCAAACACCTTGGCATCCGTTCAGGCAGGCGCGACACAGGTGGAATGCACCGTCAACGGCATTGGGGAACGGGCCGGCAACGCCAGTCTGGAAGAAATCGTCATGGCCATCCATACCCGCCGTGACTTTTATAATGCCGATACCCAGATCAACACCCGGCAGATTTACCGCAGCAGCAAACTCCTCAGCACCATTACCGGCGTTCCGATTCCTCCCAGCAAAGCCGTCGTCGGCGCGAACGCCTTCGCGCATGAGTCCGGCATCCACCAGCACGGCGTCATTGCCAACGCGCAGACTTACGAGATCATGAATTCCGCTGAAGTCGGCATTCCGCAGAACACCCTGGTTCTTGGCAAGCACTCCGGCAAACACGCCCTGCAGGAAAAACTGGCCTCCATGGGCTATGAACTCACCGACGATGAGCTGGAAGGCGTATTTGCCCGTTTCAAGACTATGGCCGACCGGAAAAAGAACATCACCGGTTCCGACCTGGAAGCCCTGGTTCTCCACCGCCGCAACAACACCATTAACATTCAGGCCGGGGCGTGCCGTCTGGTGAGTCACGTGGTCAACGCCGGCGACGGTATGCCGAACACGGCCTATATCAAGCTCCAGCGGGAGGACGAAATCCTGGAAGAAGTTGCCATCGGCACCGGACCCCTGGACTCCTCCTTCAAGGCCATTAACCGGATGCTGGGCCTGGACGTCCGTCTGGAAGGGTTCAGCCTCAACGCCGTTACCGACGGCGAGGACGCCATTGGCGAAGCCGTGGTCAAGCTGGAGGCCCCCGACGGCGAACGCTACACCGGTACCGGCCTTTCGACCGATATCATTGAATCTTCCATCCGCGCTTACGTCAACGGCATCAATAAAATGATGGAAAATACCGGATACCCTACAAAGGAGTGACCAATGCAATGGGAATGACCATGACACAAAAAATCCTGGCCAAACATGCAGGACTGGAAAGCGTCCGGGCCGGACAACTCATTCAGGCAAAGCTGGATTTGGTTCTGGGCAACGACATTACCACCCCCGTAGCCATCAACGAATTTGAGGCGGCGGGCTTTGACCACGTTTTCGACAAGAGCAAAATCGCTCTGGTGATGGACCACTTTGTTCCTAACAAGGACATCAAGGCCGCGACGCAGTGCAAGCAGTGCCGGACGTTCGCGCGGCGCTTTGACATCGACAATTATTTTGACGTCGGCGAAATGGGCATTGAGCACGCCCTTCTGCCGGAAAAGGGCCTTGTGGCTCCGGGGGAAACCGTCATCGGCGCAGACTCCCACACCTGCACGTACGGCGCGCTGGGCGCGTTCTCCACCGGCGGCGGCTCCACCGACATGGCTGCGGCCATGGCCTCCGGCGAGCTTTGGTTCAAGGTGCCGTCGGCAATTCGCGTGCATCTTACCGGCAAGCGGAAGCCCTTTGTCTCCGGCAAGGACGTCATTCTGACGCTGATTGGCAAAATCGGCGTGGACGGGGCGCGGTATCAGTCTCTGGAATTCACCGGTCCCGGTGTGGCGGAGCTGAGCATCTACGACCGTCTGACCATTTCCAATATGGCCATTGAAGCAGGCGCGAAAAACGGCATTTTCCCGGTGGACGACATTACCCGCGCTTATGTGGAAGGCCGCGTCGACCGTTCCTGGACCGCCTTCGAGGCTGACCCGGATGCGGAGTATGAGCGGACCGTGGAAATGGATTTGAGCCAGGTCGACTGTACGGTCGCCTATCCGCACCTGCCGGAAAACGCTCACCCCGCCAGGGAGGGCAAGGAAATTTTTATTGACCAGATTGTGATTGGCTCCTGCACCAACGGCCAGCTCCCCGACATGGCCGCCGCCGCCGCCATTCTGAAGGGAAAGCATCTTGCCAAAGGCGTCCGGGGCATTATCATTCCCGCCACCATGAGCGTGTACCGCGAGTGTATGCGTCAGGGCTACACCGACATTTTCATGGACGCAGGCTGCGTGGTTTCGACCCCTACCTGCGGTCCCTGCCTGGGCGGCTACATGGGCATTCTGGCTGCCGGAGAACGGTGCGTTTCCACCACAAACCGGAATTTTGTCGGCCGTATGGGCCACGTGGACAGCGAAGTTTATCTCGCCTCGCCCGCGGTGGCGGCGGCTTCCGGCATCGCCGGACACATCTGCCATCCCGCCGACCTTTAAGAGCTGGACAGAAAGGATAACCCAATTTGAACATCGAATGGGACGCGGAAAAATATACCCGTGATTTTTCCTTCGTCTCTCAATACGGCAGTTCTTTGCTGGATTGGATAGACGGGGAAAACTTAGCGGTCCTGGACCTTGGCTGCGGCAGCGGCGTGCTGACAAAGGCTCTTGCCGAACGCGGACACGACGCGGAAGGGCTAGACGCTTCCGCCGAGTTGCTCCAAGCGGCACGGGCAAGCTATCCGGAACTGCGTTTCACCCAAGCGGACGCCGTGCGCTTTCAAACGAACCGGACGTTTGACGCCGTGTTTTCCAACGCGGTGCTTCACTGGATCGAACGGGAAAAACAGCCGCAATTGATCGCTCATGTTTTTGACGCTCTGAAACCCGGCGGGCAGTTTGTGTTTGAGTTCGGCGGATACGGCAACAACGCCCGGATTCATGACGCGCTGCGCAGAGCGTTTGAAGCCCGGAACCGAACCTATGTCATGCCGTTTTATTTCCCGAAAATCGGGGAATATACCTCGCTTCTGGAGCAGGGCGGGTTTCTTGTAAGGTCTGCACTTCTGCTGGACCGTCCCACAAAGCTCACAGGGGAAGACGGCCTGTGCGATTGGATTCGTATGTTTGTGAAAACGCCCTTTGAAGGCTTGTCCCAGACCCTTGCCGAAGAAATCATCCAATCGGCGGCAGCAGAATTGAACGCCGCGCTGTACCATGACAGAAATTGGTATGCGGATTATGTCCGGCTGCGGTGCAAGGCCGTAAAGCCTTTTTAATACGGATTTCGTTCATTTGCCATTTGCTTATTTTGTAATGCAGGAAAAGGAGATTTACACATGAATGTACAGGGCGCCGCCCACAAATACGGGGACCACATCGACACCGACGTCATCATCCCCGCCCGTTACCTCAACACCCAGGACCATAAGGAACTGGCTTCCCACTGCATGGAGGACATTGACAAGGAGTTCGTGAAGAAGGTCCAGCCGGGCGACATTCTCGTCGCCGGAGTCAACTTCGGCTGTGGCTCTTCGCGGGAACACGCCCCGGTCGCCATCAAGGCCAGCGGAGTAAGCTGCGTGATTGCCGCCAACTTCGCCCGGATTTTTTACCGGAATTCCATCAACATTGGTCTCGCCATTCTGGAGTGTCCCGCCGCCAGCTCCGCCATTGAAAACGGCGACAAGGTGGCTGTGGACTTCGACACCGGCGTGATTACGAACCTCACGAAAAACGAGACCTATCAGGCGGAACCTTTCCCGCCGTTCATCAAGGACATGATCGAAAAGGGCGGTTTGATGGCCTCCTTGAAGGCCGGAAAGGGGAACGCATGAACAAAACCATAGCCGTCATCCGGGGCGACGGAATCGGCCCCGAAATCGTAAGCCAGGCCATTGATGTTTTAGACGCCGCGGCGGCCAAATTCGGCCATACGTTTACTTACCGGGAGGCCCCGATGGGCGGCTGCGCCATTGACGAATTTGGCGTGCCGCTGCCGGATTCCAGCCTGGAAACCTGCCTTGCCGCGGACAGCGTTCTTCTGGGTGCGGTGGGCGGTCCCAAGTGGGACGCACAGCCTCCCGCGAACCGTCCGGAACGGGGATTGCTGAAGCTCCGCGCCGCCATGGAGCTTTACACCAATATCCGGCCTGCCCGGATGTTCCAGGAACTTGCTTCCGCCTGCCCGCTGCGGGCGGACATTGCCGCCAACGGCATTGATTTTATCGTCGTTCGCGAGCTGATCGGTGGCGTGTATTTCGGCGAACACAGCACCGTCGAAGCGGACGGAGAAAAAAAGGCTGTGGACATTATGTCGTACCGTGAGCATGAGGTTCGCCGGGTGGCGCATGCGGCCTTCCAGACCGCGCGGAAACGCCGCAGACGCGTTACGTCCGTGGACAAGGCCAACGTGCTGGACACCTCCCGCCTGTGGCGGAAGGTCGTGACGGAAGTCGCGGCGGAATACCCGGATGTGGAGCTGCTGCATATGTATGTGGACAATGCCGCGATGCAGCTCGTACGCGACCCCAGTCAGTTTGACGTGCTGGTTACGGAGAACCTGTTCGGTGACATTCTCTCCGACGAAGCCAGCCAGATTACCGGTTCCATTGGAATGATTCCGTCTTCCAGCATGGGGGCCGGTACGCGCGGCTTGTATGAGCCGATTCACGGTTCCGCGCCGGACATCGCCGGGCAGAACAAAGCCAATCCAATCGGTACGATTCTGGCGGCGGCGATGATGCTGCGGTTCAGTTTCGACATGGCGAAAGAAGCCGACGCAATTGAGGCGGCGGTAGACGAGACCCTGAAAGCCGGCTTCCGCTGCGGCGATATTCTTCAAACCGGCGGTACGCTGGTTGGCTGCCGGGAGATGGGCGCGGAAATCCGCAAGCGAATTTGACTTTGTAAAAAATGAGACAGAAGGGGCAAACCCCTCTGTCTCATTTTGATGTGGTATTCATTTCTCCATCGTCCATTACAACCGCAATGGACGTTTTTTCCGTTTGAACCTGTTCCAGAACCCGTTGCAGACACAGCCAAAACGGTCCAAGGTTTTCTTGAAGCAATCCGGAATTTCGCACACGAATTTCCAGCGGTTCCGGGAAGTCGGTCAGGCAGTCCCAGAGGGCGTCCAGGTTTCGGCCGTAATAATCCGGAAAATATGGGGCAAAGGCTTCCAGCGCTTCCGTACGGCTTTCGATTGCCGCCCCGTCCAAAACGATCCTAGCCATCCGTTTCGTCTCCATACAGCAGCTCAAACGACTCATAATGGTCTTCAGTGTAGTAGATTAACCCGTCGTTTGAAAACACAATCCGTTTTGCTCCGCGGCTGTTCGCGCCCAGTGTGTCAATGTCGCATTCCGTGAACGTTCGGCCCTCTGCATCGGGCAAAAGCCCTTCGTAATTTCCAAACCGGTTGCCTCCGATGCACATTCCCGGCGCGTACGGTTCCAGCGAACCGCCGGACCAGCCCAAATCCTGCGCCTCTTTTTTCGTGATGAAGTTCGACGGGAGCTGGCCGTACAAATGGATGTACAGGGCAACGTCTTCCTTGGTTGTGTATGCGCCGTCCTCCGGGAGCGGCGGCTCGTCTTCGCCGGACGCCTCAAAATCATCGGGCGTTTCTTCCGGCGGCGTCTCTGGTATGTCCAGGTCTTCCGGCTCGCCCGGGCTGTCCGCTTCGGTACGGTCCTCCGGTAAGTCTACCACCTGATTCGGATTGTCAGAGGGCAAATTTCCTTCTTCCATTCCGCAGGACGTCAGGCCGAAAATCATCACCATGGCCAGGAAGCTGCATAGCAATCGTTTCATTTCTCATCTTCCTTGTTCAAAAATTGCAGATATTATATCATATTTCTTTTCAAAAGTCCATACATCCTTTGTAAAACGCCGCTGCGAAGGAAAAGGGCGAACACACAATTCCGCCCCTGCCAGATGCGATATGGACTTTTGCATGGAAAGCTGGTATAATAATCAAAATTGGTCATTCAGAAAAGAGGAACCTCCCATGCCAACACCCCGCGTCGCTGCCATTCATGATCTCTCCGGCTTTGGCCGCTGCTCCCTTACGGTCGCTATTCCTGTACTGTCTGCAATGGGCGTCCAGTGCTGCCCGCTCCCTACCGCCTTTCTCTCCACGCATACCGGCGGATTTCAAGGCTTCACCTTCCTGGACATGACGGAAGAAATGCCCAAAATTTCCGAACATTGGAAATCGCTGTCGCTCCGCTTCAACGCCATTTACAGCGGGTTTTTAGGCAGTGAACGACAAATCGACATTGTTTCCGACTTCATCCGGGATTTCCGAACCGGTGAAACCGTTGTTGTTGTCGACCCCGTGATGGGGGACGACGGACGGCCCTATCAAACCTACACACCCGCCATGTGCGCGGGCATGACGCGTCTGGCGGAGCTGGCCGACGTCATCACGCCAAACCTGACGGAAGCCGCTTTTCTTCTTGGCCGGGACTACAAGGACCTGCCTGGCGGCGGCGTCCACAGCGCACACGACGAACAAGCCCTCCGCCGTCTGGCAGAGGACCTGAGCCTGAACGGAAAACGGTCTGTCGCCCTGACGGGGGCATCTTTGTCGCCGGGGAAAACCGGCGCAATGTGCTTCGACGCCAAAACCGGAAAAACGGAAGCCGTTCAAACGAAGTTCGTCGTTCACCCGCTGCATGGCACCGGCGACGTATTTGCAAGCGTCCTGACCGGCGCGCTGGTTCAGGGCCGCCCTCTGGCAGATGCCGCAGGGGAAGCCGTTGAATTCATACACGCCTGCGCAGAACGTACGGTCTCACAGGACCTGCCCTTACGGGAAGGCGTTGATTTTGAACCGCTTTTGTGCCGCCTGATGTACCGCTGAGACAAAGCAGAAGCCTGGAGCAGTGCTCCAGGCTTCTCTTGTGTTCCTTACAGCGCGGGGATGGTCAGCACCTGACCGATTTGCAGAGAATCGGGGTTCTTCAAAATGGCCTTGTTGGCGTCGTAGATCACGCGCCAGCGGGCGCCATTGTTGTACACTCTCTGCGCAATGCGCCACAGGCAGTCACCGGACTTTACGGTATACGTGCTGCCGGGATTCACGGGCGCGGGATCAGGAACGGGTTCCGGTTCCGGTGCGGGAGCGGGTTCCGGTTCGGGGGCAGGAGCGGGCGCAGGTTCTGGCTCGGGAGTCGGCTCCGGCGCGGGAGCGGGCGTCTCCGACGCGGCTTCTGTAATGCTGATTCGGCTTCCGGGTTCGCCGTAAGCGTCAGCGGTTACAACGCCGTCCAGCTCGTCGGTGATGTAGTCCATCAGCACTTCGTCCATGGGAACGCCCAAGTCATAGTTGACGGAAGCCGCAGCAAAGGCATAATAGGTATCGCCGCCAGCGGCCATGAAGTCGTTGGTAGCAATGGCATAGGTAGCCTTTTCATCAAACGCCTTGTTGCCTACGGTCGTGATGGTAACACGCTGGATGCTGTTGGGCTTGTGGTAAGTAGAACCGGGATAGAGGTCGCCCTCATCGAACGCGGCGGCGGTGTTCACCGTGAACTCAATGCCGCTGACCTGCGGGAAACCGCCGACGGCCGTCGGGGTGCAGAAAGTGGAGGCTTCCAGTGCTTCCAGCAGCTCCGCGCCAGTGACCTTGACAATGCTCAGGGTGTTGCCGAAGGGCAGAACGGTGTTCACATCCTTCTTGGTGATGTCGCCCGCTGCGATAGGCGCACGGATGCCGCCGCCATTGGTGATGGCCGCGTCGACTTCCTCACCGTTCTTCTTTGCGCCCCAAACCAGAGCGTCGGTAATCAGATCGCCCAGGTTGGTCTCCTCGGTACGGTTGCCGGGGTCTTTTTCACCGTTGAGGTTCACTTCGGTCTTGGCGAATACGGTACCATAATCGTCGTCAATCTGCTTCTGGACAGCGGCGGCACGGGCCGTAATGTCCGCATCAGGGGTCAGGGTGATGGATTCCAGGGGGATGCTGCGGGCCGTGCCCTCGCCAAGCGTAATTACGCCAACGTTGGCGAACTTGGTGCCCGTGGAGGAAATCAGGGTCTTGCCCTCAGCGGGGGTTACGAGAACGGTCTCACCGTTCACAAAGCCCTGAGCGGGGAGCTTGCTGGACGTTTCGCCAGCAGCCTCGGCCACTTCCTCGGCGGTGGAATGGGAGTGACCGTCGATGAATACGTCGATGCCAGTCACTTTTTCCAGCAGATCGATGGAACGATTTCCGACGGACTCATCGTCAATGCCAAGGTGGGCCAGACAGATGACATACTTGCAGTCCTCTTTGCGCAGAGCGTCCACTTCCGCCTGTGCGGCCTTGAACAGCTCGTCACCGGCCAGGAAGGTCACGCCTTGAATCTTGGCAGGATGGGCTTTTGTGCCGCTTTCGGGGGTCGTGAGGCCGAACACGCCGATCTTGGTGCCGTCAGGGGCGGTGAAGATGGTATGTGCGCTTTCCGCCTTGCCGTTCAGGAGAACGTTGGCAGAAACGATGGGAAATTTTGCGTCCTTGGAAATTTCCTGGAAGTTGGCATAACCGTAGTCAAATTCATGATTGCCGATGGTGGCGGCGTCGTAGCCGGCCAGATTCATGAGTTCGACGGCGGTTTTGCCCTGGCTGGTGCTGACGGTGGGATCGCCTTGGATGAAGTCGCCCGCGTCCAGAAGCAGGACATAAGCGCCGGCTTCCTCGTAGGCTTTTTTCAGGGCGGCTACTTTGGCGTAGCCATCAATTGCGCCGTGGACATCGTTGGAATGCAGGATGACAATCGCGTTTTCCATGGTGTCGCCGTCTTCGGCTTCCGCCGCGTGGGCGGAGACGGCCAAGGAGAACAGCATTGCCGCGGTGAGCAGCAGAGAGAGAAGTTTTTTGCGCTTCATTCTTGTACCTCCTTTTGTAATGCGGCAGGCAAACGAGGGGCAAGCGCCTGCCAGTCAAATCCATTATACCACATCTTTGGAAAATAGGTAGAAGAAAATTTACAAATCCGAAAAATTTTTTTAAAGAAAAGAGCGGA
The DNA here is from genome assembly GCA_947382875.1 of uncultured Oscillibacter sp. Taxonomy (GTDB): domain Bacteria; phylum Bacillota; class Clostridia; order Oscillospirales; family Oscillospiraceae; genus Oscillibacter. Next base: position 11,974 of record CANDBG010000013.1, on the reverse strand, counting down.
CGCAGAAACGTCCGCTTTCAGAATCTGTGAAAAAGTGTCAGAAACCCCAGTCCACGTCTAAAACTGTGCAGTTTTGGAATTCGATAAATTCGCTTTTCATGATGTAGTCCGTTTTTCCGACACGGACTTCCTGTTCTCCGATTTTGGTAGTCATGACGTTTTCTTTGTTGATGGAAGCGGTACAGGTGAAATAGAGGTTGATGTGGTCGGGGTCTTCGTACCACTGGCCGTCGGGGCCGAGGACGAGGTAAGGGGTTTTTTCGACGTCGACGATTTGGCCGGGGAGGTGTGCGCCGGAGGCCATTAAGGTAGAGGGCAGATGGCTCCGGCAATTTTCGTAGAGTTCGGAGGCGACGTTTTGGACGCGGACAGTGTAGGTGATCTCGATTTTTTCGGGGGGAGCTTCGTTGCCACCGAGGAGCCGCCATGCGCCGTAGGCAATGACTAAGAGGATTAAGACGATGGCAACCATGTCTACGATGTTTAGTTTACCGATTCGGAATGCTTTCTTTTCCATGCTAGACCTCCATTGGTAGAGCGTACGCCCTGCTTTTGATTTTATGTTTGTCCTTCTGTGGACAAAATCTAAAAGTTATTGTATAATATTTTCCTCCAAGAAACAAGTGCTATTTTTTATTTTCACTGCTGTCAGCAGTGGGGGGCGCGCCTCGCGGCGCGGGCGCAAGACAGCCATTTTCAATGGCTGGACCAAATATGAACCCCCCATTTTCTTTTCTCTTACGAGAGAAAAGAAAACGGGCCGTTCACGGTCCAAAAGAAAAGAGCGTTTGTTAGGTGCGGTGCAAGACTGCGGATTTCTGCTTGTGGAAACGAGAAGTCCAAATCGACTTGCCGTTGCGTCTAACACCGCTGCCGCTGCATTGGTGGGCGAAACAGCATGGTGGAATCAGGCGGTTGAAATCGCTTGGAGGAAACCAAACGAGAAGATCAAATCGACTTACCTGTGCATCTAACTCTGTTGCTGCAGTGCACGAAAAAGATTGGCCTTCGGTCTCTGTTCCCCCCAACCCTTTCAACCGTCATTGCTGTGAGGAACGGAATTTTTATACCCAGCCCTTTTGCCCACCAGCAGAGCGGCAGCGGTATGAGAGGCAGAGTCAAGTCAGTGATGCACTTCTAGCAACAGTGGCATAAAGCCAACAAGTTTTCACCAGTCTCAACAAGAATCCATTTCGCGCACCGGCAGAGCGGCAGCGGTATCTGTGGCAGAGTCAAGTCAGTGACGGACTTCCAGTCGACAGGGGCACAATCCAACAGATTTCCACCAGTCTTACCAGCGTCTTTTTCTCTTTTGGACCGTCCACGGCCCGTTTTCTCTTTTTCTTGGCGAAGAAAAAGAGAAAATGGGGGGTGGGACTGCCCAGCCGCCGATGAGCGGCAAGCCATCATCCCGCGGCGCAAGCCGCGTTCCCCGCAGGGGAACAAAGAGGTTCCACTTTAGAAGGGAGGTTTTTGTAGAATGAAAGTAATTCACTTAATCAGTGGGGGCGACTCCGGCGGAGCCAAAACCCATGTGTTGAGTTTGCTGCAAAATTTGAATAAGACAATTACAGCACAATTGGTTTGCTTCCGGGACGGTCCCTTTGCGCAAGAAGCAAGAAGTATGAACATCCCCACGGAAATTATGGGGGGAAACAACGTTCTCCGAATTCGTCGGAAACTTACCCGCTATATCCGCGAGGGCGGTTACGAAATCATTCACTGCCACGGCGCACGCGCCAACATGATCGGCGCCCTCCTCCGCAAATCAACCGGACTTCCAGTCGTCACTACCGTCCACAGCGACTACAAAATCGACTACATGGGCCGCTTTTTCGGACGCCTTACCTTCGGCACCATCAACGCCTGGGCCTTACGCCGCCTGGACTTCCGCATCGGCGTCTCGGATGCCATGGTCGACCTCCTGATCTCCCGTGGGTTCCCCCCCGACCGCTTCTTCGCCATCTACAACGGCATCGACTTTACACCCGCTCCGCCCCAAGGAGACCGCCTGGAATACCTGCGCTCCCTCGGCGCGGAGGTCGACGAAAATTCAGTCGTTGTCGGCATCGCCGCCCGGTTAAATCCCGTCAAAGATATGTCCACCCTTATTCGCGGCTTTGCCGCCGGATTCCGGGAATGTCCCCGTCTGCGGCTGGTCATCGCGGGCGAGGGCGAAGAACGTGAAAAATTAACGGCTCTTGCCAAAGAACTCGGCGTTGAAAAAGAAATTACCTTTGCAGGCTGGATTAACGGCGGTATGGACCGCTTTTACAGCGCCCTGGACATCAACACATTAACCAGTCTCTCCGAAACCTTTTCCTACGCCCTCACGGAAGGCGCACGCTTCCACCTTGCCACGATTGCAACCGCCGTCGGCGGTATCCCCTATCTGATTGACCAGGAAGTCAATGGTTTTCTCATACAGCCCGGCGAGTGGGAAACCCTGGGAAAACACCTTGCCACACTTGGCAACAACGATACGATGCGTCGAGAGATGGGGCAGCGGCTCTATGAAAAAGCCTCCTCTCAGTTTTCCATCCAGCGGACAGTTGACACGCAGCTGGCCATATACGAAGACATCAAACGCCGTCACAACCGCCCCAAAGTCAAACGCGACGGCGTGGTAATCTGCGGGGCCTACGGCCGGGGCAACGCCGGAGACGACGCCATTTTAGAGGCTATCCTACAAGAAATGCGGGACGTAGACCCGGATATCCCAGTCATGGTGCTGTCCAAGAACCCGAAAAGCACACGTCTTGCGTATCGCGTTCCAGCTGTCAGCCGCACGGACGTATTTGCCTGGTTTGGAGCCATGCGCCGTTCCAAACTATATATCAACGGCGGCGGAAGTCTTATACAAGACGTCACGTCCCGTCGTTCTCTGTGGTTCTATCTGATGAATATATGGGCGGCGAAGCGTGCAGGCTGCAAAGTTCAGATGTACGGCTGCGGCATTGGGCCGGTCACTCGTGAAAATCACCGGAAACTGGCGGCGGCGGTATTGAACCGGAGCGTTGATGTCATCACGCTTCGGGAACCGGATTCCCTGGAAGAACTGCATTCCATGGGCATAACGAAACCGGAAATTCTTCTGACAGCAGACCCGGCGCTCACGCTCCGGCCCGCCAGCAGCGACGAAACGGACAGTATATTATTAAGCGCAGGCATACCGCCTCAGGGAAATTATATCTGTTTTGCACTGCGTCTCTGGGAGGGCTTCGAGGCAAAAGCGCCATTATTTGGAAAAGCGGCCCGGTATGCGTACGAGACGTATCACCTGACACCGGTTTTCGTCTCAATCGAACGCCGTCTGGACTCGGAGGCCGGACGCTTGGCGACCCGAAATCTGGACGGCATTCCGCACTATTTCCTGGACGACGCAGGCCGTGCGGGAACAATCATCGGGGCGCTTTCGCGGATGAAGATTGTGGTTTCGATGCGTCTGCACGCGCTGATTTTCGCGGCCGGACAAGGAATCCCCTTAGCCGGCGTCGTCTACGACCCGAAGGTGTCGGCGTTTCTCCGCTATATCGGGCAGGACATTTTTACGGACCTGGACGCCTTAACGGAAGAAAATCTGAGATCCATGATCGACCTTGCGGCCGCACACGCAGACAACCCCGCTGCACAGGCGGCGGCAGTCGAGCGTCTTCAGCAGATGGAACGCCGCAACGCCGACACCGCACGGTCACTTTTTCTTAAAAACTAAAGCCCTCGGCCGCCCGAACCCCTGACATTAAAAGACAATTCGAGGTTCGGGCGGCGGCTGTCAAAAAATACAAAATCATTCGTAAATAGAGGGAACTATTTATGATAAAGAAATCAGTCAAGAAAAAAATAGACAAAGCGATTAAGGACGTCTGGCTCACGGAAATCTGCAAGGAATACGGGGCGGGATTCCTTTTGCTTGAGGCAAGCCTTCAATGCAGCTTATATCATCACTTGCGAAACGCTTTACAGCCCTTGCTTGAGGAAAATAACCTATATATCTATCCGGAGTTCTATTTCCAGCAATTGGGATTCCATGCCGACCTTGCAATTTGTGAAATGGAAATGGGTATGGCGCTGGAAACCTACTACCTGCACGATTGCTTGACAGACATAGCCGCCATTATTGAATTGAAATACGGCGGTTCCTCGGACTACATCAAGACGGACATCCCAAAGCTCAAAACATACATTCAGTCATTGGGCTACGACTGCCAATATTATTTCGGCGCGATTGACGAGAAAGCCGAACGCAAGCGTCTGCCCTGGCTGGACCGCCGAAGTACAAACAACTGGGCAAGCGGATGCTTCACGGAACTCAACGCCGGGTATTTGGAGGGTTCCATGTATTTTGAAGTCAATTCCTACAACAATCTCAACGTTCAGCAGAAACGGGTTTCGTGTGATTTCAGCTGGTGACGTCGGAAAGAGTGTTTGCAGGCGCGGCGAAACCAGCCGGTACGTCTAACGGCACAAGTCCTGCTGCGCCGCAATGGTTGCCAGCGTGTCGCCCAGCTGCGTCAGAACGGCGGCAATCAATTCCAGCTGTTCATCACTCACCTGCTTTGCAATCGCCACAGCCAATGCGCTGACGGCTGTCGTAAGGGCCAAGGGGTCACAGTTTGGATTTTTCATACAATCACCTGACAAAAGCATATGAAAAATCGAGGGCATTCAGCCCTCGATTTTTGCACTTTTTTGGAATTAGTTCTCACAGAATTTGCTGATGATACCGGTAGAGAATCACCGCAAACTGTGCGCGTGTAATGGTCCCGTTCGGGTTCAGACGCTTATCCGCCGTACCGCTGACAATTCCGTTGGTGATGGCCCAGGTCATGGCGTTGCGGGCGGCGTTGGGGACGCTTTTGCTGTCCACGTAACCAGCCAGGGAACCATGGGAAGCCGTCGAGCGGCCCAACAGGGCCGTGCAGCGATACAAAGCAATCACCATCTGCTGCCGCGTCACGGATACGCTCGGATTGGCACCCTCGGCCACGGCGTTTTGAATCGCCCACTGTCTCGCCTCCGCCATACTAGCCGGATGGTTTCCGGTCAAGCGGGCCAGCACCAGCCACATTTGCTGGTTTGTAATGCGGCCGTCGGGCACAAATGCGCCTGTGCTGGTGCCGCCCATATAGCCGTTTTGATAAGCCCAGGCAATTTCGCCCGACGCCCAGTGGCTCGACGGCACATCGTAATAAATCTGCCCGGAGGCCCCCGCGTGGGGCGTAGGACGGTTCACAGGAATTCCGGACCCTCCGGAGCTGCTGGAGCTGTTGGAATTGGAGCTGCTCCCGCTGCTGGAAGCGCCGCCTCCTGACCCGCCTGGGGCGCTGCTGTACGCCTTGGAGAAATCGGCGTAGACGGTCACGTTCATGGCGGGCATGACAAAGGAATAGCTGTTTTCGCCTTTGTAAGTGAGGTTGACGGGATCATCATCCTCATTGCGGACGTAAAGGGTATTGAGTTCGTAGCCCGCGTTGGCATAGGCGGTCACGGTGACGGTTTCACCGGCCTTCGCGCTGGAATCGCTGCGGCGCACGGAGCCGTTGGAGAAGCTGTCCAGGCGGACGCTGTACAGCTTATTGGGGTCTTCTTCCTCGTCGTCGGGAGTGGTGGGGGCGTCCGGGTCGACCAGTTCGCCGTTGGCGTTCATCTTCTGAACGTTTCCGCAGCCCTCACGTTTACAGGTACGTTGTTTTCCGCCGTCGGAGGTGGTGGTCCACTCGTCGGGGTAATCGTGGCCCAGGGCGGGCAGGGGGAAGGTGAACTCGGTGACTTCGCCGCAGGGTTTGCCCTCGCGGTTCGGGCGGGTACAGGTGGCCGTAACCGTTTCTTCGCCCTCCTCAATGCAGGCCGGCTCTTTGGTGACTTTCCGGGTGGATTCGTCCAGTTCGCCCGGCTCGTGACCCAGGGCGGGGAGAACTTCCTCAATGTGGAACTCACCGCAGCGCTCACATACGGCACTATAAGCATCTACGCCGGACTCGGTACAGGTAGGCTCTATAGATTTTTCTTCATCCAGCTCTTTTGTATCCTCTTTGATTTCATGCCCCAAGGCAGGGATAACATCTTTGGCTTCCTTTACGCCACACCTTTTGCAGATGTTAACCTTATAGCCGTCTTCGGTACAAGTGGGGTCTACCTTTTCTTCCTCCCAGTCATGACCGGCAGCAGAAGCATCCATTTCCACATAGATGGCTTCGCACACTTTACAACGACGGGCCGCGTTTCCGCCCTCGGTACAGGTTGGCTCATGGACTTCGTCTTTTATACCTGCTTTTTCAATTTCTTCCGGCGTGGGAGGATTCTCCAAGTCAGGAATATGGGCGCCAGCTTCAATCAGAAAATCCTCTACTTCAATGTCACTGCCGCAAATTGTACACTTGAAAATGACAGCTGCCTTTCCTCCCTTTGTGCAATCAAAACCCTCTTCAACACTTTCGATTCGATCAAATCCATCGTCTTTATTCCACTTGTGATTGTCGGTCTTATCAATTTTATCAATATAAACCGGTTTTAGTTCGTTGGTTGCTGGATCTTCGTCTGCATAGCCAAGCTTTTTCATCGTCTCCAAGGCTTCTTTGATTGCTTCTTCTGTGGCGTTCACAGTATCTCGTGTCGTTGGGCCAAGCGGGGGCGTTACACCTGTGTCGGGAGGAACTTGTGTCGAAGCTGTAAGTTCCAAATACTTCAGAAAAGTTTCCGCAAGTATCTTTTGATCCGCCTCGTCAGGACGTACCAATTTACATGCCTGACACGTCTGCATATGAATTTCTACGCCAAATTGTGCGCAGGTCGCTTCCTGAATGGCAGTCGCATCCGCAGCATAGTCAAAATCATGGGCTCCGGTTGCTACAATTACAACCTTACGTTCTTCATCTTTTGCGCAGCTGGCACATTTATAGTAATTCATTACATCTATATCTGCGCAGATTGTGTCTGTGTCAAAGGCAGGACCCAAATCGGGGTCTGCTTTTTGAAATTCCCATCTATGCTCTAAGACAGGCAAGGTGATTTTGGGGATGTCAAGATTATTAAAAGAACAATAAATTTCCGTTTCGTTTTCAGTTTTAATTTCACTGCAAGAACATATCGGCTGTATATGCCCAGCCTCTGTACAGCTGGAAGCGCGCTGGTCAATATAGGCGTTCGTTATTGTATGTGCGGTGACAGTTGTGCCCTTTCCAAAAAGCCCCTCTCTAGCCGCTTTGGGAAACTCTCCATTAACATGAATAACATTAACAGAACAACCTATAAAACCAGGAGTAGTAAATGTGCTTCCGTCGTATTTTCCTGCAATATAAACATTTGTTAACTTAGGACAAGCGGAAAAGGCGGCCCGCTGAATTGTAATTCCTGTGGCTTTCCAGTCACCTGGAATGATTACAGTTGTTAAATTAGGGAGGCCCGCAAAAGCGTCGGTTTCAATTATATCAACATGACCAATAAACCTGCTTAACGAATTGCAGTTTGCAAATGTACCCTTCTGAATCTTGTTAACACCATTTTCACCCAAAATTATGACATATTCAAGTCCTGTACATTGGGCAAAAGCTTTTTCTCCAATTGTTATTCCTTCGGGGAGAATCATGCTTTTCAAAGAGGCTTTCTGAGCAAATGCGGCGTCCGCAATTTTTTTGACTTGAATTCCCTCAATTGCTGCAGGGATAATGACATTGGTTGGACTGCCGCTGCATCCTGTAATTTCTCCTGACGATTTATCTAAAAGAATTTTTCCGCCCGGGACCTCGTATTCAATTGGGGCGTTTGGGTCCACGGCCAGCGCGACGCCGGGTAACAGGGTACACGCCAGCGCGACGGCCAGCAGCATCGCTAGAATTCTGTGTTTCATCATCGATTCCTCCATCTCCAACAGGGGTCCGGCCCCCGCTTCTTTTCCAGCTCTTTCATCATACCACACCCCCCGCCGCTTTTCAATCCTGTTTTTCAAATTTTTGTCATGCCGCACCCCGCCGGGCACAGCAAAAGGACCTCCCCTTCCAAAAGGAGGCCCCTCGTTCCGTTATCCATCCAAATCCCGGCGGTCCAAGGCCGCCAGACCAAACCGCGCCGCCTGCATAAACAGTTCCCGCTCCTGGTCGGAGGCGGCCTTCTGCCATTGCATCCGCAGATTCTGCAAAAACAGCCCCCGCAGCGAATTTTCCCCCGCCCTGGCCCAGACGTCCTCGGCGATCCGGGTCTGGTCCCGGACCTCCAGCGCGTAAAAGCGGCCCGACAGCGCCGTTTCCAACGCCTTCGGGTCTGCGCCCCGGGCTCCGGTTTCGCCCGTGAGCACAATCCGGTAGGAATCCATCCCGGTCTCCGCCGGGAGGACTGCCTCCACCGCCTCCCGCGGCGAACGCCCCGTCACATCCACCTCTAAAACCTCGTAACGCCGCCGGGCAAAGGGGACGAACGTCATCGTCAGTTTGCCGTCCGGCGCGATGGCGCCCTCGGCAAAGCCTTTTTCGCCCAGCTCGTCAAAGCCCCGGCCCTCCGGGCAGCCGGGCCATACGCATACCGTCTTCCCCGCCGAGACCGCACCCGATTTATGGATGTGTCCCAGGGCCAGGTACGCAAGCCCGCTGGACGCCAGGTCTTCCCGGCGAATGGGGTTGTAGCGGTCTTCCGACGGTTCCGCCTCGCCGTGCAGAAGGCCGATGTGAATGTGTCCGTCCGGCGGGGCGGCGAAGCCCGCAAGAAGACTCTGCGTCTGTTCCGGCCCCGTGAAGGCCGCGCCGTGTACGACCAGATTCCAGTCCGGAATTTCCACGGCGGTCATGGCGTTTCGGGTAAAGATGTACACATTTTCCGGCCACTCCTGAACGGCCCACGGCGACGCAGGTCCGTACCAGTCATGGTTGCCCGGCGCAATGAACACCATCGCTTCCATACGCGCCAGCGCTTCCGCCAGCTGCTCCACGGTCTCCCGGTAGGGCGACGGACTGTCGAATACATCTCCCGCCAGCAGAACCAGGCGAATCTCATGTTCGTTCACGTAGTCCGCCAGACGAAACAGCAGCTCCCGGCCCTCCCGGCGGCGGGCGGCGGCCTCCTGGGGCGGCAGGGCGCGGAAGGCGCTGTCCAGATGAAAGTCGGCGGCGTGAAGAAAGGGTATCATAGTCGGCCTCCTCCCGGATGTTCAGCCCTCCCGCCACGCTTTGCAGAGATCCACCCACTCCACAAAGTTCGAGGCGTATTTTTCAAGCTCCTCGCAGGTGAGTTCAATCGCGCTGTGATCGTTTCCGGCGGCGGGGAAAACCGTCTCAAAACGACGGAGGGAAACGTCCAGATAGACCTTGATGTTCTCCGGCAGCGCGAAGGGACATACCCCGCCTACGTCATGGCCTACGAGGCTGTGCGCCTCCTCAAAGGTGAGCATGGTGGCCTTTGTGTGAAACTGCGCCTTGTAGCGGGGATTGTCAATTTTGGCGTCGCCCGCCATGACGATCAGCACAGGTGCGCCGTCGACCTTGAAGCTCAGCGTCTTGGCAATCCGCGCGCCCTCTACGCCGAGGGCCTGCGCCGCCAGCTCCACAGTAGCGGAGGATACGTCAAATTCCTGAATCCGGTCCGCGACGTTTAGGGGTTCCAGATACGCTCTTACTTTTTCAATGGACATGATTTGCTCCTCTTTTCTATAAGATATACGCCGTCCTTGTCAGCGGATGTCCATACGCTCCACAGCGGTACAGCGTTTGGTTTCGCTGTCCAGGGTAAATATGGCGCACTGCATTTTGCACGGCCCTTCCGGGTATTTGTAACGACCCGGAAGCCCGCCTAAAAAGCCCTCCACCGATTGCCACGGCTCAACGCCCAGAACGGAATCAACGGCCCCGGTCATTCCCAGGTCCGTGATGTAGCCGGCTCCTTTGGGGTAGATTTGTTCGTCGGCGGTCGGCACATGGGTATGGGTCCCCCAGAGGGCCGATACACGGCCGTCCAGGTAATAGCCCAGCGCTAACTTTTCGCTGGTGGCCTCGGCGTGGAAGTCCACCAGGGTAAAATCGGCGCGGTTTTCCTTCAGAAGACGGTCCGCCGTTGTGAAGGGGTTGTCCGCGCCCCAGGCAAGACCGCAGCGTCCGATCAGGTTCATCACGCAAATCTGCACGCGGCCCAGGTCAAAGGTTCCGCAGCCGTGTCCGGGAGCGCGGCCCGTGTAATTGGCCGGACGCAGAATCCAGGGGGTGTCGTCCAGGAAATCGCGGATCTGCATTTTTCCAAAGGCATGATTGCCCAGCGTCACAACGTCGGCTCCGGCATCGCGGATGCGCTCGGCCTGCTCGCGGGTCAGGCCCACGCCGGACGCGTTTTCGCCATTCACGACGGTAAACGCAATGGTTTTCAGCTTCTGCACAGGACGCAGATTTTTTTCCAGATGCCGCAGGCCAGACTCCCCCACCACGTCGCCGACGGCCAGAATGTGATACAGCATGGCAGTTTCCTCGTTTTCATCGGGATTCGATTGTATAAGATACAGTATACCAAAAAAATGCATCGTTTGCAACCGTTCCGCCAGCGGACCGCGTTTTTTGGAAATATAGCGCGGACGGAATTTCAAAAGGTTTCCAAAACTGTATGGACACAACGCAAGCCCTGTGATATAATAAAAGAAACCAATTTACGGAGGAGGGATTTGTTGTGAAACCGTTATCGTTTCGTGTGCAGGGGCATATGGCTCTTGCGGTTCTGGCGTGCGCATTTCTGTTCGGGCATTTTTTCAAGGCAGGCGTGTTCTGCAACATCGGATGGATTCTGGCCGGATTACTCTTTGTGCTGAATCCCATCTGGCCGGAAGGTTGGGACTGGAAAGAACATGACAAGCTGGAAAAGGGCATACGGATTGGCAGTATCCTGGTAATCGTGTTGTTTGGCTTTTTCATGCGTTACGGAGTATAAACCGATTTGGCCGTCAGACGGCTTCCCTGCAAAAAACCGCTGTTTCCTTCTGGAAACAGCGGTTTTTCCAGCGTGTCAAAAAATTTCTGCTCCACCGTTTTGGCTCCCCCTTTGAGAGAGCTGTCACTGCCGCAGGCGGTGACTGAGGGAGGGAATCAGCAAATTTTTGCAACCTTGGGAGAAAACTCCCTCCGTCACGGCTTCGCCGTGCCGCCTCCCTCAGAGAGGGAGGCTTTTTTGACAGTTTAAGGGATTCAATGCTCCGTGTCGACCACGACAATGCTGGAGTCGCCCTTCCGGGCCTGTTCCAGCACCGCCGCCGCCAGCTTTTGAAAGGAACCGTAGGAGTTGGAAGCCCCTGTCAGCGCGTCAATGTTCCCCTTCCCCTGGCCTTCCAGGAACTGCCCGGCGTAATAACGGGTATATTCATTCGGATACGTGCCCTGGACGTGCAGCATTGTCTGCATATAGGCGTTATCCCAGCTCTTGATGAACCCGCTGGCGTTTTCCGCGTTGTATTCCACGGAAATCAGACTTCCGCCTTTTACCAGAATCGTGATGTACTCCTTCCAGCCGTGGCTGTACTCCGCGGCCTGGGCGGTGTAATAGCCGTCCTGAAGCTCCGAACCGCCGCCGCAGGCCGTCAGCAAAACAGCCAGCAAAAGCGCAGCGGCCAGACTTAAAATCCGTTTCATCGCCCGCCCTCCTGTTTCAATACAAATTTTTCCACTTGCCGCTGAAGGGCCTCCGCCTCCTTTGCCAGCAGGCCGCTGGACTGTTCCGTTTCCCCGGCATTTTGCAGGTTCCGGTCGGCAATGGCGGAAATGGTCTCAATGCGCTCCTCCATGATCGACAACGCGCTCTCCTGTCCCTGCACGGCCTCCGCCAGCTGGTCGGAAATCGCGCTGATCTCGCCGGAGACCGCCGAAATCGCTTCCAGCGAACCGGCAGTGTCCGCCGTCAGGTCCACGCCGGTCTGAATCATGGACCGGGTGCCCTCGACCACCTTGGTTGCGCTCTGGGCCGCCTCGGCGCTGTTGTATGCCAGACGCCGGACCTCCTCCGCCACCACGGCGAAGCC
>CANDBG010000012.1 GCA_947382875.1 uncultured Oscillibacter sp. | reverse complement strand
TTCTTGATGGGGAAGCCGGACATCTCCCCGCAAGGGGGACGCGATAGCTCTAAGCAGCAAAGCCGCTAAGAGCTATCCAGTGAATTTGTTTTTCATATGCCCGTTTCCGCTTGGATTTGGCCTCTTCCGAGAAGATATGGTCCAAAACCTCGTGGTACTTCCGACCCAGCTCCACATAGCTCATCCCTTTCTGCCTGTCGCTTCGGATGTCCATCCATATTGCTCCTTTCATTTCCAAACTCCCTTTCCGAACGCTTTTCCGTCCTATTGGGAGTCTATCTTTTTTTCTCCTCCTCCGCCACTAAACTACATTTTTTCCTCGGCGTTTTCTGTCATTTTATCACTGGCGATGACACTTTCTTTGCGGCAGAAACGCAAAAAGCGTCCTTTACCAAAATCCTGGAACAGTGCGCGGACGGCACCATCACTCCATGGAACTATGACGCGTACATCGACCCTGTTACTTATGCCAGGCACGGGAACCAAATCGCCCGCGCCTGGGAGTACGCCGAACAAGCCAGGGCAAAGGCCACCGATGGGAAAAGGTCCTGCACCGTCATATGGGCCTATGGAGACACCGGGACGGGAAAAACCACCCTCTGCCGCCTCTATGCGGAAAAGCTGGGGCTGACGGTCTATATGTCCGCCACCGGGAAAGACCCGCTTTCCAAGTATCGCGGAGAATCCGCCGTCATTTTGGACGACCTGCGCTCCAATACCTTTTCCTATGAAGAGCTCTTGAAGGTCCTGGACCCGCATTACAGCACGCCCGTCCATTCCAGATACCATGATAAGGTCCTGCAATGCGAGTACATTTTCATTACAACGGTGGAGCATCCCTGGTGTTTTGTAAAGAATTACAGACTTTCCGACAGTGACAGCGCGGAACAACTCTACCGCCGCCTCAATGAAATCTGGCTGGTCACAAAAGATACCATTAAAACCGAAAAATATAATCTCGAAATCCACAAGTTTGAGGCCAAGGACACCACAGCAAACCCGGTAAAGTCCTATGTGCGCGGTGTGACTATGGATCCTCATACAAGCGTCAGCAGTATGAATATCCTCCGCGAGATTGAGGCGGACTGCAACCCGCAACCGGAAGCAGACAGCAATCCACGGCCAGAAACAGCCAGCAATCCGCAGCCGGAAGCGGACAACAAGACCCAGCTTGAAATTCCGGGCTTTGAAGAAACCGACGATACCGAAGATGACGAAGAATTACCGTTCTAAAGGAGGTTATTTTATGAACGAAGATTTTAGCTGCCAGATGGACTATATGCCGTTCTCGGAAGAGGACAACCCCTATCCGCCGCTTGAGTTTGAGGACATTCTTCCATCCAGTATGCGGTGCATAGACCCCTACTACAACCTAAAACATTCTAAAGGAGGTTCCAAAGATGAAAAATAATTACACCAATAACCCCGGCGAGCTGGCTCTTGAAAGTCAGCTCCGGGCCGCAAAAGTACGCCTCCGGGCGGGGTTTTCCGCCATGAGGGAACACCCCTCCCGTATCGCGGCAAGCGCCTTATACGCCACCCTGCTCGTTCTGTTCCTGGGGAACTACCCCGTATTCCTGGGCCTGGGGCCTCTGGCGGCAAGTCTCACCGCGCCGCTTATTTGGATTTGTGTCCCGCCTCTGGCCTTGGTCCTGTATTTCCTGTTGGTAATGTTCAGCGCAACGCCACGCCATGCAAGAGAGCTGTCCCACGATATGTACGGGCCGGATTGACAAACAAGGCGGGGGAACCGCCTGTGGTGGTCTCCGACAAGGACAGCACCCTCCTGCTCATCTCCGGCGGAATCCCCCTGACGGAGTTTTCCGACCGTAAGGACAAGCTGGAAGCCGCCATCAACCGCCGTATCACCCGTATTGAGGAAGGACCGGACAAGCGGTATATTCAACTCCGTACCGCCCCCGGCAATACCAAGCTGCCAACAAGGGCGGAACTCCCTAAACTGCCGAGAGGCAATTCCAGGATTGCCTTGGGCCAAACACTGGACGGCCCTCTGACCGTAGACCTTGCCCTTACACCGCATATGCTCATTGGAGGCAGTACGGGAAGCGGTAAGACCTGCCTCGTCAAATCCATCATTGCCCAGGCATTGGCAAAAAATTACAAGGTCTATCTGATGGACTTGAAAGGCGGTATCGACTTCCCTCGTTCCTGGCAGGAAAAAATGTGCGATTATGCCGACAGCCGGGAAAGCGCGTTGACGATGCTCTCCTACCTGACCGGAATCCTGGAATCCCGAAAGAGTACCTTACAGGACCGCGCCCAGCCCTGCGCCTCCCTGGATGAGTACAACCGCCGCTATCCAGAAGAAGCGATGCCGCGTATTATGATTGCCTGTGATGAGATAGGCGAGCTGACCGACACGGCGGGCCTGGACAAGCCCATCAAGGAGCTGGTGACTGCCATTGTGGGAAAGCTGTCCACCATTGCCCGCCTTGGCCGAGCCTTTGGAATCCATTTGGTGCTGGCGACTCAGCGACCCGATGCGAACGTCCTGCCCGGGCAAATCAAGAACAATCTTGATATTCGGATTTGTGGAAGGGCGGACTTGGTACTTTCCCAAATCATTCTGGATAACGGGGATGCCGCCGCTCTGCCCAAGGACATTCCGGGCCGTTTCCTCTGTAACCTGAACGATGGAACTATGTTCCAAGGGTATGCCTTTGAAAATGCACTTTCAAAAAAGGGAGGCGGTCTTTCGTGAGCTACAAATCGTTTGACGAGCTTCCCGCATTGATGACTGTATCAGATTTAGCGGACGTCCTGCAAATCAGCCGGAACAAAGCCTACAACGTGGCCCGCACAAGATCGCTGTGCGTGCTGCGTGTGGCTGGTCAAATCCGAATTGAAAAGCAATCCTTTCTGGACTACCTCAAAACGCTGAAAAAGGCTGCTTGACAGCACTTGACGATACTCCACGCGGGGGATATAATTACAAATGCAGGATTCCCCGCGTGGCATTTTGAAGGAGGTTTTAATCAATGCCACGCAAGAAAACCATGAGCCGCGCCGCAAACGGCAACGGTACAATTCGCAAGAAAACTGTCACAAAAAACGGAAGAGAATATACCTACTGGGAGGCCCGCTGTACCGTGGGGTATGACCCCGGCACAGGGAGACAGCTTCAAAAGTCCATTACCGGAAAAACCCAAAAGGAAGTCGCCCAGAAGCTAAAGCAAATGTCCCTGGACGTGGACAATGGAACCTATCAGGAGCCCTCTAAGATGACCGTGGGAGAATGGCTTGACATTTGGCTGGAAACCTACTTAAAAGGCGTAAAGCCATACACAGTCCTGAATTATACCCAGCACGTCAATAACCATCTCAAGCCAGCTCTGGGAAGTGTAAGGCTCGACAAGCTGAAAACCCACACGGTTCAGAAGTTTTACAATGACCTTGGAACAGCTCATGGGAATAAGCTTGGACTGTCCCCAAAGACCATTAAATGTGTCCATGGGATTCTCCATAAGGCTTTGCAACAGGCGATTGCGATAGGCTATCTGCACACAAATCCTACCGCCGCTTGTGAACTGCCCAAGGTGGAGCGGAAAGAAATCAAGCCGCTGGATGATGAAGCGATTCGGGCCTTTATGAAAGCTATCCAGGGACACCGCTTTGAAGTGGTTTATCTGGTAACGCTGTTCACTGGCTTGCGTCGTGGTGAAGTTTGCGGTCTGACTTGGGACTGTGTTGACTTGGACCGTGGGACGATTCTCGTCAACAAACAGCTTCAACAGGTTCCGGGACAGTCTGGCGACTTTCGCCTCGTACCTACGAAAAACAGTAAAGGCCGCATGATTACCGCCGCCGCCTTTGTGGTGGACGCTTTGAAACGGCATAAGGTCCAGCAGACGGAAGCACGGTTAAAGGCTGGTCCGCTCTGGCAGGACGAGGGCTTTGTATTTACGGACGATGTGGGACACCGCCTTTCTCCGAATACAGTTTACCACAATTTCAAGCGTCTGGCGGCCTCCATTGGTCTGCCGGGTGCACGTCTGCATGACCTCCGCCATAGCTATGCCGTGGCCTCGCTCCGGGCCGGGGACGATATTAAGACGGTGCAAAGCAACCTCGGACACCATACCGCCGCATTTACGCTGGACGTTTATGGACACGTCACCGAGGAAATGAAGCGAGCCAGTGCGGAACGGATGGAAAAGTTTATCCAGGGCGTTTCCGGTGGTTAAATCGAATAAGGGAAAAAATAAGGGAAACCGCCTGGAAAACAGGTGAGAAAAAAGCCTGTAACCATTGCGGTTACAGACTTTCTCACTGGTCCGAGTGGCGAGACTTGAACTCACGACCCCTTGACCCCCAGTCAAGTGCGCTACCAACTGCGCTACACCCGGATCTTTTATCATTCCCTCAGATAGCTTTTTTACTATAACACACCCGGTCTCAAATTGCAAGAGTTAATTTTGCATTTTATGAAAAAATATCCGAAAGCGACTCAACGTCTTCATGCGCAAGGAAATTTGTTTAACATGAAAATTATAGACAAAGCAAATATGACGTACTAAAATGACATCATCACAAATTGAAATCAGGAGGCTGCAAGTATGTTTGAATATGGTATGTTTGAGTACGGATTAAAAACAGGCGATTTACCGGAAAAAGAACTCGTAAAGATTTTTGAAAAGGCTCTTAGTAAGATTGCTGAAGAAATCAACGATTCCCGCATCCCCAGAAAGCGAAAATTGAGAAAAAGTACTGGACCCTTCGGGCGTTCCACTCCGGATGCAGAGCCGCCGGAATACGACCATATCTATATTTATAATCATCGTCCCAGTAATTTGTTTTTACAGTTGTATCCCAATCAAGAAACCAATGGACGCGTAAAGTTTCCGGAAGAAGGAATTGTCTGGAATTTGTACGTTACGGTTTGGAAAGAATATCCGTATCAGCTCTCGCCAGGAGACCGCGTTCAAGAGTTTGGGAAGAGAGCCCTGCAGGAAATTTTCCGGGCGCTTCCTGGCGAAAAGGTACTTATAAAGAAATACGCTCCAGGAGAAAACCGGCTTTAATGAGCGATAAATAGGGGTTTCTGCAAAAAGGTCTTGACAAACATAGAAAAGCGTATATAATGAACGTATGAACAATTGCTCAATTGAACAGCAAAAAGGAGGTGCTTATGCAGGACCGTTATACTGTGGAGTGCTGTGATTTCATACATGCCCATGAGGATGTTGTGGAACGGGTACGCAAAGAGATGCCGAACGAGGATACGCTTTATGATTTGACAGAGCTGTTTCGGATTTTTGGCGATTCGACACGCATACGGATTTTGTATGTGTTGTTCGAGTCCGAGATGTGTGTTTGTGACATTGCGTTGTTGTTAGGGATGACGCAATCGGCCATTTCGCATCAGCTTCGGGCGTTAAAGAATGCGCGTTTAGTGAAGTCGCGGCGGGATGGAAAGACGGTATTTTATTCCCTGGCGGACGACCATGTAAAGACGATGATCAATCAAGGTTTAGCGCACGTTTGCGAATGAAATTTCAGGAGGTAATGAAAATGAAAAAGCGGTATAAACTTACGGATTTAGACTGTGCGAATTGTGCGGCAAAGATGGAGGCAGCGATCAAGAAAATTGATGGCGTACGGGATGCCACGGTAAGTTTTATGGGGCAGAAGCTGACCATTGACGCCGACGACGCTCGTTTTGATACCATCATGCAAGAAGTCGTCGCCACCTGCAAAAAAATCGAACCCGACTGCGTAATCAACATATAATGCCGCCCGGCATTGGGGGCGCGCCTCGCGGCGCGGGCGATGGTCAGCCATTTGAAATGGCTGGTCCAATTCGAACCCCCCATTTTCTTTTCTCTGGCGAGAGAAAAGAAAACGGGCCGTTCACGGTCCAAAAGAAAAGAGCGTTTTTATCAGGACTGGTGGAAAACTACGGCTTGGAGGAAGTCAAACGAGAAGTCTATGTCGACTTGTCTCTGCGTCTATTTCCGCTGCCGCTGCTGCGGTGCGCGAAAGGGATCAGCCTTTCGGGGCTATTTATGGCGGCCTGTCGCTTTCCACATCCATTGTGGAAAAAACAGAACTTTTGCAGCCAACTTTTTTGCAGCCAGCTCTTTCAACCACCGGCAGAGCGGCAGCGGCATCTGCGGCTGAGTCAAATCAGTGATGCACTTTTCGCAGCAGAGGCAGAATCAGCCAAATTTCCACCAGTCTCAAAAACAAGCCCTTTCGACCACCGCAGAGCGGCAGCGGTATCTGTGGCAGAGTCAAGTCGGTGATGAACTTCCAGTCGACAGGGGCACAATCCAACAGATTTCCACCAGTCTTACCAGCGTCTTTTTCTCTTTTGGACCGTCCACGGCCCGTTTTCTCTTTTTCTTCGCCAAGAAAAAGAGAAAATGGGGGGTGGAACTGCCCAGCCGCCGATGAGCGGCAAGCCATCACCCCGCGGCGTAAGCCGCGCCCTCCGCAGGTTGAAAATAAAGGAGATATTTCGATGAAGAATTTGTCGAAGAAACAGAGAAAAATGCTGATAAGAATACTGTTGTCAGCAATTTTACTGTGTATTATAAAGTTCTTCCTGACAGAAGAAAAAAGCGGGCCTGCCATGCAATGGCTCCTCTACCTCCTCCCCTATGGAATCATTGGCTGGGATGTCATATTTCGAGCCGTACGAAACATCACAAACGGACAGGTCTTTGACGAAAACTTCCTTATGGCTTTAGCAACCGTCGGCGCGTTCGCTACCGCCGAATATGCAGAAGCTGTCTTCGTGATGCTCTTCTACCAAACCGGCGAACTCTTCCAGGACTACGCCGTCGGGAAATCACGGCAGTCCATCGCCGCCCTGATGGATATCCGCCCTGATACCGCAAACCTGGAACGGGAAGACGGTTCCCTGGAAGAAGTCGACCCGGAAGACGTGGAAATCGATGCCATCGTCGTCGTAAAGCCCGGTGAGCGCGTCCCCCTGGACGGTGTTGTTCTGGAAGGTTTTTCCGCTTTGGACACGGCCGCCTTAACCGGCGAGTCCGTCCCGCGGGACGTAGGACCTGGTGATTCCGTAATCAGCGGCTGCGTGAACCAGTCCGGTCTCCTGCGGGTAAAAGTCACGCGCATCTGCGAGGAATCCACAGTCTCCAAAATTTTGGATTTGGTGGAAAACGCAGGCGAGAAAAAAGCCGCCAGCGAAAACTTTATTACACGCTTTGCACGCTATTACACACCTTGCGTCGTATTGGCAGCGTTGGCGCTGTTCCTCCTTCCAACCATTGCCCTAACGGTATTGCCAGCCTCCTCTTTGCCCGCATTCCTCGCCGCGACTGCCTGGACCGACTGGCTGCATCGCGCTTTGATTTTCCTGGTCATCTCCTGCCCTTGCGCCCTGGTAATATCGGTTCCGCTAAGTTTCTTCGGAGGAATTGGCGGCGCGTCCAAGTGCGGGATTTTGGTAAAAGGGAGCAATTATCTGGAAGCTCTGGCAAAAACAGAGACCGTAGTTTTTGACAAAACCGGAACGCTTACGCAAGGCAGTTTCAGCGTAACGGCGCTGCACCCGTCAGGGTCCTTTACGGAAGCAAGTCTTCTGGAATACGCCGCTCTGGCAGAGCATTGGTCGGATCATCCGATTTCCGTTTCCCTGCGGGCCGCTTACGGCAAAACACCCGATTCGTCCCGCGTGACGGACGTGGAAGAAATTGCGGGACACGGCGTCTGCGCACGGGTGGACGGGAAACGTGTCTGCGCCGGAAATGAACGGCTCATGAAACAGGAAGCCGTAAACTGGAAAAAATGCGAGCTTCCGGGAACAATTGTGCATGTAACCGCAGACGGCGCATATGCGGGACATATCCTGATTTCCGACCTCCCAAAAGAGGACGCAAAAGCGGTGGTTGCGTCGTTAAAAGCGGCGGGCGTAAAGAAAACGGTTATGCTGACTGGCGACACGCAAGCCACTGCAAAAGCCGTGGCGGCCGCGCTTGGTCTGGACGAATACCATGCGGAACTGCTTCCGGCGGACAAGGTGGAGCAGGTCGAAAAACTGCTGACAGAAAAGCGCCCTGATACAGCCCTCGCTTTTGTCGGTGACGGCATCAACGACGCTCCCGTGCTAAGCCGTGCGGATATCGGCATAGCTATGGGCGCGTTAGGTTCCGACGCCGCAATCGAGGCGGCAGACATTGTGCTGATGGACGACAAGCCGTCAAAAATTGCGACAGCCATGCAAATCTCTCGGAAAACCCTGCGCATTGTAAAGCAAAACATTTGGTTTGCTTTAGGCGTGAAGGGTGTCGTACTGGTACTGGGCGCGTTTGGCGCGGCGACCATGTGGGCGGCGGTGTTTGCTGACGTAGGCGTCGCATTTCTGGCAATCCTAAACGCGATGCGGTGCCTTCATGTGGAGGAATTCCGATTGTAAAACAGAAAAAAGGCGGGACATTTGTCCCGCCTTGCTTTTGTATTTACGCTGCCAGCGCGGCCAGGACCGAGACCATCGCCTCACCCTGCGCACGGGTAATGCCCTGGGTGAAATCCGCTTCTGCGGGCAGAAATCCCAAATCCCACGCCTGTGTGACCGCCGCCTGATTCCAGCCGTTCGCCAGCGCGGCGGGCAGCGGGCCATGACGGTCTGACGACGGGTCAGAAGCCGAAATCTCCAAATGCTTTGCGGCTCTGGTCAAAAACACGGCGGCTTCCCGCCAGGTCAGATACCGGGCGGCAGAGAAACAGCCCTCTGCATTTCCTAGAGCGATTCCGTTCTCCTTTGCCCAAGCCAAGGCGGACGAATACCATTCCATTCCGCCCAGGCTGTCGGCAAACGGCATGTCCGTAACCGTCACATCCGGCGAACCCAGCGCCTCGTAAAGCTGACCGATAAAGCGTCCTCGGGTGAGGGGCGCATTGGGATACTCTTTTGCCGTTAACGTTTCCGGGTGGGCCAGCAGCCACTCAACACAGGTATCTTTTCCGGCAAGGGTATCCTCCAGCGTCTGCGCAACCTCCACGTCTGGCTCCAGGGTCACAACGCCGCGGCCCGCGCCTGCGTCCAGCAGGGTGTTGAGGTCAATGTATTTGGAGGAAATCTGTCCACGCACGCCGGAATTTGGCAAAGCAAAAACGTTCACCGAACCGAAATGGCTGACACTGCCGCCGGCGGCCTCGCCTGCCAGAACACCGCCCAGCTCCTGAATTTCCACAGCGTTGATCAACGCGGAGGAAAACGTACTTTCGCCGATCAAACCCACGAGTTCCACGTCGTCGCCCGCCAGGAGCTGACGGCTTCGGATAACCTCAAACAGCGGCCAGATCACGCCGTCCGAACCGCCGCCATTGTTCCGCAGATCCAGCAGAATCCGGCTGTAATCCCCGGCGTCCAGCTCTTCGGAGACCTTCGCGGCAAAGTCCTCCATGGACAGGTCGTCCGCCTCCTTGCAGATGTTGTATTGAATGTAATAGGTAGAATCGGTCAGAGGCTTTGCAAAATAATAGGCATCCATGGCATCCGTTTCCGGCGTACCAGTAATGCGGCTGGAAAGTAAAGCAATCTCCATTTTGTTCATCTCTTCCCGCCCCACCGCGTCCAGGGACAGCGTTTTTCCGTTTGAGAAAGTGATCTCCAAAGGCTTGCCGGCCTCGACGAGGCCCAGATACTCGTAAATGTCGGCTACGTTGCAGGACTGCCGGAACTGCCGCCGCAGATGAACCGGGTTGTCCGAGGAAAACAGAGTTCCGAAAGCCGTGACTGCCTCCTCCACCGGTTTTCCGGCAATGGACGTCACTTCCTGGCCCAGCAAGGCTTCCCTCTCCGGCGAAATGGCGGAGAGGTACCAGGAGGTCCCCCGGCGAACCACAGCGAAGGGATAACCGCGGAAGTCCGCCGCCGCGCTCCCGACGGAAAGCGTTGTGTGGGAATCCCCAGCCAGAGCGGTCAGGCGCTGGAGGTCCAAAAGGAATTCCTCCTCGCTGACGGTTTCCAGACGCTCCTCAATTTCCGCCTTGAGCTGTAAGAATTCCGCTTCCGTATGATTTGCAAACAGGTCCGGGTGACGCGTTTCCAGGACCTCATGGTACAGGAAATTCAGGTCTTTCTGACGGCCTTCTATGGTATCGGGAGCCTCCGCCGCAAGGGCCGGAACCACCAGCAGAACCGTCAGAAAAAGGCCCGCCGCCCGTCGGGCCAGAGTTCGAAAATAACGCATGATCCGCACTCCTCCATTTCACTAGATGCATAATACAATGATACACCCAACGTCTTTCCCTGTCAAGTCCTCAAAGGAAAAACGATACAGCGGCGAAAATTTCTTCAAGAGCTGCCAAAAAAGAGGTTTACAGCTCCCAGGGTTCCCCGGATTCCTCCGCCAGAACGCGTGCGCGGCGGCGGCGTATGGCTGTGTAGGGCAGTGCAAACGCTGCCGCCAGTCCAGCTGCGGGCGCAAGAAGCCATAGGGATTCCAGCTTTCCGGCGTCCTTCCGCTGAACAGGCTTGCCGTCCAGGTAAGCCATCAGTTCTTCCGCCAGGGCAGGGATGGTCTCGGACTGGAAAATATCCCGAAGTCCCGCTTCCTCCACCGCCTCCCGGTAGGGAAGGGAAAGCGACAGTGCTGACAGTTCCATGTACGTCTCAACCGCCGCCGGTTCGTCCGCCAGATACCAGAGCCACAAATCCAGCGCCGACAGCGCCGAAGTGGCGTAGCTGATGTAATACATGGGGCTTTGGAAGGTGTGGGAAATTTCAACCCAGAAACCGCTTGACTCGTTTGGACCGTATTCGTAGCCGTACTGTTCGGAAATTTCACGAAACAGCTGGTTAAGTTCGTCCAGAGTGAGATCCGGGTCCTGGTATACGGCGGCCTGGAATTCGTCGTACAGACAGCCCTCCAGTACGGAGTTCAGAATATTGCTTAAAATGATACTGCGGTAGGTTTTCCCGGAGGAGCCAAACACATCATCTGCATAAGAGGTGAAAAAGAGTTCCAGGGCCTGGGAGTGAATTTCGCCGACGTCAATGTTGAAATTTGCCCAAATGTCCCTTTGTGTGCAGTGAAAGGTCTCGCAGAAGTGACCGAATTCATGCACCATGTCGCTGTAATCCTGGTAATCGCCGTATGGACTGTTGAAAATAAATGCTGTACCATAGGCCGGAAGCCCGACGGTATATCCGGTGGGGAGTTTGGTTTCCGTGTAATCAATATCGTACAGATGATAGTCTGACATAAACGTGAAGGTTTCCGCCAGCTCCGGATCGGTCTGACGCAGAAACGGTTCCATGGCGTTCAGAATTTCCGCGCTGCCGGACCGGCTCTGTATTTCCAGTTTCCGGATATCCCGGCCGGTGAGGCCGTCCAGAGGCTTTTCGGAAATCGGAATCATATACGTCTTGACAGCCTCCCGCACGGATTGTATGTCTTCAATCGAATAATCCCGGTTGTAGGTGGTTTCATAGGCATATTCCGCGTAATTTTCATAACCGGCTTCTTTGGCAGTTTCTGTCCGAATTTTTACCAGTTTCAGGTAAATTTCTCCCGCCGCCTGATAACGGGACCGGTCCAGAAGGTCCATGATTTCATAATAGACCTCCTCCTCCACATCAGCGGTTTCGAGTGTCTCACTGGTCCAGACTTCCCCTTCATAGACGACTTCCGCCGGCTGCGACATAATTTGATCGTATTCCTGTACAAGCCGCTGCTCCTGGTCCAAAAGGTCCGCCTGTTTGTCCGTCAGCGGCTCGTAGTTTCGCATACTGGAAACATTGTCTTTTCCCGCGTCGTCTTCCAGGATGTCCTGATAGGGGGTGTCAATCAACAGACGCAGGACTTGTACGGTTTCGTCAAAGAGCCGCGCCCCCTGCACGGCAATCGTGGCCGACGCCTCCGCCATCTCCTGATTTGCGCCGTTGGCGTCGTATTGAATTTCCGCCAGGGAACTTTGTGTGGACAGAATGTCCAGTTCCTTCATGATCTCTGCGTAAAGCGTCTGAACCTCCTCACGGGTTTGATTGTCTTTCTTTTCCAGTGCGCCGGAGCTGTCCAAGGCTTTCATTTGAGAAAATGCGTCTTTGAGGTTGGTCTCGTCAAAGCCGGTAAATTCCATCTCGGAAAAATCAACCGGCTGATGCTCCTTTTCCGGATAGTATCCGGCGGAAACTGGAGCCGTCAAGAGCGCGCAGACCAACAACATCGGACAGATGAAACGAATAAACCTTTGCATAAATTACCTCCTGCATGGATGTCTTACTTCTTCAGGCAGCGGAGCTGATGCGAATGCGCCGGAGCATAATCCAGGTGCTGAGCACATCCAGAAGCGGAAGAATCTGGAACAGTGTGTGCAGTCTGGAAACCTGTTCGCCCTGCCGCCGCAGAGCACGGATCAACAGTATTCCATAAATGCCGCTTTGGAGCACCATCATCCATGTGACGGCAATTGGAATTGGTACAAATACAAGCATGACCCCCCGTGAGGCGCCTGCCAGGCAGAACCAGACGAAAAAACTCCATATAAAATTCAGAATGTGAAAGGGAATCGATTGAATTTTCAGCGTCCGCCAGCCGTTTTGCAGGGATTTCCAGTCCTGCTCCCCAGCCGCCCGGACCGCTGCCGCAGCGCTGAGCCAGCCGAGAATCTGTACCAGAATGACAACGATTATGTAAACCACCAGCAGGGCAACGTTTAAGACCGTCCAGCCCACATTCCAGCCGATGTATAAAATTCCGACGGGCGCAGCAATGCTGAATAATAAATGCAGATACATCCCCGCCAGAAACCGTTTCGCGGCCCTCATAGATCAAACCTCCTGAAAAACTGCTGCTTCCATTATACCGCAATTCCCTTTGTCTGTCACCTACATATTATGATTACGCCAGCAGGATTTTTTGTCTTTCCTTTTTCTGGCCGCTGTGCTACAATGACGGAGAGAAACCAGAAAAGAGGTCGGAAATGAACGCAAATATCCTGGTCGTAGACGATGAAACCGCAATTGCTGATTTGGTGGAATTGTATTTGAAAAACGAGGGCTTTACCGTCTATAAGTATAACGACGCGGCGGGAGCGTTGGGGTGCGTCCGGCGGACGGCGCTGGATTTGGCGGTATTGGATGTGATGCTTCCGGATATGGACGGCTTTACGCTCTGCCAAAAAATCCGTGAGGACTACCTTTTCCCGATTCTTATGCTCACGGCGCGGGTGGAGGACCTGGATAAAATTATGGGCCTCACCCTTGGCGCGGATGATTATATTACAAAACCCTTTAATCCTCTGGAACTGGTGGCGCGGGTCAAAACCCAGCTCCGGCGTTATTTGCGCTACAATACAAAAGATACCGGTGAAACTACCGAATTCGATTTCCGCGGACTCCAAATTTCCAAGAGTAATCATAAATGCATTTTGTTCGGAGAGGAATTGTCTCTGACGCCTCTTGAATTTTCCATTTTGTGGTACCTTTGCTCGCGGCGCGGAAATGTGGTGTCCAGCGAGGAGCTGTTTGAGCAGGTCTGGGGTGAAGCCAGTATTGACAGCAATAATACCGTCATGAGCCATATCGCCCGCCTGCGTGAGAAAATGCATGAGCCCAGCCGGAAGCCGAAGTTTATCAAAACTGTGTGGGGAGTTGGCTATACCATTGAGTAGAAAAATCGCTTATACAGGTACCCTCTCCCGAAGGCTTTTGCTTCGCTATGGATTGAGTTTGCTGGCAACTGTGGGCGCGGTCCTTTTTCTGGCGGGGATCGCCCTTCTGCTTTTGGGGATGTTTGATTTTTGGCGCAGAATTCCTATGCTGGACTTGTTTGTTTCCTGGTGCCGGGATTATATTCTGCTTTTGATTGTTTTATGTACGTTGTCCGGCTGGGCAGCGTGTACGGTGTATTTCTTTCGTTTGCCGCTGAAATATCTTGATCAGATGGTTGACGCGGCGGAATGTCTCGCGCAGTCGAATGCGGAGGCAATTCGGCTTCCGGCGGAACTGTCCGAGGCGCAGGAGCATTTGAATGCCGCACGGGAAAGGGCGCTCCAGAATGCCCGCGCCGCCAGAGACGCGGAACAACGGAAAAATGATTTGATTGTCTACCTGGCTCATGATTTGAAAACGCCGTTGACAAGCGTGATTGGTTATTTGACGCTTCTGCGGGATGAGCCGCAGCTGTCGAAGGAGCTGCAGGAACGTTATACCGGGGTTGCGTTGGATAAGGCCGAACGGCTAGAGGATTTGGTAAACGAATTTTTTGATATTACAAGGTTCAGCCTGACTCATCTGGAGCTGGAAAAACAACCGACAGACCTAACAAGAATGTTGGAACAGGTTTGCAGTGAGTTTCAGCCGATGCTCGCAGAACGAGGGCTTAAATGTGAGCTGCATCTTCCGCAAAAGCTGTCCTTTGTGGGCGACCCGGATCAGTTGGCCAGGGTTTTTGATAATTTGTTGAGAAATGCTTGTCATTATAGTTTTGAAGATACGGTCGTTCATGTCTCCGGACACGAAGACGCCGGAGACATTACGCTGACGTTCACAAATGCCGGACGGACCATTTCCAAGGAGAAATTAGCGCGTATTTTTGATCAGTTTTTTCGTCTGGACAGTTCCCGCGCCAGCCGTACAGGCGGCGCGGGGTTAGGGTTGGCGATTGCGAAGGAAATTGTTGAGCTGCATGGCGGGACGATTTATGCATGGAGCGAAAATGAAAAGATCGTTTTTGTCGTGACTCTGCCGAAAGAGGTGTCGTAAGAAATTCGCAAGAATTTCAACAGAAATTTTTAAGATGTTTATAAGAAAACATTCAGGATAACGCATCCCCGTTTCGTTACAATTACGGCGAAACGGGGATGCATTTTTCGTTTGATATCGAAACCCGCCATTTCGCCCACCAGATTCACCGCACCTTTTCGCGCTTCAAATTGTACCGCGCTGTTTCGCGCACCGCAGCAGCGGCAGCGGAGTCAGACGCACCGGCAAGTCGATTTGGACTTTTTGCTGCCCTTCCGCCAAGTCAAAAGTTTCCGCCAGTCTTCCCAACGCTCTTTTCTCTTTGGACCGTGAACGGCCCGTTTCTCTTTTCTCTCGGAGAGAAAAGAGAAATGGGGGGTTCAAAAAGGACCAGCCATTTCCAATGGCTGTCTTGCGCCCGCGCCGCGAGGCGCGACTACCATTGCTGTAAGCAATGAAATGTAAGGAGTTGTATGTTGTGATGAAAAAAATTCTGGTATTGTTTGGCGGGTGTTCCAGTGAACATGATGTGTCCTTGGAATCCGCCCATGCGGTGCTGCTGAATATGGACCCGGAACGGTTTGCTCCCTTGGCGGTAAGCATCAGCAAAGAAGGCCGCTGGCGTCTCTGCGCCGCAGACCGTGAAGCCCTGCAAGGCGCTCATTGGCGCGAGGCAATGGAAGGCTGTGCGCCCTGCACGCTGTCCCTGGACCGAGGCGCGCCGACGCTGCTGCTGGAAAACGGCTTGCGCCGCTTGAGCTTCGATGCCGCGTTTCCTGTTCTGCACGGGAAAAACGGTGAGGATGGTACGCTGCAAGGACTTCTCGAAATGGCCGGAATTCCCCTCATTGGCTGCGGTACGCTGGCAAGTGCCCTCTGTATGGACAAGGATCGTGCGCATGCCCTCGCCGCGGCCCGCACCGGCGTGCGGGTTCCCAAAAGCGCCGTATTTCCGCGTAATGCCTCAGACTCCGCCTTCTTTGACGCCGCTGCGCGGCTTGGCTTCCCCCTTTTCGTGAAACCGGTAAGGGGTGGTTCTTCCCTCGGCATTACCCGAATTTCTTCTTCCGCAGAATTAAAAAAGGCCGTCTCTTCTGCCTTTGTCCAGGATGATTCTATCATCCTGGAAGAAGCCATTCCCGGTTTTGAAGTCGGCTGCGCCGTGCTGGGCAACGACGTTCTGCAAACCGGCGTGGCAGACGAAATCGCGCTGTCCGGCGATATCTTCGACTTCGAAGAAAAATACACCCTCAAAACGGCGGAAATCCATTGCCCGGCCCGTATTTCTGATGAAAAAAGCGCGGAGATTCAAGAAACCGCCAAGGCCATTTACCGTGCCTTGGATTGCCGCGGCTTCGCTCGCGTCGACTTCTTTCTGACACCCGCGGGGGAACTGGTTTTTAACGAAGTCAACACCATTCCCGGCCTGACCTCCCACAGCCGGTATCCTGGTATGATGCAGGCCGTTGGCATGGACTTTCAAACGCTGATTACCCGCATGATCGAACTGGGGGTGGATGGATGAAAACCATTGTCTGCAAAGAATCCCAGGTGCGGGATGGTCCCCTGGTGCTGGTAAACCAAAACCACCCCCTGCAAAGCGCCTCCGCCGGGCGGCTGGGACCCGTCGACGAAAATTACCCCCACATCCTCGTGGAACGTCAGATGGCGCGGCTCCTGACCGCCTGTATCCAGGCCGCCGGAGGAGGACGCGAAATCGTTCCGGTGTCCGGCTGGCGTAGCCGTGCGGAACAACAACGAATCTGGGATGAAACCCTTGCCGGCGAGGGCGAAGCCTTTACGCGTCAATACGTTGCCCTGCCTGGGTGCAGCGAGCATCAGACCGGTCTCGCAATTGACCTGGGCAAAGCTGCGCCCGTGATTGACTTCATTCGGCCCGCGTTTCCCTATGACGGCGTGTGTGGTACGTTTCGCCGTCTGGCGGCCCGTTACGGCTTCATTGAACGCTATGGCCTCGGAAAAGAAGCTGTTACCGGCATCGCCCATGAGCCGTGGCACTTCCGTTACGTCGGCGCGCCTCATGCGCAGCTTATGGAAGAAAATGGTCTTTGCCTGGAAGAATATACGGCGTTTTTACGGCAGAAACCGCGTCGTCTGCCGGACGGCCCGCAGGTCTTTTACGTCCCCTGCGCAGGCACGGAAACCATCATCGAACTCCCTGACGGCTGCTGTCAGGTCTCCGGCGACAACGTGGAGGGATTTATCGTCACCGCCTGGGGGAAGCTGGCATGACGGAACGTAAAAAAACGCCCCTTCTCGACAACTTCCGCGTTTGGGCGGCGGTGCTGGTGGCAGCAATCCATACGTCCCCCCTGGCGGCGTGGACCTCCCTCGGCGACTTCTTCCTTACCCGTATCCTGGCGCGTCTGGCGGTGCCCTTTTTCTTCACGGTCAGCGGGTATTTTCTGGCAAAAAATGAATGGCGTTCCATTGGACGCTTCCTCAAAAAAAGCGCGCTGCTCTACGGCGCTTGTGTTTTGCTCTACCTGCCCCTGAACCTTCTGGCCGGACATTTCAGCGGTCCCACGGATTTTTTGCGGCGTCTGACGGTGGACGGAACCTTCTACCACCTCTGGTATTTCCCGGCGGTAATTCTGGGAGCGTTTCTGGCGTGGCAGCTGAGCCGCCTGGGACGCATTCCGGCTCTGTGTATTGCAGGCGTTCTTTATTTGGCCGGCTTGGGCGGTGACAGCTACTACGGCTTAACCGTCCAAATCCCCGCCCTGGAACGGTTCTATACGGCCTTCTTTCAAATTGCATCGTACACCCGAAACGGTTTGTTTTTTGCACCGTTGTTCTTCCTGATTGGCGCGGCAGGATACCGGTGGTCCCGCCGGGTTTCCCGGACGGGCTTCCTTATTTCATTCGCAGCTATGAGCGCAGAGGGCTTCTGGCTGCGGGGCCTGGGTGTACAGCGTCACGACAGTATGTACCTGTTTTTGCCGCTGTGTACGATGTTTTTATTCTCTCTGCTTCTGGGGAAAAACCAAGGTCAAAATTTACCGGCCCGCCGGTTTTCGCTCCTGCTGTTTGTTGTGCATCCGTGGTGCATTGCAATCGCTCGGAGCGCCGCCGCCCGGACGTTAGGCGTGTTGGTTGCCGGCAACGGCCTGTTTCAGTTCTGCGCCGCATTGGGCATGGCGGCATTTCTGGAAGGTATCTGCTCCCATTTTGCGCCTCTGCGCCCCAAAGCCCGGGCCTGGCGGGAATTGGACGGCGATGCACTGGCTCATAACGCCGAAGTCCTCCAAGCGGCCTTGCCGGAGGGCTGTCAGCTGATGGCGGTGGTGAAAGCCGACGCCTACGGACATGGCGCCATACCTGCGGCCCGCCGCTTGCGGAAAGCGGGCGTTCAGGCATTTGCGGCGGCGTGTCTGTCAGAGGCCGTTGCACTGCGCAAAGCCGGAATTCGCGGAACCATCCTCATCCTCGGCTACACCCCGCCGGAGGACGCTTGTCAGCTGCGCCGCTGGCGCTTGACGCAGGCCGTCGCGGACGCCGCCCACGGTCAGGCCCTGGCCGCACAAAACCAGGCCGTTCATGTCCACATTGCTCTGGATACCGGCATGCACCGCCTTGGAATTTCCGCCGGAGACCAGGACGCAATCGCTGCGCTGTACCGTCTGAGAGGCCTGAAAATCGACGGCGTATTCTCTCATCTTGCCGTCTCCGACTGCCTGGACGCCGACAGCAAGGCCTATACCGCGCAGCAGCTTAAACGCTTTTACGATACCATAACCTGGATGCGTTCGTCCGGGCTGAACCCCGGACGCGTCCACATTCAGGCCAGCTACGGACTCTGGAACCTGCCGGAACAGCCCTGCCAATACGCCCGAATTGGAATCGCTCTTTACGGCGTGCAGAGCGACCGTGGAGAAATTCTGCATAAATTGGACCTTCAGCCGGTACTCTCACTGCGGGCGCGGGTGGTCCATGTTCAAACCCTGGCGGCGGGCGAAACAGCAGGCTATGGCCGTGCTTTTCAGGCGGAACGGGAAACGCGTCTGGCTGTGGTCTCCATTGGCTACGCCGACGGTCTCCCGCGGGACCTGCCGCAGCGGGGCGGGGAAGTTCTGCTTCACGGACGCCGCTGCCCGATGGTGGGGCGAATGTGCATGGATCAACTGCTGGTCGACATCACAAACGCAGAAGCCGCTCCCGGCGACGCCGCAACGCTGCTTGGCCGCTGCGGCGGGGAAGTCATTACGGCGGAAGCGCTGGCCGCGCAGTGCGGAACCATCACGAACGAATTACTCTCCCGTCTCGGCGGCCGGCTCGGACGGTACTGGGTCCCAGGCGCTTAAATCCTCCGGCGTCAGACGCATCAAATCCTCTTTTGTGACCTTTTCCATACCGGCAATCCGGTTTGCCTGGGCCACCAGGATTTTTTCGAAAACGTTCCGTACGCCCCGCGCGTTGCCAAAGGAAATCTGGTTTTCGCTCTCGTCCTCCAAAATTTCCTGTACCCGTTTTGCGGCGTCGTCGGTCAGCTCATAGCAGCCCTTTTGGCACTGCATTTTGAAAATCTCCAAAAGCTGTGCAGGCGTGTAGTCTTCGAAGTGCAGGAAGCGGTTGAAACGGGACTCCAGACCCGGATTGGAATGAATAAAGGTATCCATTAACCCGTCGTAGCCCGCCACGATAACAACCAGGTCCCTCCGATGATCCTCCATGGCTTTCAGGAGCGTGTCAATGGCCTCCTGTCCGAAATCGTTGTCCGATTTGCCGTTGAGGGCGTAGGCTTCGTCGACAAACAGCACGCCCCCCAGCGCCTTTTCCACCACTTTACCGGTTTTCAGCGCGGTTTGCCCCACGTAGCCCGCCACAAGACCGCTCCGGTCCACCTCTACGAGCTGTCCCTTGGACAAGATTCCCAAAGAATGGTAAATGCGCGCCATGAGACGGGCGATGGTGGTTTTGCCAGTGCCGGGGTTGCCGGAGAATACCATGTGCAGCGACAGCCCCCCGCTTGGCAGACCGTTTTTCTCCCGCAGCTGGTAGACCGTCACCAGATTGATGAGGTTCTTCACTTCTTTCTTTACCGCCTCCAGGCCGATGTAGCTGTCCAGCTCCGCCTGGAGGTCCTCCATTTTTTCAGGCGGCGGGACGTCTTCGGTTTTTGGGGTTTCCTTCGCCGAGGCGTCGGACGCCGGCGACTGGCCGGCCGACGTCCTGGAAGAAAGTCCGTCAGAGGCGGACGGCGCTTTTGCGTCGGATTTCAGCGGCGCGCCCCAGAAATCCGTACCCATGCGCTTGAGGTTGTGTTCCGTCAAGGTCTGAATGACTTCCAATTGCTGAAGGATAATTTCGTCTTTCCGGTCCTTTTTATCCATATCCGTCACCCTTTCATGAAGTTTGTGGAGGCGAGTCCGCGGAACAGACACGCGCAGACCAGCCCGGTTAAACCACCGGTCAGGAGGGATACCCCCAGCAGGACCGGCAAATAATAAAGAGGCGCTGTACTGCCCAGGGTCAGCATGGCAGCGGCGATTTGTCCGCAGTTGTGGGCCGCCGCGCCCCCTGCGGATACGCCGTACACCGACAGCCCCCGCAGATGAGAAAGCAGCGTCATGACCGCCATCGCGGACACGCCGCCGAACAGCGAAAAAATGAATGCGCTCATGTTTCCGGCAAATACGGAACCCAGCAGGCATCGTGCAAAAAGAATCAGAAAGGCCTGTCCCGCGCCCAGGGCATAGAGGGCAAAAACGGCAACAATGTTTGCCAGCCCCAGCTTTACGCCGGGAACCGGAACCGCCAGAGATAAGGGAAAAAGATTCTCCAGATAGCTCAGCCCCAGGGCCATTGCGGTCAGCAGGGCGCAGACGGTCAG
Source organism: uncultured Oscillibacter sp. (assembly GCA_947382875.1). Taxonomy (GTDB): domain Bacteria; phylum Bacillota; class Clostridia; order Oscillospirales; family Oscillospiraceae; genus Oscillibacter. The sequence goes on along the minus strand of CANDBG010000012.1, from coordinate 33,389 downwards.
TTCTTTTGTAGTCAGTTTCACGGCGGGCCTCCTATCCGATTACGGCATCCACACCGGAAGAATTTATTTCGGTTTTCCCCTCCAGCCGCAGGATGAACCGCGCCGGAAGACAGACAATGCTCTGTCCGCTGCGGGAAATTCTTCCGGTGCGAATACAGTCTTGTGTCGGGCAGTCCGAGGCCGTAATTTGGATGCCGTCCGGGGAAACGTCCGCCGTCAGAGTGTAGCCGCCGGCGCTATACGTCCGTTCTCCGGCGGGGGCGGACAGGGGAAACCGGTCGATTTCTTCGCCGTCTGCGGTGACAATGGCTGTGAGTCCTGTGGCGGCGCCGCCCCAGACCATTACGCCGCAGAACAGGGCAAGCGTCAGCACCGCTGCAACGACTGCCAAATCCCATGGCGCGGGCCGCAGTTCAGGAAACGGTTTCATAAACATACCCGCTGGTTTCATCCGGTGTAAACCGGTCCGCAAGGCCCGCCGTTACCAGAACCCGGCCGTCGGACGTGATCAGAACCAGATCAAAGGCATCCTCGTACAATCCGCTTTGCTGGTGCGTCCGCCAGAAATCCAGGGCCTTTTCCTCGCCCATGATGAAAAGCGCGGTTGAATAGGCGTCACACATGGTTCCGTTTCCCGGCCTGTCGGGCTCCGGACGTTCCCGCGTATTCGCAACGATGGTAACGGAAGTGAGTCCGCTGTCCGCCGGGTACCCCGTGGATGGATCAATAATATGATGGTAGATTTTTCCTTCCGCTTCAAAAAAGCGCTGGTAGCTGCCGGAGGTGATGGCGTAAGCGTTTTCCAGCTCCAGGACGCCCGCCAGCGCATTCGGTTCACCGGGCCGGGCCGGGTCCTGGACGCCTACCCGCCAGGGCGCGCCGTCCGGACGAGTTCCCCAAACCAGAATATTTCCGCCCAGCTCCGCTTTCCCCCGTTCAATCCCCGACGCAGCGAAAATGTCCGCGGCAAGGTCCGCCGCGTAGCCCTTGGCGATGCCGCCCAGGTCGACGGACTGCCCGTCGCCCAGAACCACGTCATAGCCCTCCTCCGCGTTCTCCACCGTGACAGCAGCGCCGTCCACCAAGGGCAGAAGCGCTTCCAATTCCTCCGGATTCGGAACCTGAAAATGATCCGTCGTAAACCCCCAGGCCGACGCTGCGGGAGCGACTGTAAAGTCAAAGGCCCCGTCCGTCGAGGCGCAGTAATGACCCGCGGCCTGCAAAAGTTCCCCCAGATTGCGGCTGACCGTTCCGCGGCCCTGAACATTGAGCCGGGAAACTTCGCTGTCCGGCAGCGTGCGGGAAAACGAAGCTTCCAGAGCGCACATTTGCTCCGCCGCCGACGTCACCGCAGCCTCCGCCTCCCCGCCGTAGGCGGTGAAGGTCATAACGATGCTCATGGCAATCACCTGCTGCTGGGCCGGTTCCGGCGCGGGGGCGGCGCAGGCGGTGAGAAGAACGCACAGCAGCAGCGGAAAAAATCGTTTTAACATCGGGAAGTCCCATCCATTTCTCTGATTTCACGGTTTGAATTTATATAGTATACCACTTGCGCGGGCGTATCTCAACTGTAAATCCAACGGTCTGCGAAAAAATGAAAAACCAGGAGAGGTTGCCCTTGCAAATAGAGAAAAAGTCTGCTATACTACCGAAGTATGTCGGCGGTAAGCGGTGTATCGCCGTATGATTTTGCTTGATTTACACAAGATGGCTGTGTAAAAAATCCTTGGAGGTTATGATCGAATGGCAAAGAATCCGAACGGGAAGTCCACTCCGGAAAAGCGGAGCGAATCGCTGAACGGCGCAATGATCTTTTTCCTGATTGGCTGTGTGGCGGAAGCCTACCTTTTTATGGTCCGCCGTTACTACGTCAACGGAACCATCGAGCAAGTTCTGGCCTGGGACGAGTACCTGAAATATTTTGCGTTGGCCGGCGCGGCCCTGCTGGCAGCGGGCGCGGTCTGGGTATTTCTCTGGAAAAAGCAGGGGAAGAAGCTGACTGGTCCCTGGTGTGCAATGGGCGTGGGGGCGTTTTTGGCGCTGTCGGGCTTGCTCATGCGGCATTATGTGGAAACCGGCGCGGCCTTTTTGAGCGTCATTCTGCCGGTTGTCATGGTGCTGGCGCTGCTTTGGAGCTTTTATGACCGGGAATGTTCTGTTTCCCTGTCTCTGATGAGTCTTTCTCTTGTCGTCATGTGGGCGTGCCGGAGAAAACTGCCCGACGTGAATACAAGAACCCTGGTAATAATTGGCGCGGTGGTTTATGTGGCTCTGCTGGCGGGTGTCGCATGGCTTGTGAAAAAGGAAAAGCTCACGCCGGTTCTGTCTGCAGACGCTGACCCGCTGCTGATTTATGCGGCGTGCGGTTTATCGGCGTTGGGCGTTCTGTGCGCGCTGGTGAATACAACGGTTGCCTATTATGCGATGTGGTGCCTTGCCGTGGTGATTTTCGCCATGGCGGTGTATTACACGGTGAAAATGCTGTAAAAACCGAAAGCCGTCGTCCTTTTTGGGCGACGGCTTTTCTTTGTTTCAAGGCGTTATTCCTCCGCGCCCTCCTCCGGGTTGTAGTTCGACCCGAATTGCAGGTCGGACAGCCGGGGTCCTTCCGGGAGGGGCGTGTCCGGCTTTTTCGGCTTTGTCATCGCTGCGCGGCCATTGAGACAGCCGCCGTCCTCCACCACCAGGGAGGGCGTTTTGATATTGCCCTCGATGACGCCTGTGGAGCTGAGACGCAGGTGTTCCTCCGCCTCAATGTCGCCAAGAACGGTTCCGGCAATGCGGACGGTCCTGGCCTTGACGGGCCCCTTGATGCGGCCGGTAGGCGTGACGGTAAGCACGCCGTTCAGCGTGATTTCGCCCTCGACGAAGCCCTCGATCTGCACCGAGCCGTCGCCGCGGATAGTGCCTTGCAGGGCCATATCCTGGGCAATGACGGTATACACCTGCGGCTTGGGCAGGGCCGGACGTTCCTCCTGCGGTTCCTTTTCAAGCGGTTCCGGTTTTTGTGTTCCTCCAAACAAACCCATGCTGTATATTGCTCCTTTCATTACGGAAAAATGGAAAAAACAGGATAAAAGGCGGCGTAAGCCTCTCGGCGGGACTGCCAGTTCCCGCCCCCTACCAGGGCGGATGCGAGGTCGGTGTTGCCGCTGCCAGGCGTATCGGAGAAGGTTTCGCTGATGCCGGTGACGTGCCAATAGTACGCGGCGCTCTCCCAGGCGAAGCGTTCCGCGATGTAGTCCGCTCCGGTAAGATAGCCGGACTCGTCCGGGTCCTGGCCGTTGTACACGATGCGGGAATATTTCGAAACGTCCAGGCCAAGGTTAGCGGCGGTCTGGATCGCGCGGTAATAGGCGCTCTGGACCTCCTCCCGGGTGTGGCCCTTCGGGTTTACATAGGCGATCTCCTCCAGCCCCGGGACGTATTTTTTCATCATCCAGGTGGCAAACGCCATCTGACCATAGTCAAAGGTGAGGTGCAGATAGCCCGCCCCCCGGGTGCCGGTGGTATAGCCGCAGCGGCGGAAGTATTCCTCGTCGCCCGATTCGGTTAGGCTGCGGCCCGCCCGGGTCTCCACGGTAGCCTGTGCCAGAAACTGGCTGATTTCCTCCGGCGTGGAGATATCGTATTCAAGAAGAACCCAGTTCAAATCGTTTAACTGTTCATCGGAAATCTTCCAGGTGATTTCACCCATGACGCTGTCTGTGTAAGACATTTGCTCCACTTGATTGCGTGTAACCAGCAGCGGCATTCCCTGATAAAGAACCGGTTCCTCTTTTTCCGGTTTTTTTTCCTCCTCGGGCGCCCTGAAAACCAGGACAGCCAGAAGCGCGGCGGACAGCGCCAGGCAGGCTGTCACAAGGCTTCCAAGAATCAAAATCTGTTTTTTACTCAATTCCGGCACAGGCAGCGCCCCTTCGACGGAGGGAAAAACTTCCTCCATGTATTGGTTCCAACTGCGAAGTTTCTGCTCTTATTTTAACATAGATTTGCCGGAAATTTCAAGGCCCTTTTACCAGAATATCCGGTGAAATAGAGGCAAAAGCGGCGGTATTTTTGACGCTTTTTGCGGTTTGCGGCAGAGTCTCACAACTGTCCGCGCGGAGAGAATATTCGTCCTCGCCGCAAGGACATTTTGTGTAATACGACCATTGACATTGTGTGTATAACCATGATATGATGCATGAAAATGCAGGAACAGCAGTGGAAATTTCCGGAAGCGGCGGAAAATCCTCCGGAAACTTTTCGGTAAAAGAACCAGAGACCTCCCGCGTTTCATGGTTTCGCCGTTTGGAAGACGGAAGTTGATTCCGCTGCTGTGACCGCTATGGAGGGATTTGTTAATGGAGATGATTCAAAAGATCCTGGCGTTTCTGGAAGGTCCGCTGAATGATTTTGCGTGGATGTATACTTTCCTTCCCTGCGCCATCCTGGGCGGGCTGTATCTCACCATCCGCAACGGCGGGATTCAGTTCACGCGGTTCGGCTTCGCCATGAAGAATACCGTAGGCAAAATGTTCACGAAGCAGGAGGCCGGCGAAGGAGCCGTGACGCCGATACAGGCCGTGACAACGGCGCTGTCCGCCACGGTGGGCACCGGCAACATCGTGGGGACATCCCAGGCGATTGCATTGGGCGGCTATGGCGCGGTGTTCTGGCTGTGGCTCGCTGCGCTGGTGGGCATGATTACCAAGTATTCCGAAATCGTACTGGCGGTCAAGTTCCGGGAGCGCGACGCCAAGGGCGATTGGGTCGGCGGCCCGATGTACTACATTTCCAAGGGCCTAGGGAAAAATTGGAAGTGGTTAGCGTGTCTGTTTGCGGTCTTTGCGGCGCTGGCTTCGTTTGGAATCGGCAATATGTCTCAAGTCAACAGTATTACCGATTCTGTGATTAACGCCGTCAGCAGCTTTACGACGGTTTCTGAGGGGTCGGAACAGACCATGAAGTGGGCAATCGGAATTATACTGGCCGTGCTCGTTGCAATCATCCTGATCGGCGGCATCAAGCGCATTGGCGCAGTGACGGAAAAACTGATTCCGTTCATGAGCGTTTTTTACATCCTTTTTACCGTAATTGTTCTTGCGGTACACATCAGCAGCATTCCCGACGCCTTTGTCAAAATTTTCTCGACCGCCTTTACGCCGCAAGCCATGTTCGGAGCCACAACCGGCATTGTCCTGAAGCAGACCATCATCTGGGGTCTGCGGCGCAGCGCGTTTTCCAACGAGGCGGGCCTTGGTTCCGCCGCCATCGCCCACGCCGCCGCAGAAACCAAAGGACCGGTCAATCAGGGCCTGTACGGCATTTTTGAGGTGTTCATGGATACGATCGTAATCTGCACCCTCACCGCAATGACCATTATTGCCAGCGGCGTAAGCATTGAATTCGGCGTGAAGCCCGGCAGTGAGCTGATTACCGCGGCTCTGGCAACGGTGTTCGGAGAAAAATTCGCCTCGCTGTTTATCGCGGTTTCCCTGATGCTGTTTGCATTTTCGACGGTCCTGGGCTGGTCGCTGTATGGAACCCGTTGTGTGCAGTACCTCTTTGGACACAAGGCGATCCGTGTTTTTCAGATCGTATTTATTGTGGTGGTCGTGGCAGGCTGTGTGTCGCCGCTTAGCTTTGTCTGGGACGTGGCGGACACCTTTAACGGTCTCATGGCAATTCCAAACTTTATCGGTTTGTTTGCGCTTTCCGGTGTGGTAGCGATGGAGACGAAAAAATTCTTTGGCGACAAAAACAATCTGCAATAAGGCGCAGAAACAGTAAAACGCGGCGGGAACCCCAAATGGTTTCCGCCGCATTTTTTCAGGGAAACTGCAAATCAGCCGCAGGAGTGCTCACCACAGCCATGATTTCCGCATTCGCCGTGTTCGTGCGCGCCGTGGTGACTGCACTGGATGTCGGGGTTATAATCCAGCGTGCCGGACAGGAATGCGTCGACCGCCGCGTCAGCGCTGCCGGAAACGCCGCCGTACAGACGGATTCCCGCCGCCGCCAAGGCCGCCTGTGCGCCGCCGCCAATGCCTCCACAGATAAGCGTGTCCGCATGGAGCGTGTTCAGGACGCCCGCCAAAGCGCCGTGCCCGCTGCCGTTGGTGCTGACGATTTCCGACGCGGTAATTTTGCCGTCGGTCACATCGTAGACCTTGAATTCCTGGGTATGGCCGAAGTGCTGAAAAATCTGGCCATCCTCATAAGTGACTGCAATCCGCATGGTAAAAACTCCTTTCATACGGGAAAATAGGTTTTTGTTGTTCTGATTATACGCTGTTTCTGCCATATGTCAAGGGTGCAGGAGCAGATCTGTGTGACAGCCCTTCCTTTTCGACTGTAATTTTTGGGGTTGCAATCGGACGCAAATTCTCCTCTGCGGTGCGCAGGGTGCAAAATAATCATAATGAGGAAATCAGGCTGTTGAAAAAGCGACTCTGCTTTTTCGACAGCCTGACAATTTGCAGATTCTTTTGTGTTTAATCTCTTAGAACATGACGCCTGGGGTAACGCTATTTTCAAAATCGTTCAGAAACCCATCGCGGTCATGGACGCGGCCATTCCGCATCATCTGCTCAAAAGACGCGCCCCGAATCAGCGATCCAGTATGACGTTGTTTTGTCGGATTTCCGCCCATAAGGGCATCACCGGCATCATCCAAAGCATCCTTGGCATCATCGATCAAGGAATCGTCACGACCGGTATCATTTGGGGGACCTGCCGGATCATGACTGCCGTTTACGCCAGGCTGTCCATCATTCACAGCGTCATTTTCTGAACCATTCATATCTTGATTCATGTCATTATTCTGATCGGTTCCAGTATTGGAGTCACCGCCGCCGCAGGCGGCCAAAGCAAAGACCAGCAGCAGCGACGCCGCCAGAACGGTCCATGCGTGTTTCATAAAGCTGCTCCTCCTTTGTTCAAGCTGTGGTTTGCGATACCCAAAACGTATTGTTGCCGGAAAAGCATTCTGCACACGTGGGACTTTCCGGCATCTGCACCGTTTTTTGACGCCGCAAAAAACAGCCTGAAAAACACACAGAAAAATGATCGGATAACCGTTTTATTCCCGTTCTTTTTTCAGCTTACGGATATCCTCACCAAAGAAGGGCAAAATTTGATATTCGCCTTCGATACGAGAAGCGATCTGCGGCGAATAACGGCGGGACAATTCCTCCAATTTGAGGTTCGTACTAAGGATCGTTGCCTGATGCTCCAGCAAGCGGCCATTCACGATACCATACAAAGCGCTTTGGACATAAGAAGTAGTCATTTCGGTACCGAGGTCATCAAGAATCAGAAGGTCACAATTCAGCACACGGCCGATATCGGATTCAATCAAATCGCCGTCCTCCCGGCCGAACTTTCTGGACTCAAAGCGGTCAAAGACGTGTCCGGCGGTATCGTAAACCACAGACCAGCCCTCGCTGCTGACCTCCCTTGCAATGGCCGCAGACAGAAACGTTTTACCAAGTCCCGGGTCGCCGGTAAGCAGGAGGCTTCCGCAGCCCGGCGAAAAATTCTCCGCGAAGCGGCGGCAGGTACGGTAAATCCACTGCATATTTTCCCGCGCGGAAATGCCCAGATTCAGATTATCTTCTGAGGAATACCATTCGAGGGAAAAGGTTTCGAAGCTCTGGGTTCCAAGGTCGAGCATACGGGAAAGCTCCTTTTGCTGTTCCCGTGCATAACAGCGCTTGAGGCAGCGGCACATTCCGCCGTTCCGATACCCGGTATCATTGCAAAGCGGACACGCGGGTTTTTCCTCAAGGCAATCCAGCGGGAGGCCCATATGTTCCAGAATGCTTTGTTTTTCGGCCTGCAAACCGAGATTTTCCTCCCGAAGCGCAGCAATTGCCGCGCGAGGGTCCGTACCATGACGCAGGGCGTCGGCAACCAGACGGCTGATGGTTGCACGCAATTCCGTTTCGATCTCCTCAAGGCGGGGCTGACGGCGAAAAATACTCTGCCGTCGTTCCTGAAGGCGCGTTTCCCGTTCCTGACGTTCCTCATCGTAACGCTGCAAAGCCCGACGCAGGATTTTACCATCATAGCCCATGGCTTAATTCTCCTTATCTCGTTGTTTTATATACTTACGCATCCAGGCGACATCGGCGCCATCCTTTGAATCTTTGACGGGGGTTCTTTTCTCCGGCTTTTTTGCGGGACGGTCTTTTTCTTCGATCTCATCGACGGTATGCACATCCGCGGCGTGCCAGCGTTTCAGGATGCCGTTGCAATAGGCCCATTTCAGCTCATGACATTTCAGGATGGTCTTATCATAAGCAATCGCAACGGCTTCAGGCGGAAAGCCCATCTCCAGCCAGGCAAGCAAATATTTTTCCTCCGCGGCGGCAGGGGGACGATCGCCCAGCTGCAAAACCCGCATATACTTTGGAATTGCGCCCTGACGTTCGCCGTATTTGCGGAGGTACTCCGCGGCGGCGGCCTGATTATCCACGCCATGCCGCGCCCAATAATAGCCCTCGCGTTCAATCTGGCGCAGCGTTGGACGACGGCCCTCGCCGCAACGCTTGGCGATTCGTTCGGCACAGTGGCAGACGAGAAGATAAATCACGTCCGCAGGCAGGCCCAGGTAGTCGTACAAGCCCAATAAAATGCCCACGTCATGCGTCGTCAATTTTTTACCCAGGCGGCGTTCAACTTCCGTCGTCAGGCCGCGAAATTCTTCGCTTTCCTCCAATTTTTCCGCGATATCCTCCCGTTGATAGGACGGCTTTTCATCAGCGGGCTCGAGGTCTGCGGCCTGCGGGATAATCAAGCCGATTTCCCGCAAAACGTTTTCCGCGGTTTCCAGACGCACCCGGTCCCAGCGCAGCTCCTTTGCCAGCGACCGGGGCGGTACGTCGCCATGGTGGCGCAGCAGAGCGAGGTAAAGGAGGGCGGCGTCGCCCTGGCCCCGTTCCAGGAGCCGCTTGACCGCCTCCGCCGTCAACGTGACGCTCCCATCTCCAACACTTGCCAGAATATTTGCCATAAAGCATTCCTCTTTTTTAATCTCTGTTCTTTGACCTCATTTTACACGAACCCAAGGTCCCCCGTCAAGAGGGACCGTAAGGGCGTGCCTGTGTGTCCGCCCATCCCACGCGAATGCCCACGCCCGGAAGAAAAAGAGAGAACGGGCCATATCCGGTCCGTTCCCTTGAGAGCGTCTGGGGGGTCAATATCCGATAATCAAGCCTTTTTCCATCGCGTAGAAGGTCGTAAGACCGCGGCAGGGGAGTATTTCCACACTTTTCACCGGCAAATCCTTCAAAATTTGGTCCTTGAGCTTCAGCGCGCCGCTGATGTTCTCACAATGACAAATCACAACCTCTGCGCCTGCACAATCTTTGCTTTCCTTCATAAGCGCGGTAATGACCTGATAGGTTTTCACCTCGCCGCGGGCTTTGCCCGTCACGTGGATGGTTCCTTGAGGCGTAGCCTCCGCCACAACATGAATGCCCAGCGAATGCAGCAGCGTACCCACCAGGGGACGCATCCGGCCATTTTTAATCAGGTTGTCGAAATTTTCCAGCGTGAAGCACGTCCGCAGCGCGGCCTGGTACAGCCGCAGGTGTGCACAGATTTCCTCAAAATCGCCGTTGGCTTCCATCAGCTCCCTAGCCCGGCGGATCAGAAGAACCATGGCCCCCGCGGTGGCTTTGGAGTCAATGACGCAGATTTGCTTTTCCGGATGCTCTTCCAGCACCATATCCCGCGCCATAACCGCGGCGTTATACGTGCCGGAAAGGTTTGCGGAAATCGTAAAGCAGACGGTTTTCTCGCCCTTTTCAAAGGCTCTGGCGAACGCCGCCGGAGACGGACAGGCCGTCGAGGACGCCGTCTTTTCCGCCGCCATCGCCGCCAGAAGCTCCGGCGTTTCCAGGTCGTCGTTATCAATGAATTCCCGTTCGCCCACCAGCAGCCGCAGAGGTACTGTTTCAAAATGAACGTCACTTTTCGGGAAATCGCTCATGCACAGATCACAGCTGCTGTCACTGACAATATTCCAAACCATATAATACTCCTTGTGATGTGATATGCGATATCACATTTTCTATTATCATAACGCACTTCTCAGAGTTTGTCAATGTTTCTGAAGAAAAAAAGGAAAATCTATCCGTGCGGTTTCGGGGGCGGCGTCAGGGGGCGGAATGGAATTGGAAAAGGCGGTATTTTTTCCGGGGTTCCACAGTTGACATAACGGTGTGGAAAACTTTGTGGAAAATGTGAAAAACCCTGCTGCCGGAAGGAAAATTTCGGGTGACGCTCGAATTATGGGAAATTTTACGCAAGAACTTTTTTCGAAAAAGCGCGGGTCCCGGCGGGAAAGGAAGGGAAATGAGCTTTCGCGCTGGAATACTTGAACCTGTGCGCGGATTGTGTTATAATGTCCAAATCATACAAGAATTTGACCGGCGGAGCCTGGACGCAGGACCTGCCGGTTTCGGAGGAACTATGGCAAAAAAACAGGATTATGGCAACGACAGCATTTCCGCGTTAAAGGGCGCGGACCGGGTCCGCAAACGGCCCGGCGTCATCTTTGGCTCCGACGGCCTCGACGGCTGCGAACACGCCGTCTTTGAAATTCTCTCCAATTCCATCGACGAAGCCCGGGAAGGTCATGGCACGTCCATTACCGTCACGCGCTTTGCAGACCACAGCGTTGAGGTGGAGGACGCGGGCCGGGGCTGTCCCGTGGACTGGAACGAAAAAGAACAGCGCTACAACTGGGAACTCGTTTTCTGTGAGCTGTACGCCGGCGGCAAATATGATAACGTCTCCGGCGACAACTACGAATATTCCCTGGGTTTGAACGGCCTCGGCTCCTGCGCCACTCAGTACGCCTCCCGCTATATGGATGTCACCGTCTGGCGCGACGGGTTTGAATACCGTCTTCGCTTTGAGCGTGGGGAGATCGTGGGGGAACTGCAAAAAACGCCTCTGCCGAAAAGCCAGGCAAAGAAAACCGGCACCCGGACCCATTGGCTCCCGGATCTGGACGTTTTTACGGACATTGCCATTCCGGCGGAATATTTCGCAGGCGTCATGAAGCGGCAGGCCGTGGTGAATGCAGGCATTACGTTCCACTTCCGCAGCGAGACGGAACCGGGACAGTTTGAAGAAACCCAGTTCTGTTATGAGAACGGAATCGCTGACTATGTGGCTGAGCTGGCGGGAGAAAACACGCTGACGCCGCCGGTGGAGTGGCAGGCCGAGAAAAAGGGCCGTGACCGTGCGGACAAGCCGGAATACAAAGTAAAGCTGTCAGCAGCATTTTGCTTTTCCAATAAAGTAAACGTCGTGGAGCACTACCACAATTCCAGCTGGCTCGAACACGGCGGAAGTCCGGAAAAGGCTTCCAAGTCGGCGTTTGTGTCCGCCATTGACGGGTATTTGCGTCAGCAGGGCAAGTACCAGAAAAACGAAAGCAAAGTCACCTGGGCTGACGTGGAGGACTGCCTGGTTCTGGTGACAAATAACTTTTCCACCCAGACCTCCTACGAAAACCAGACTAAAAAGGCCATTACAAATAAATATGTCCAGGAGGCTATGACGGAATTCCTCCGTTCAAACCTGGAAATCTATTTCATTGAGAATCACTTCGACGCCGAAAAAATTGCCGGACAGGTCCTGCTGAACAAACGCAGTCGGGAAAAGGCTGAAGAAGCCCGCTTGAACATCAAGAAAAAGCTCTCCGGAAGCATTGATATTTCGAACCGGGTGCAGAAGTTCGTCGACTGCCGGACAAAGGAAATCGCCCGCCGGGAAATCTACATCGTCGAGGGTGACTCCGCACTGGGCAGCGTCAAGCTCGCCCGGGACTCCGAGTACCAGGGGATTATGCCGATCCGGGGGAAAATCCTGAATTGTCTCAAGGCGGATTACGGCAAGATTTTCAAGAGCGATATTATTATGGATTTGATGCGGGTGCTTGGCTGCGGCGTGGAGGTGCAGAACAAACATGTCAAGGATATGGCGTCCTTTGAGCTGTCGAACCTGCGGTGGAACAAGGTGGTCATCTGCACCGACGGCGATGTTGACGGCTTCCAGATTCGGACGCTGGTTCTGACCATGCTTTACCGCCTGACGCCGACGCTGATTCGGGAAGGGTATGTCTATATCGCGGAAACGCCGCTGTTTGAGATCAACTGCGGGGAAAAAACCTGGTTTGCGTACTCCGACAAGGAAAAAAATGACATTGTGAAAAAACTGGAAGGAAAGAAGTATAAAATCGACCGCTCCAAGGGTTTAGGCGAGAACGACCCGGACATGATGTGGCTCACTACCATGAACCCGGAAACCCGGCGGCTCATTCGGGTAATGCCCGAGGACGTGGAGCGGACGGCTCAGGTGTTTGACCTTCTTCTGGGCGACAACCTCCAGGGCCGCAAGGACCACATTGCCGAAAATGGGTACAAATATCTGGAAATGGCAGATATTTCATGATAGAATATTTCATCAGAACCTTTTTCATGAAAGTGCGGTGGAAGACATGAGGCAGGGCGGGCCACATAGGTCCGCCCCTGCATGGATGACAGAACCGCTTCTGCTGCGGTCTCTCCGTCTTTTTTCGATTCTCTTGGATTCGCCAGCGAACGCACTAAAAATGGTGCGGCCTGTTGCTCTTCCCTTGAAATGGTTATATAAAGACGTTTGTGCCCTGCTTTTTGCTTCTCCATGGCCAATTACCTCTTATCTCCATCTATTTTAGTCAAAATCTATCTAAAACACAATAGATAAATTTTGTCTAATGTATTCTGTTCCGGGGTGATTACTATGGAAACAAGAATACGAGATTTGAGGGAAGATCACGATTTGTCGCAAAGGACCCTTGCCGAAGCCATCGGCATAACCCAGCGAAAATACAGTTACCTGGAAACCGAACAACAGCCATGGACCGATGAAGTTCTGGTTCGTCTGGCGGAATATTTCCATACAAGCGTGGATTATCTGCTGAAACGGACAGATAACCCTAACCCTTACTCTCGCAAGAACAATCTTGATTAAATGATGTCAGAGGAATCGTAACCATGCCAAAAAAGAAAACGTCTGAGGGCGGAAAGCCCAAGGCCAAGAACCCGAATGTCCTGGGACTCCACGCGGCGGTGGTGGAACAGAACATTACGGACACCCTCGAAACCAATTATATGCCCTATGCAATGTCGGTGATTGTTTCCCGGGCCATCCCGGAAATTGACGGCTTCAAGCCCTCCCACCGGAAGCTCCTGTACACCATGTATAAAATGGGACTCCTCACCGGAACGCGTACCAAATCCGCCAACATCGTCGGACAGACCATGCGCCTCAACCCCCACGGCGACGCCGCCATTTATGATACCATGGTCCGCCTTTCCCGGGGCTATGGCGCGCTTCTTACGCCCTTTGTCGACTCAAAAGGCAACTTCGGCAAGCACTATTCCCGTGATATGGCCTGCGCCGCGCCGCGGTACACGGAGGCCAGACTCACGCCGATCTGCAGCGAACTTTTCCGCGACATTGACAGCGATACGGTGGATTTTGTTGACAACTACGACAACACAATGAAAGAACCGGTCCTTCTGCCCACCACGTTCCCAAATATTCTCGTTTCCGCCAACAGCGGCATTGCCGTCGGAATGGCGTCGCAGTTCTGCGGCTTTAATTTGAAAGAAGTCTGTGCGGCAACGGCGGCCTTCCTCAAGAACCCGAACTGCGATTTGCAGGAAACCTTGCTCGGTCCGGATTTCCCTACCGGCGGCGAGCTGATCTGCAACCCTGACGCCCTCCGGGAAATTTACAATTCCGGCCGGGGCAGCGTCCGGGTACGGGCAAAGTGGCGGTACGTCAAGACGGAAAACCTGATCGAAATTTATGAAATTCCCTATTCCACCTCCATCGAGGCCATTCTGGACAAGGTGGCGGAATTGATCAAATCCGGCAAGGCGCGGGAAATTGCCGATATGCGCGATGAAACGGACCTCTCCGGCCTGAAGCTCGCCATCGACCTCAAACGCGGCGCGGACCCGGATAAGGTAATGACGAAGCTGTTCCGTCAGACGCCCCTGGAAGATACTTTTTCCTGCAACTTCAACGTATTGATTGAAGGGATGCCCAAGGTTCTTGGCGTACGGCAGATCATTGAGGAATGGACCGCCTGGCGTACGGAGTCCGTCAAACGGCGGGTGTACTTCGTCCTGGGCAAGCGGAAAGACAAGCTCCATCTGCTCAAGGGCCTGAAACGGATCTTGCTGGACATTGACAAAGCCATCCGGATTATCCGCGAAACCGACGCCGACGCCGACGTCGTGCCGAACCTGATGATCGGCTTTGGAATTGATCAAATCCAGGCGGAGTACGTGGCCGAAATCAAGCTGCGGAATATCAACAAGGAATACATTCTCAAGCGTTTACAGGAAACCGACGCACTGCAAAACGAAATCGACGATCTGGATGATATTCTGCAAAACCCCCGCCGGGTGCGGAAAATCATTCTGGACGAGCTGAACCAGGCGTCGAAAAAGTACGGCGAACCCCGCCGGACGACCATTGTCTATGCCCACGAGCTTCCGGCCCCCTATGAGGAAGAACCGCCGGAACAATTTCCGGTTCACGTGTTTCTCTCGCGGGAGGGCTACTTCAAAAAAATTACCCCCCAAAGCCTGCGCATGAGCAACATGCAGAAGTACAAGGAGGGCGACGGTCTCCGGCAGACCTTCGAGACCACCAGCGCGGCGGAGGTCATGTTCTTTACGGACAAATGTCAGGTGTACAAAACCCGCGTCAGCGACTTCGACGACTCCAAAGCCAGCCTCTTGGGCGATTACCTCCCAGCCAAGCTGGGTATGGACCCCGGCGAAAATGTGGTCTATATGGTTCTGCCAGGCGATTACTCCGGCGGGCTGATCTTCTTCTTTGAGAACGGCAAGGCGGCACGGGTGGACATCAAAGCCTATCAGACGGCCTCCAACCGCCGGAAACTTACCGGCGCGTATTCGGACAAATCGCCGCTCAGGGCCGTGTGCCGGGTGGACGAAGAACAGGAATTGGCCGTCTATTCCACCGAACCCCGCTGCCTGATTTTCCACAGCTCCCTCCTGACGCCGAAAACAACCCGTACCACGCAGGGCGCGGCAGTGCTGACGATGAAGCCGAAATACTCGCTGGACAATGCCGCGCCGCTGGCGAAAACACCCATCAAAAATCAGAGCCGTTACCGTGCCCGATCAGTGCCCGGAGCAGGCGCGCTGCTGCGCCAGGAGGACACGGCGGAATCACAAATTACGCTGGAAGAATCGTAAGGAGCATGAAAGCGTCAGGGAGGCAAATGATGGAACCAAACGAAAATCTCGAGAAACTTCACACGACAAAACTTGGCGTTGAGCGCATAAAAAGAAATCTGCAGCTTGAAGCCGATAGCATTGTTTCCTGGTGCAGAGACCAAATTCTGAAGAAAGATGCCAGAATCGAACGGCGCGGGAAAAACTGGTATATTCTGGCAGATGACTGCAAAATTACCGTCAACGCCCACAGCTATACCATTATCACGGCGCACAAAATCAAGCAAATATGAATATCCCCTTTCATCCTTAACTTTGACTGCTCATACATTTTATTACGGGAAAACACAAAGGAGGTTTTGAAAATATGGATTTTACAACGGTCAAACAGAACCTGGAAGCGCAGAAATTTACAGTTCACGTATTTGCCTCCGGCGAGGAGGCGGCGGCGTACCTTAACGAAGTCATCGACGGAAAAACCGTCGGCTTTGGAGGTTCCATGACTCTGGACGCCTTGGGGCTGTACGACTCCCTAGGTGCGCACAATACCATTTCCTGGCACTGGAAGCAGTCCGCCGGCGGCGCATGCCAGCAGGCCATGTCCAGCGAAATCTACCTCACGTCCGCCAACGCTCTGGCGGAAACCGGCGAACTCATCAACATTGACGGTACCGGAAACCGCGTCGCCGCGACGCTGTACGGTCATAAAAAGATCTATTTTGTCATCGGACGCAACAAGCTTGCGCCAACTTACGACGAAGCTCTCTGGCGGGCGCGGAACATCGCTGCGCCGAAAAATGCTCGGCGTCTGGGAAAAAACACCCCCTGCGCCGTAAATGCCGACCGCTGCTTTGACTGCCGCAGTCCGGAACGCATCTGCCGGGGCCTGGTGGTGCTCTGGGAGCCCATGAACGGGACGGATGTGGAGGTTCTGCTGGTCGACGAGGATCTGGGGCTGTAAACGCCCGGAAGGAGGCCCCCCAATTTTGCGTATTTTATGCCTGTTTTTGTCGCTGCTGATTCTTACGGGCTGTGCGCCGCTGCTGGAAAGAACGTACAGCACCGCCGAGCCGCACAGCAGCAAGTTCTGGGAGAGCGAAGCCGCCGGAACCCTCCGGGCGGAAAGTCATCAGGATATCGTCAACGACCTGCTCTTTCTCATCGGACAGCATACGGAAACGGCCACGCTGCGGCTCTATAATTTCGAAAGCGAACTCGCCGTCGCGGACACGCTGGAAGCCGCCGCCGCGGAAATCAAACAGGAAACGCCTTTGGGGTCCTACGCGGTGGAATACATTACGTCATCCCGGCAGAGTCAGCGGGGGTTTTACGAAGCCTCCGTCCAGATCAGCTACCGCCGGACGCTGGAACAAATTCAGTCCGTGGTGAACGCCACCAGCCCTGCGGCGCTGTACAGCCTTCTGGACGCCGCGCTGGAAGAGGGCCGGGAAGAATTGGCCGTGCGTCTGGGCTACTGGGACGAGGAGGGAACGGAACAGGTTGCCGCCGCCATGACCCAGCTCCGGGAAGAGCGCGAACTGACGGAAACCCTTCCCTGGGCTGTGTTTTACTATCCCTCCGAGGAACAGGCCGGCCTCATCGAGTTTATCCTTGGCGGCGAGGAGCTGGAAGCCCTGGCCGCGCGTATGCTCCCCGAGAGCGGCCCCGCGCCTGCGGAGGAGGGCGTACCGGCAGACGGGGAAACCTCCGCAGAGTCCGGCGCACCGGAGGTTCAGGTGGAAACGCCGGAGATTTCATCAGAGGAACCATCGCCGGAACCGGCGGAGGAAATTGATCAGAGCGAATAAAACGGAAAGGATGTATGACAATGAAAACGTATGCCCAAATGTCCCAGGAGGAACGCCGCGCCGAATACGCCGCGCTGCAAAAGGAATTCCAGGGTTGGAAGGACCGCGGTCTTTCACTGAACATGGCCCGCGGCAAGCCTGGCAAGGCGCAGCTGGATTTGGTCAGCGACATTTTCAGCCTGATGCAGAAACCCGAGGACTATGTGTCCGACGGAATCGACGTGCGGAATTACGGCGAAATGTCCGGTCTGCCCGCCGCTAAGCGGCTGTTTGCGGAAATCCTGGACTGTCAGCCGGAACAGGTTTTTGTCGGCGGCAACGCCAGCCTTCAGCTCATGTTTGACACCATTTCCAAGGCTTATACCCATGGTCTCCTTCACAGCCCCCGCCCCTGGCGTCTGGAAGAAACGGTCAGGTGGCTCTGTCCCGCCCCCGGCTACGACCGGCATTTCAAAATTACCGAGTTCTTTGGCTTTGAGCTGATTACCATTCCTATGACCGAAACCGGTCCGGATATGGACATGGTGGAGAAGCACGCGAAAGACCCGACGGTAAAGGGCATCTGGTGCGTGCCCAAGTACTCCAACCCCGACGGCGTGATCTATTCCGAAGACACCATCCGCCGTTTTGCAAACCTGAACGCCGCCGCGCCGGATTTCACCATCATGTGGGACAACGCGTACTGCATCCACGAATTTGAGGGCGACTATGTGCCGTTCCCGGACATTCTTTCCCTTTGCGCGGAGGCCGGACACCCCGACATGGTATTTGAGTTCGCCTCCACCTCCAAGGTGACGCTTCCCGGCGCGGGCGTGTCCTGCTTTGCCTGCTCCGAGGCCAACATGGCGCATATGTCGAACCTGCTGACGCCCCAGGTCATCAGCTTTGACAAGGTGAATCAGCAGCGGCACGTATTGTACCTCCAGAACAAGGCGCACACCCTGGAACTGATGAAAAAACACGCCGCGATTATGGGGCCCAAGTTCCGCACGGTGCTGGACGCGCTGGACCGGGAAATCGCACCGCTGAACATTGCCTCCTGGAAGCGGCCCAAGGGCGGTTATTTTGTCTCGTTCAACGCCATGCCGGGCACCGCGCGGCGCACCTGGGAGCTTTGCCGTGAGGCGGGCGTGACCATGACCGGCGCGGGCGCAACCTTCCCCTATGGCAAAGACCCCCAGGACAGCAATATTCGTCTGGCGCCGTCGCTGCCGCCGGTGGAGGAGCTGAAACAGGCAATTTCCATTTTCTGCCTGTGTTTAAAGATGTCCGCGCTGGAAAAACTGGGTGTATGAGATATTACGGAAGCGTATACCGTCCGCCCTCCGAGGCGCGGAGCCTCATTGTGCAGGTCACGTACGGATGCAGTCATAACACCTGCGCGTTTTGCAGTATGTACAAGGAAAAACGGTTTGCTCTGCGGCCCCTGGAGGAAGTTCTGGAAGACTTCCAAATCGCCCGCGGCGTGTACCGTCATGTGGAAAAAGTCTTTCTCGCCGACGGCGACGCTCTGGTTCGCAAAGCCGCCGAACTGTACGCCATCCTCGATTCCATTCGAGACCTTTTCCCTGAGTGCCGTCAGGTGACTTGCTATGCATCTCCGTCCAGCATCCGGATTCGGTCGGAGGAGGAGCTTCGGACTCTGCGCGAAAAGGGTTTAATCATGGTTTACATGGGCCTGGAATCCGGCTGCGACGCGGTTCTGACCAGAATGCGGAAGGGCCATACCGCCGCGGAAATTGTCGAAATGGGAAAGAAGGTCCGAAGCTGCGGAATTGCCCTTTCCGTCACGGCCATCACGGGCCTGGGCGGACCGGAACTGCTGAAACGTCACGCCCTGGACACCGCAGACGCCTTCAACGCCATGAACCCGGAGTATATCGGGATGCTGACCCTGATGGTGGAACCGGAAACGCCCCTTTACGATTGGGTACAAACGGGAGAATTTCAGCTTTTGACACAGCCCCAGGTCTTGGAGGAAACCCGTCGAATGATGGAGCGTCTGGACAGTCCCGGCAGTGTGTTCCGTATGAACCATGCCAGCAACTATCTGGTTCTCAGGGGCACTCTGAATGCAGACAAGGCCGCCATGCTGGCGGAGATCGACCGGGCCGAACACGACTTGAGCCGTCTGCGCCCGGAATCCTGGCGGGGCTTGTGAGCGTGTGCAAAAGAGGGGTGGGGCGCGTATGAAAAAACTGGTAATCGGCGTCCTGGCCCATGTCGACGCGGGAAAAACCACGCTGTCGGAGGCCCTGCTGTATCACAGCGGGGCCATCCGGCGGCTGGGCCGCGTTGACCACCGCGACGCCTTCCTCGACACCGACGCCATCGAACGGGAACGGGGCATTACAATTTTTTCCAAGCAAGCCGAATTCTCCTGGGGCGATTTGGAAGTCACCCTGCTGGACACGCCGGGACACGTGGATTTTTCCGCCGAGGCTGAACGGACCTTGCGGGTTTTGGACTGCGCCATATTGGTCGTCAGCGGCAGCGACGGCGTGCAGGCCCACACCCGGACGCTCTGGCGATTGCTGGAGCAGTACGGCGTACCGGTATTTTTGTTTGTGAATAAGATGGACCTCGCGCAGGATCGCCGCGCCGCGCTGCTCTCCGAGCTGAAAGAACGGTTAAACGGCGGATGCATCGACTTCGGCGCGCCGCCGGAGGAAATTGCAGAGGAAGCGGCGGTCTGCGACGAGGACGCCCTGGAACATTATCTGGAAAACGGGTCCCTCTCCGACGGCGAGCTGTCCGGGCTGGCGGCGAAGCGAAAATTATTTCCCTGTTTTTTTGGCTCCGCCCTCCGGCTTGACGGCGTGGACGCCCTGTTGGACGGTCTGGAACGTTTTTCGCCGGTCCCGGATTATCCGTCGGAATTCGGGGCCAGAATTTTCAAGGTCGCGCGGGATGAACGGGGAAACCGGTTAACCTATCTGAAAGTCACCGGCGGCATGCTGCGGGTAAAAACCCCGCTGACAAACCGGCGTCCGGACACGCCGGAGGAGGACGTCTGGGAGGAAAAGGCCGACCAGATTCGGATTTACTCCGGCGCGAAATTCCGTCCGGCGGACGAGGCTCCCGCTGGGACCGTCTGCGCGGTGACGGGCCTGACGCACACCGTGCCAGGCCAGGGCCTGGGTTTTGAAACCGCTTGGACAACGCCCGTTTTGGAACCGGTTTTGGCGTATCAGGTGGAGACCGACGCGGACCCTCACACGGCCCTTCAGCAGCTCCGGCAGCTGGAGGAGGAAGATCCGCAGCTGCACGTCGTCTGGAATGGACAATCCATCCGCGTCCAGCTCATGGGCGAGGTGCAGATTGAAATTTTACAGCGCCGTCTGCGGGAACGCTTCGGCCTGGAAGTCTCCTTCGGCGCGGGGCGTATCGTTTACCGGGAAACCATTGCGAAACCTGTGGAGGGTGTGGGACACTTTGAGCCGCTGCGGCATTATGCGGAAGTACACTTGCTTCTGGAACCCGGTCCGCGGGGAAGCGGTCTGCAAATCGGAACCATCTGTCCGGAGGACCAGCTTGACGGCCATTGGCAGCGTCTGATTCTGGCGCACTTGCTGGAAAAGCCACATCCGGGCGTCCTGACCGGCTCGCCGGTCACGGACCTGAAAATCACCCTTACCGCAGGCCGCGCCCACGAAAAACATACCGAGGGCGGCGACTTCCGTCAGGCGACGTACCGTGCTGTCCGTCAAGGCTTGATGTCGGCGGAGAGCGTTCTGCTGGAACCCTGGTATGCCTTTCGTCTGGAACTTCCTGCCAATCAGCTCGGCCGCGCGCTGGGCGACATCCAGCGCATGAACGGCGAAACGGAACCTCCCGAAACCCTGGGCGAAGAAGCCGTACTCACCGGCACAGCCCCCGTTTCGGCCATGCGGGACTATGCCCGGGAAGTCGCCATGTATACCCGCGGACAGGGCCGCCTGCTCTGCCGCCCGGCGGGCTGCCGTCCCTGTCCGGACGCAGAGAGCGTCATTGCGGCCAGCGGCTACGACCCCGAACGGGACGTGGAAAACCCGGCGGATTCCGTGTTCTGTTCCCACGGCGCGGGGCACACGGTAAAATGGAACGAGGTCCCGCGCCACGCCCACGTGGACAGCGGCTTACGCTGGAACGAACCGGAACCGCTTCCCGACGAACCCCCGGTTTTCCGTCGTTCGGAGACCTACGCGGGAACCATCGAACAGGATAAGGAACTGCAGGCCATTTTTGAACGAACCTACGGCCCCGTCCGGAGGCGTGATTTTCTTCCGCCGAAAGCGCCGCGCCGTCCGGCGGCGGAGGCCTCCGCGTCCCGCAGAATTCCGGAAACGCCTGCCGGTCCGGAGTACCTTCTGGTGGACGGCTACAACATTATTTTCGCCTGGGACGAGCTGAAAGCCATTGCCAGGGACAACCTCGACGCCGCCCGTAAGGCCCTCTGCGACATTCTCTGCAACTACCAGGGCTGCCGCAAATGCGAGGTCATTGTCGTCTTTGACGCGTACAAGGTTCAGGGGGGCAAGGGTTCCGTAGAGACCTGCCATAACATTCATGTCGTTTACACGAAAGAGGCCGAAACCGCCGACGCTTACATCGAACGCGCCACCTACGAAATCGGCCGGAAGCACCGGGTCAAGGTGGCCACGTCCGACGGCCCGGAACAGCTCATTATCTTAGGCCATGGCGCCTTACGGGTATCGGCGGCGGGGTTTCGGGACGAAGTGGAACAGGTTCAGGGGCAAATTGCCGCGGCTCTGCAGGCCAACAACCGCCGCAGTCACGGCGCGCTTCGGGCGGCGATGGAAAAGGCGGCCCGGGAAAAGGAGAAACATCCATGAAAACACTTGTCACCGCCGCCGCGGTGTTCGGGTCCTGCACGGCCCTGCGGTGGTATCTGGACCGTACCAGCCGTCGGGAAGCGGACTTCTGCGGCGGGCGCGTCCGCCTGACGGACCTGCGCAATCGTGGAGCAGCCTTCGGTCTGCCGCTTCCGGCAAAGCTCATTGAGGGCGCGTCTGCGGCGGCGCTGGGGGCCGTCTGGACAGCCCGGCGGCGTCACCCCCTGGGCGCGGGACTCGTGCTGGGCGGCGGCGCAAGCAACCTGTGGGAACGGGTCCGTCATGGCGCGGTATGTGATTATGTGCAGTTCCCGCGTTTGCCGGAGCCCTGGGACTGGTACGTATACAATCTGGCGGATTTCGCCATTCTGCTGGGAGGCGCCGGCCTCGCAGCGGGACGGCGGCGAAAGGAGCGGTAAGGAAGCATGGAAAAACTGATGTCGGATATTCTTCTGACGGCAAAGAACTTTTCGGAAAATTTTACGGAGTGCGGGGATTTTGATTTCAGCGTCGAAAGCCTGGAAGCGGTGGACCGTCTTCTGGACGAGCTGTCCGGCTACGGGCTGAACGAAGCGGCCCTGCTGGACGCCTCGTCCATGATTGGCAGCTATGTGTTTGAAGTCGCCCGGCGGAACTACGGCGGGGAATACTTCTGGATTGAGGAGGAACAGCAACCCCTTTTGACGGCAGGTCTCCCGGATTATCGCATTTCGATCAAAGCCTGGGAGAAGGTCCGGGGACGGCTCACGAAGGGTAAGGAAGACAGCATCCCCTTTTATATCGAAGGGTTCCGGCAATACGTGGAAAAAGGGGCCGGCGAGAAAAAGGGATACGCGGCATTGATTGTGTAACTCCATAGGGGCGGGCCGGTGTGTCCGCCCTTTTTTGGCCGCAATTCCCCTCTCAAGCGTTCAAACTCGCAGCGATTTGTACAATACCAATTTTCGTTTTTGTTGAAATGGACAAAATTTCTTTTTTTCTGAAAATCTTGCAAAATGATAAAACCAAACGGGCCTCTTTTGGAACTTTCTATAATGAAGGGATTTGCCACACACCCTTCACCCCCGCTTTGCGGGAAATTTTACGAAAAGAGGTAATCGCATGAAACAGAAACTCCTATTCCTCGCGTTGGCTCTTGCCCTGTGCATCAGCCTCTCCATTCCCGCGCTGGCAGATTTCACGCCCTTTACCATCAGCGACACCCAAGGCAGCATTGATTTTGAAAGTCTGTCACCCGACTACGCCGAAAGCGGAAAAGGCTGGAGCTATGATGGTCAGTCCGCTATTACCCTGAATGGTTTCAATGGTCCTGAAATTTACTGCGAATACATAGAGACCGAGCGTCTTGACATCATCCTCTCGCCCGGCAGCAAAAACATCGCAAGCGTCCTGCAGCTCAATACCTGGGGATCGGACACAATCAAAATCGCGGCATCCATCAGCGGCAGCGGCGAGTTGATTATAAACGGCACAACCAGCGATCATCCTACACCCTTTATCTGTGCCGGGGTGCCCCTGACCCTGAAAGATGGTCTCGTAATGACCGGCGGCGCGTCCGCTTCGGACAGCCAGCCCCTGACCATCAACAAAGACGGCTATCCCGTCACGCCGAGCGGCGCGTATGCCAAGTATATCCGCATTGCGCCTCCTGCGGGCGCGGCGTCGAACACCTCCGGTCAGTTTACGGACGTGGCCGCGAATTCACCGTATAAGAAAGCCATTGACTGGGCCGTCAAGGAGGGCATTACCAAGGGCCTGACCAACACAACCTTTGGTCCCGGCAGCCCCTGCACGGTTTCGCAGATTTTAACCTTCCTTTGGCGTGCCGAAGGCCAGCCCGGAACCAGTGCAGCGGAGTGGGCCAAGAGCATCGGCATTGACGCAGGCCGTCTTGACGCCCCCTGCACCCGCTCCATGGCGGTTTCGTACATCTGGAAGGCCGCAGGTTCCCCCAGCGGCAGCAAGGTCAGCTTTACGGACGTTCCCGCAAATGCGAACTATGCCCCTGCCGTGAACTGGGCCGTAGAAGCAGGCATCACCAGCGGCAAAACCGCCGCCACCTTTGCCCCTGACGAAGTCTGCACCCGCGGACAGATTGTAACCTTCCTCTGCCGCGCCAAAACCTGACCGCAAAGCAAAGCGCCGGATTTCTCCGGCGCTTCTTTTTGCGGCAATCATTTTACAATTTACTGTGTGAAAACACTGCAAAGCGTCTTATGCATTTCCGCGGCAAACGTACGGTGCCCGCTCTTGGAAAAGTGTACGCCGTCAAAGGTAAGCGCCACGTTCCAGGAGGCCGCGTCGGCAAACGCAATGCCGGTTTTCTGCGCCAGGGTCCGGTAGCACCCGGACAGCCGGCGGGATTCGTCCAGAATTCTGGCGCTGTCGATCCACGCGCCGGGAAGCATGGCCGGCGGAGCCGTCAGCAGCAGCACAAAGGGCGGTCTTTCTGACAGCAGATCGCTCAAAAACGTTTCCATGCGTTTTGCACAGACCTCCGCCGTCAGGCCGCCGCCCTTCAGAAGATCGTTTGTCCCCAGCATGATGACGGCGGCATCCGCATGGTGTTCCCGAAACCGTGCGCAGGCGTTTTCAATCTCCGTTTTCCGGTACGGAATGGCGCGGCCGTTCTGTCCCTCGTTGAGTATCCGCCAGCCCTTTTGACGCAGCAGCTCCGTCCAACGAACACTTTCTCCATAGCGTGGTTCTTCCCTCAGGGAGCGCGGGTCAAAGCCGTAGGTGTTGGAGTCTCCGAAACACAAAATCCGGCGGGATTTGCCGGGCTTCTTCCCTGCTCGCTTGAGATAGTCCAGCAAGCCCGCGCAGCCTGTGGAAATCTCGATCCAGGTTTTGAGGTAATCTTCCGAAAACTCCGGGTTCTCAACTTCTCCGGGCTGTTCGGTGAAATCGAGCAGAAAGTGAATTTTGTTTTCCGGGTCGCCGCCGCAGATCGCACGCGCCCGGCTGAAGCTGGCCCAGTCCATGGCAATCAGAAATTCAAAGGCGTGATAGTCCTCCTTGTGCATCTGACGGACGGTTTTCCCGGAATAATCGATCCCCAGTTTATCCAGAATCCCGCGTGTGGATTCGGTCAGCATACTTTCTTCGCCTTTCGCATTGACTCCGGCGGATTCGATGTGAAACTGGGTATCCAGACCCGTTTTTTCTGCCAAATCCTTCAAAATCAACTCCGCCGCCGGACTTCTGCAAGTGTTGAAGCCGCCGACAAAAAGTATACTTGTCATTTCCAAAATTCTCCTTAAACCCAGTATCCCGGTGTCTTTTTTCAGTATAGCACAGCCCGGGGTTCCAGTCGAGACCACTTTTTGACAGATTTCGCCTCGGATACGAATGGAAATTTGTAAGAGACATTGCCGATTAATTCTCCGGCGTGGAACTGGAATCTTGTTCCGCTTCCTCCTCCGCTTTCTTTTTTTCCCGCATGGCTGTACTCTTGCTTGTGCGCCACGACGAGGTGTCAATCGGATCGCTCTCCTCAAACAGATCGTAATAGTCCTTATCTTGCAGCGTAAGGCGTCCCTTGCGCCAGATTGCCATAATTGTGGGGTATAGCACAATCGCAATCAGGCCGCCGGAAAAACCGTTGTTGTACAGGTTGAGACCCGCCACCGGCCCGCCGGTTTGCAGCACCAGACAGGAGTGAATGAACCCCGCCAGAATGCCGAAGGGCCATCCGAAATAGCCCGCAATCGGCGCAAGGCACGTGCCGAACAGGCCCGCCAGCTGAAGGGACGGATAATCCGGCGTATGATGCATTCCGTAAGCGCCGACGAACACGCCCAGCATTACCGGCGAAATATTAAAAACATGCTTGCCGAAGGCCGAAAAGCCCATGATGGTAAAAATACCGCCCAGCGTCGGACCATTCAGGTCGCCGCCTATGATCAGAACATAGCCCATACCGATCAGTCCGTTAACGCCCATGTTGATCAGCACCGGTCCCGCGCCGAACATCCGCAGGTAATCACTGGGAGCGCGGCCCGTGGTGGACAGCAGACGCCGATAGCCCGCCCAGACGGCCCAGACCGGCTGTCCTGTGCCAAACAGACCCAACACTATTAAAATCATGCAGAGCAGCGTCAGCACGAACGAAAAACGGAGGTTGTAGCCCGTCGCCCAGTAGAGAACGGAGTCCGGGCTGTCGCCAAAGGCGCTTAAAACCGGTACGATCATCATGGCGAACAGTCCGCAGGCAAACCCCATGTTATACAGGTTCATGCCGTTTTGAATTTTGTAGGTGTAGGACGAAAGCGAGGGCAGAATGAAGCCAATGCAAACGCCGGTTGCCGTTCCCATCCAAATACTGGCATGAATGCTGCCCAGCGACATATAGCTTACCAGCGGGGCCAGGGAGGTCGACAGCAGGGCTACGGAAGCGTGCTTTGAAAACGGTTCCTTGCGGTAGTGGGCATAGAGCCAGGTACCCAGAATAATCGGCCAGATGTTGATGAAATTTTTGCCAAAGAGCGAGAATCCGGCCATCAGGCCCATTTCCACGATGGTAAAACCGTTGAAGGGGTCGCCGGAGATTTTGATGATGCAGATGGAGATGATGGTGACGATGCCGGCGTTGATCAGCGCGGCGCCCGGGCCGCCGATGGAAACGTAGTCGGTAATCAGGAGGTCCTGCATGGAGACAATGTGGTAGAGGCCCCACATGATGTCTATCGGTTTTTCCAGGCAGAAGCCCAGGAAAATCAGGCCGAAGGAAAAACTGATGGTTGCCGGAAAAATTTTTTCGTAACGATTATGCAAATTGCATCATCTCCCGCCGATACGATTTGTTTATTTTATTATAGTCTGTTGTGAAAAAAGAATCAATCTTTTTTTCTTGTTCTTTCCAAAAACTCCTGCTATAATAAAGAGTATTCTTTTTGAAAAATGCGAAGGGGCTTTTATCTGCGGAGTGAACAGGAGAAAAACGATGCGTCATTCAGAGGAAAAGCGTGCGGATTTCGTCTACTGGAAGCGTCCAAGGCACAAATGGTTCGTTTTCGCTGCGGGCCTTTTGCAGCTTTTGTATTTATGGATAATCATTCAAGACTATAACCAGGTGCGCGACGCCGGAATTCTCAATGTCTATGAATTGCAAAGCTACACATTGCAAATATTAAACCAAATCTCCCTGACCGGCGTGCTGACCGTCAGCTTTTTCGGGACCTTCCTGATTGGCTGCTTCGCCCGAAGTCAAACACAAGCCCGCCGGCTTGAGGTACTGCTTCTTTTGTTTTTTGCGCTTGCGTCGGGCGGCCTGACGTTTGTGTTTTTTCTGCATTCGTCAAACCGCAAAGGCATCTTTTGGCTGTGTATGCTGTTCCTGTCGGTTGCCGGAGTTGTTTACAGCTTTTGGAAATCCCGCAAGAAATAAAACGTCTCCAAAGGAGATTCATATGGAAGACTTGATTCAAAATATTCCTCATGGCAGGGTACTCAGTCTGACGGAGGAAGTGGAATATGAAACGGGCAAAGTGGTCTGCAAGTCCCTGACGCGGCGTCCCGACGCCAGCCTGACGCTCCTCGCCTTTGACGCCGGGGAGGGCCTCAGCGCCCGCGCTGCGCCCGGAGACGCCATGGCGCACGTCCTCGACGGCGAAGCTGAAGTCACCATTGACGGCACGGTCCATTGGGTGACGGCTGGTCATGCCATTGTTCTGCCTGCGGGCGTTCCCTGCGCCCTCCACGCGATTACGCCCTTCAAAATGCTTTTGACCGTAATCAAAGAAGTCTGACAAACACAAACCGCCGCCGGAAAGAATGTCTGACCGGTCCGCGGATTCTCACAGAAAAACGTCCGCTGCACTGACGGCAAGGCTTTGTTCCACGCCGGAAGAGAGGAGGCAAATGCGCATGGAAATTCCTGTGCGGTTCACGGCTGCAGCCTCTGCCGGATGGCAGGGGTTGTTTTGATTGTATTTTTCAGGAAAGGAGGTACCCAAGTATGGAAACCCGAATTGCTGTTTTGGCAATTATCGTGCGGGAAGCGGCGTCAATTGCGGCGCTGAATGAATTGCTGCACGAGTACGAAGACTGTGTGCTGGGCCGTATGGGCATTCCCTGCCGGGAGCAGGGGTTCCGTATCATCAGCGTTGCCCTGCAAGCTCCGGCAAACCGTATTTCCGCCCTTTCGGGCAAAATCGGCCGCCTGGAAGGGATTACGGCCAAAACCGTCTACGCACCCCAGGAAGATACGAAATAACTTTGGAGAAACGAGGTTCATTGATTGTGAAATTCTGGAAACATTTACTTGCACTGCTGCTGATTTTGTCCTTGGCCGCCTGCGGCCAGACGCCAGCGTCTCCGGAGGAACCGGCTGACGTACAGGAGCCGGAAACACCCCCGGCGGAAGAACCGGTTCCGGAATCTGTGACCGTCCGCATTGGCGCGCTGAAAGGCCCCACGGCAATGGGAATGGTCAATCTGGACGGAATGGAAGCCTATGAACTCACCTTGGCCGGTTCCGCCGACGAGCTGACTCCGGCGTTTATAAAAGGCGACCTGGATGTTGTCTGCGTCCCGGCAAATCTGGCGTCTGTGCTGTACAACCAGACGGAGGGCGAAGTTCTCTGTCTGGCGGTGAACACCCTGGGCGTTCTTTATATCGTCGAAAACGGAGATGCCATTCACTCCATGGCCGACCTGGCCGGAAAAACCATCGTCGCCGCCGGCAAAGGGTCCACGCCGGAGTTTGGCCTGCGCTACCTGCTTCAGCAGAACGGTCTGGATCCGGATACCGATGTAACCATCGACTGGAAAAGCGAACACGCGGAGTGCGTGGCGGCTCTGGCGGCGGGTACGGCTTCTGCGGCGCTGCTGCCCCAGCCCTTTGTCACCGTCGCCCAAACGAAACAGGATACCCTGCGGGTTGCTCTGGACCTCACGGAAGAATGGCAGAGCCTGGATAACGGTTCCGCCATGATTACGGGTGTTGCGGCCATCCGCAAGAGCTTTGCGGAGGAACATCCGGAGGCGGTGGAAATCCTCCTGAACGACTACGCGGACTCGGTGGCCTGGGTGAACGCCAACCCGGCGGACGCCGCATTCCGCATCGGAGAACTGGGCATTATTGAGGCGGCGGTTGCGGAAAAGGCGCTGCCTTATTGCAACATCGTCTGCATTTCCGGCGAAGAAATGGAATCTCAGCTTTCCGGCTACCTGCAAACGCTTTTTGAAGCGCTTCCGCAGTCTGTCGGCGGCGCACTGCCCGGACATGACTTCTACTACGGCGCGTAAAAAAGACAGCCTGCGTCCCTGGGCGGTGGGGGTGTGGCTTGTCCTGTGGCAAGGCGTCAGTATGCTTCTGACAGCGGTTTACCCGCATGGCTCACTGCTTCTGGCGCCGCCGGTGAGCGCGGCTCTGCGGCTTTGTGAGCTTCTGCCTGCGCTGGACTTCTGGCGTACCATCCTACACTCCACCGCCCGGATTTTCGGAGGCTTTCTGCTCTCCTGCATTCTTGGCGTACTTCTGGCGTCGCTGGCGGCGGCAAACCGTCGGGTACGGGAATTTCTCGCCCCGGCGGTGCTGGCGGTCAAGACGGTCCCTGTGGCCTCGTTTATCATCCTGGCCCTGGTCTGGCTGGATTCGGACGCCCTTTCATTTTTCATCTCCGCCCTGATGGTATTTCCGCCGGTGTACCTCAACGTTTTGGAGGGTATCCGTCAAATGGACCGGCAGCTTTTGGAAATGGCCGACGTATTTCACGTACCGCTCCGGCGGCGGCTGTGGGGCATCGGGGTTCCCCAGGTCTACCCGTATTTCCGCACGGCAATGTCGCTGGCGCTCGGCCTCTGCTGGAAGGCCGGAGCTGCGGCGGAAGTCATCGGCCTTCCGAACGGCAGCATCGGGGAGCGGCTGTATAACGCCAAAATCTACCTTCGCACGCCGGACCTCTTTGCCTGGACGGCGGCCATTGTAACGCTCTCGGTTGCGCTGGAAAAGCTGTGTCTGCTGGCGGCGGACCGTCTGGCGGGAAAGGCGGCTGACGAATGGAACTGCAAGCGGTAAACGTCTGCAAGGCGTACAACGGAACGCCGGTTTTGCAAAACGTCACCTTCACCGCCGGACGGGGCGTCACCTGTCTCATGGCAGCGTCCGGCGGAGGCAAGTCCACGCTTCTGCATATCTTTCTTGGGCTTGTCCGACCGGACAGCGGCACAGTAAAAACGGTCCCCCGCTGGGGGGCGGCGTTCCAGGAGACGCGTCTCCTGGAGCACCTGAACGCCGCAAATAATCTGCAGTTTGTTCTTGGTCCGGACATGTCCGGCGCGGCGGCGCTGCTGGCCCGTCTGGGACTGGACCTGTCCGACGAGCGGCCCGTCCGGGCGTACTCCGGCGGCATGAAACGGCGTCTATCCCTTGCCCGCGCCCTGCTCGTTCCCTCTGACGCCCTGGCGCTGGACGAACCCTTCGCCGGTCTGGACGAAGAATCCCACGCCCGTTGTCTGGCGTGTGTCCGGGAGGCGGCGGAGGAAAAACCGGTTCTGCTGGCAACCCACGCCCCCGCCGACACACAAGGCTTCCCGGTAATCCGGTTGTAAATTTCGGAGTACGTGGTCAAAATTCCCGAACTTTTTCGCGGAATTTTGACGGTTCCGCTCTGGCGTTTCCGTTGGATGTATGATACAATACTTCCGATCATTCCGCCCGGCAGTTTTCGCGGGGCGTGTGAATTGGAAGGAGAAGCATTCATGATTAAAATTACCACCGACAGCACCTGTGATCTGCCGGCCCGGCTGCTGGAGCAGCATAACATTACCGTTTTTCCGCTGGGCGTTGTCAAGGCGGGAAAGCTGTACCATGACGGCGTGGACATCCGCACCGGCGACATCGCCGCCCACGTGGACGCAGGCGGGGAAGTCACAACCACCAACGCGGTCAACACAGCGGATTACGAGGATATTTTCCGCCGTCTGGCGGAGAAATACGACGCCATTATTCACGTCAATATTGGTTCATCCTTTTCCTGCTGCTGCCAAAACGCCAGGCTCGCCGCGGGGGAAGTGCCGGAGGTATACGTGGTGAATTCGGAAAATCTCACCATTGGCCATGGCCTGTTGGTGCTGGCCGCCGCGGAAGCCGCCGAGGCCGGGAAGTCGGTCCATGAAATTCTGGACCTTCTGGACGCCATGGTTTCCCGCGTGGAGACGAGCTTCGTTCTGGACCGTCTGGATTACATGAAAAAGGGCGGACGCTGTTCCGCCGTCACGGCCCTGGGCGCAAACCTGCTGAAGCTCCACCCCTGTGTGGAGGTCATCGGCGGAAAAATGTCGGTGACGAAGAAGTATCGCGGGGCGATTGCGAAGGTCGTTGCGGATTACGTCCGGGAACGCCTGCGGAATCGTACGGATCTGGATACCAGCCGCGTCTGTCTGGTGGACACCTGCGAGGGGGACGAACTTGCCGGGATTGCTCGGGAAATTTTGCAGGAGGACGGACGTTTTCAGGAGATCATTGAGACGAAAGCGGGCTGTACCATTTTCTCCCATTGCGGTCCCAACACACTGGGAATCATTCTTTTGCGCAAGTAACAGAACCACAAAACGATTTACTATAAAACAAGGAGATTTTATGAAACACAATTCTCGTTCGGCGGATGTGTAAGGCCGGGAGGTCTGCACAAATCAATATTATCAGACCTCCCAAGATGAGAGAACAACATCTTTTGGAGGTTTTACATCATGCAACCGCAAACGCTTTTTACCTGTCAGGCCTGCGGCAAACCCGTCCCGCCTCCGCTGTACGGCACCCGTCAGCGCAATCACTGTCCCCATTGCCTCGCCAGCGTTCATGCCGACGCGGCGCCCGGCGACCGCGCGTCGACCTGCCGGGGTCTTATGGACCCGATCAGCGTCTGGGTGCGGCGGGACGGCGAATGGGCCATTATTCACCGTTGCCGCTGCTGCGGCACTCTTCACTCAAACCGCATCGCGGGCGATGATAACCTGATTCTGCTTCTGTCGATTGCCGCCCGGCCACTTGCGGAACCTCCGATGCCCTTGCATCAGCTGGAGGATTTCCTGCGCAGTCAGGCGGCAGAGGCGAAAATGTTCCGGTCAGAGACGCCCTGACCACGCAGATGCCCAACGCGCCGCGTACGCCAAGAGAAACCGAAGTCTGTGTCCGTGTGTGAAGCCGGACGCTCTGACGGAACCTGTGCAGCTCATGCGTACGCAGCGTAAACAGCGGGATATCGCTTGTCTGGCAAGGTCCCGCGAGCCGCAGAAAGACTGTTGCCGGCGGACCGGCGGCAAACGCGGTCATGGAGACCGACAGACAGCCGGTTCTGCCTGGAAAAATACGGATACTTTCCGGGGCATCCATCCAGATGCCCGCCCCCTTTTGAGCGGTACGCCTCCACGGCAAAGCCTGGGAACCATCCCACCAGAATTCTTTATAACGGCTGGTGAGGCGGAGTTCGCCCCTTTCGTACGGATCACAGCCGCAGGCCGTCAAAGCCGTTTCCAGATGGCGGTTCAGCTCTCGCTGCGCCTGCGTGACGGCTGCCAGGAGTTTTCCGCCGCTTTGCTGCAGCTCCGGCGCGTCGGACCGGCGCAGGGCTTCCCCCTCGGCACAGGCCAATCGGCTGAGGGCCAGCGCCTCCGCCGCCATGGAAGCCGTGACCAGCAGCAGACCGGTTTCCGTTCCGTTTTGTGCGCTGTACATCTTAACATTCCTTCTTTCTTCACCGCCGACCGTTTCAGGCCGCTTTTTTGGACCGCCTTCCAGCTTATGCAATTACGCTGGAAAGCGGTCCTGTTTTTGGGTACGGCACAAACGGTACGGGAACTGCATAGACTGCACCAGACGGGATTTCCGCCCGTCTGCCGGGGAATGCCTCTTCCGGTTTGTCCGGAAGCCGTTTCGATATATGCTTTTTGCGCGGTATCCTGCGCGGCGGGAGGCCGCGGAAAGGAGTTTTGCAATTTCATGTCAATGCCCAGCTTTCCCTTGGACACCCCTCCGATGGAGCGGGAAGGGGTTGTCAATCAGATTCTTGCCTCCATCGCTTTGGAGGAACTAAGTCTCAGCCACATTCTCAACGCCGGCGGCGAAGGCTTACAGCATATTCTGGGAACTCTGCCCGGTCAAAGCCTCTCCGGGGCAACCGCCGGGGAGATCATAGCGGCAAACGAAAGCGTACGGGAGCTGTTGGAAATGTCTTCACAGAATCAACGGCTGCTGATGGAAAAGATGGAGACGGCGCTTTGTGGCTGCACGGGCTGCGGCTGTCCGTGCTGTGGCTGCACCGGCGCGACCGGCGCAACGGGCGCAGTTGGTCCCGCTGGACCGACCGGTGCAACCGGAGCGACGGGTGCGGCTGGTCCAGTCGGTCCGACGGGTGCAATGGGCGCGGCTGGTCCCGCTGGACCGGCCGGTGCAACCGGCGCGACGGGTGCGGCTGGTCCGGTCGGTCCGACGGGTGCAATGGGCGCGGCTGGTCCCGCTGGACCGGCCGGTGCAA
>CANDBG010000011.1 GCA_947382875.1 uncultured Oscillibacter sp. | reverse complement strand
GCCTGGGCACGCGGGTATACAGCATCAGCGAGCTTCAGCCCGGCGATCTTGTGTTCTTCAACGACCCCGCCCGCAACGCAGGCAAGGCTTGTTCTCACGTTGGCATTTACGTGGGCAATGGACAGATTATTCATTCGTCTTCCACCCGCAGCAAGGGCGTCATTTACAGCGATCTGGCGACAGCCTATTATACCCAGTTCTTTGTCGGCGGCATTCATGTCGGCTGATTAGTCCGGAAAGCAAAACAGGCGTGCAGGTTCTGCACGTCTGTTTTTTGCGTCCGGTTTCCCGGAAGAAACGGGCAAAAAGGCGTAGAAAACGCCGCGCAACCGGGAAAGTTGCGGAGCGGTTGGTGGAAGCAACCGGCGCAACCTGCTATACTGGGTTCACAACAAAGGAGGAATGATGCATGAATGTTGCAGAAACGATCAAAACGGCCCGTGACGCCCTTGGCATGACCCAGGAGGACTTGGCGGAGAAATTGGAGGTCAGCCGTCAGGCGGTGTCGAAATGGGAGTTGGGAACATCGGAGCCCAGTCCGGAAAATCTGGCAGTTTTAGCGGATGTGTTGGGTGTGGAGTTCCCGGAAGAAGCGGATGAGTTGGGCGTGAAGCTCCCGGAAGAAAAGGAGGCGCCGGATGCATGCAGAAAATCGTCGGCATGGAAATTTGCGGCGATTGCCCTGGGAATTTTGATGCTGTCGGCGTTGGTGTCGATTGGCTTTTATATGGCTCTCAAGGCCAAACGCGTCCCGGATACCCCCATCCTGACCGGCGTTTACTGGTTCACGGAGGACGGCACGCCGCTGCGTCCGGATTTAGGAGACGGCTGGTGCAGCTTTGAAGCTGGTTCCAGGGTGCTGCTAGTGGCGAGTTTTCAAAACGGACTGGAAACGGAAGTAGACGCCATAGCCCTTTACCTGACCCCCACCGGAACGGAAACCTTTGATCAAAGAGAACAACTGGCGGTACAGAGCATAACGTACGGGCGGGAATTTGCGTTGTTTGCCATGGACATCCCTGAAAGTATGATGGGGCATTTGGAAATCGTACTGGAATGCACAGGAGGAACCACTATCGAAGAAATGGTAAATATCACGTCGGTTTCCTGAAAACCGTGAAAAAAACGGACAGTCTTTCAAAAAAGGCTGTCCGTTTTGGAATGCTATGGTTTATTTATACGCTCAGTAATGAAAAAATCAGGTCGCGGACAAACTTACGGCCCGCCGCACCATGGTATACGCAGGTACAGGGCACGGAAGACGCATCCGGAACAACATTTGCGGCGTACGCGGCTCCGGCAGCGGCTGATTATCCATATCGTACATTTCCGGCACGGTCAGGGCAAAGGGCCGCAGGTCCGGTCCAACCAGCTCCACGGCGTCGCCGACGCGGAACTTGTTTCGTAAAGACAGAATGGCGTTTCCGTCGGCATCGCAGTCCGTCACGACGGCGGCCACCTGCCATTCCCGGATATAACGGGAATTGGCGTAATACTGTCCCGGCTGACCGTAGAAAAAGCCGGTTGCATAAGGCCGGTGGCTGACATGATTCACCTCATCCCGCCAGACCGGGTCCGGAGGCAGTCCCGCCGCCGCCGCGTCCAGGCAGTGACGGTACGCGCCCGTAATGACCGCGGCATAGTATGCGGTTTTGGCGCGGCCCTCGATTTTGAGACTGTCCAGATCCAGGAGGTCCGGCAGGTGATCGATCATACACATATCCCGGGAATTCATAATATAGGTGCCGGCATCGTCTTCCTCCACAGGGAAGAATTCACCGGGACGCTTTTCCTCCATCAGCGCATATCGATAACGGCAGGGCTGCGCACAAGCGCCGCGGCTGGAATCCCGTCCGGTCATATAGTTGCTCAGAAGGCACCGCCCGGAGTAGCTGACGCACATCGCTCCATGAACGAACGCCTCGATCTGCAAGCCGGGAGGCGTTTTGTCGCGAATGGTCCGGATTTCCTCCAGGCTTAATTCCCGGGCGAGAATCACACGGGCCGCGCCAGCGTCATACCAAGCCTGGGCGGCGGCATAGTTTGTAATACCGGCCTGGGTGGAGATATGGCGTTCCACATGCGGGGCGTGTTTTCCGGCCAGAACAAAAGCGCCCAGGTCGGCGACGATCACAGCATCAACGCCGGTGTCGTCGAGCAATTCCAGATAGGCGGGCAGACGGTCCGCCTCGTCGTTCCGGGGCATAGTGTTCACCGTGCAGTGAACCCTCACACCGCGCTCATGCGCAAAAACCACGGCCTCACGCAGTTCCTCGGGGGTAAAATTCCCCGCAAAGGCCCGCATTCCAAAGCTGGATCCCGCCAGATACACGGCATCCGCGCCGTAAAGCACAGCCATACGAAGACGTTCCATATCGCCCGCCGGGGCGAGCAGTTCCGGTTTAGTTCCCATAATACTCACTGCTGTTGATAAAGTTGACGTGATCGGTGTAATTAGTAAAGAAGTGGTGCTGACTGTCCTTGCCCAAGGCGTAATAGTAGTAATCGGTAGGTTCGGGCTGCAAGGCGGCTTCAATAGCGGCAAGGCCAGGGTTTGCAATTGGCGTAGGCGGCAAGCCGGCCTTTTTATAAAGGTTGTACGGGGAATCCGATTCCTTATCGGCCTGGGTAATCGGCCCGGTGTGGTCAGGGAGACCGTAAAGGAGGGCGGCGTCGACTTGCAGGAGACCGTAGGTTCCGGCTTTGTCACCGGGGCCGTCGAGACGGTTGTAGATGACAGAGGCAATACGTCCCTGATCGGAGCCATCGGTTTCCTTTTCAATGAGGGACGCAATGGTAATGATTTTGTGAAGGTTGTAGCCCCGGGCTTCTGCGGCGGCGAGAAGTTCATCATCGAGCTTGCTGTTGAAGTTGGAGATCAGTCGGTTCAGGGCATTAGCGGGCTTTTCGTTGACGTAGAAATCGTAAGTGTCAGGGAAAAGGTAGCCCTCAAGACGGCTGATGTCTTCGGATTCGTTGTCGATGAAGTTGTAATCGAAGTTTGCAGTTTTTGCGGCTTCGAGCAGAGCGGTTTCGGTATTAACGCCGTTTTTCGCCAGCAGGGAGATGGTCTGCGCAACGGTATAACCCTCCGGGATGGTGACGCGGACGGTATCTTCATTCATGCTGCCGGAGCTGCTGTGCATACCGGCAATCAAGGCATGATAATCCATATCGTTGTTAAGGGTGTATGAGCCGATGCCGATTTCCTCTTCTGCGTGGGCGAAGTCGGCGTAAAGGCGGAAGAACCAGGGGTAATCGATCAAGCCGGCGTCGTGCAGCTTTTCGGAAATGGAGTGAATGGTGTCTTCGGCAGTGACCTGGATGGAAATACCTTCTTCCGCTTTCAGGCTGCCGCTGTTGAGGGAGCAGAAATCGGAAAAGAGGAGCCATCCGATTTCGGCCAGCAGGGCGGAAGCCAGCACAACGAACAGGATATGGAGAATCAGCTTCAGGAAGAAGAACGCGGCGCTGTGCCGTTTCCGGCGGGGCCGTCTTCTGGAAGGCTGCGCGCGTCGGACTTGTTCACTGTCCCAGCTGGCGGTGTCGCCGTTTCGATGGTCAGCCATGGGGAAAACCTCCTTGTGT
Source organism: uncultured Oscillibacter sp. (assembly GCA_947382875.1). Classification (GTDB taxonomy): domain Bacteria; phylum Bacillota; class Clostridia; order Oscillospirales; family Oscillospiraceae; genus Oscillibacter. The sequence continues at coordinate 50,443 of CANDBG010000011.1, read as the reverse complement.
GATGCGGGGAACGCAAAAAAGAAATCAGATTCAGGGAAGCGGTCAGGCTCCAAAGAGAAGCCGGGCGCATAAGATAGGGTACAACAAAGCGAGAGGTGACATATTTATGTGGTTCAACAATGGTAACAACGAAAACTCCTGCCTGTGGATCGTCCTGATTATTATTCTGCTGTGCTGCTGCTGTGGAAGCGGCTGCGGAAGCAGCGGCAGCAACAATTGCTGCTGTTGCTGCTGCGGCAGCAGAAACAACTGCGGCTGTGGAAACGGCTGTAACTGCGGCTGCGGGAACGGCTGCTCCTGCGGATGCAGCAACGACACCTGCTGCTAAGAGTCACAGGCGGGGAAAAGTGGGACGCAAAAGCGTCCCGCTTTTCGGGCGGTCAGAGGGACAAGCCTAAAACGTCCGCGGCGATTGCGGCCACTTCCTGATGAATGTCGTCGGGAGAGCGGGGAACGTCACCGTCGGCGCAGTCGACAACGGTCCAGCCATATTGCCGTACAATTTCGCGTGCGGCGTCGCGGCAGCGGCGGAGGTAATCGCTGTCCTGCTCATGGATATCGGCGGAAGATCCGGTAATTTCTTCCCGTCGCCGGAGCATTTTTTCAGAGACGGCGGTAGGCATATCGAGGTACAACACCAGATCGGGCGCTGGAAGCCCGAGGCGATGATATTCGAGATCGAAGAGCCAGTCAAGGTATTCCTGCCGTTCGGCCTCCGGCAGCTTCGACGCCTGATGGACGGCATTGGAGGTAGTGTACCGGTTTGCAACAATGATGCCGCCATATTCATAGAGCGCGCCCCAGTCCTGTTTATAGGAAGCGAAGCGGTCGACGGCGAAGAAGACGGAAGAAGCGTAAGCGTTGACATCTCCGGGATGATCGCCCAAGGCCCCATGGAGGTAGTGGTCGGCGGGGACGGCAAAAGGGTTGCCGTAGCGCGGGAAATCGATATCGCGGCAAGGGAGGCCGCGCTGAAGCAGGCGTTGAAAGAGGCGCTTTGCCTGGGTTGCCTTACCGGAGCCGTCGGTTCCTTCAAAAACAATGAGTTTACCGTTCATTTTTTACGTTTCTCCTGTTTGACGTGGATAAGGAAGAGGGGAAGTTTCATCATACGGCCCAAACGGGAAGGGTTTGTACACAAACGGTAGAACCATTCAAGCCCATGCTCGCACCAGAATTTGGGAGCGCGTTTGACGTTGCCGGCGAAGACATCCAGGCTTCCGCCGAGGCCGCAGAGGAGGTGCGCACCGGTAGCAGGGCCGTGCGTCCGCATCCAGAACTCTTGTTTTGGTGCGCCAAGGCAGACGAAAACGACATCGGCGCCGCTGCTGCGGATTTCTTCGACGACAGGGGCATCGTCCTGGAAGTAGCCGTCGTGCGTACCGGCGATTTTAAGGCCGAAGTAGCGTTCTTTCAGGACTTTTGCGGCGGCGTCAGCGACGCCGGGTTTTGCGCCGAGGAGAAAGAGGGAGCGGTTTTGTTTGGCCATCCGGGTCATGAGTCCGGCGGCGAATTCAATCCCGGGCACACGATCTCGGAGGGGCGTTCCGAGTATAGCTGCGCCTTTAATGATGCCGATTCCGTCCGGAAGAACAAGGTCCGCGCTATTGACGGCCTGTTTTGCCTCCGGGTTTTCACGGCACAGCTCCACGATTTCAGGGTTTGGGGTAACGACGTAATGACTTCCGGGGCTGTCAAGGAAAGACATCCCCTGGTCCAACGCCTCTGTCATCGTCAGGTTATCGAACCCCACACCCAGAACATCTATTCGCACAAAACCGCCTCCATTTTCTTAGGATTCCCGCCCATCATAACATAAAAATATACTTTTGTCCATAGATAGCCAATTTGCACGGCTGGTGCATTTTAAACCCCCCATTTCTCTTTTCTCTCGCCAGAGAAAAGAGAAACGGGCCGTTCACGGTCCAAAGAGAAAAGAGCGCTTGTTTGGACTGGTGGAATATTTTGGACTAGTGGAGATGAAACGAGAGGTCCGAATCGACTTGCCTCTGCGTCTAACTCCACTGCCGCTGCTGCGGGCATTTATCGGGGGCCTGGTGCGTGGGGATGCGGGAACGCGGAGATATGGGGACGTAAAGGGGACGCAGGTTGCTGTGGGAACGTCCCTATCGGAAATTTGATTGTAGGGGCGAACCGATGTATCCGCTTTTGCGAATGTCTGGGCCGGCAGGAAGACATTTTTATGTTTCTTCAACTGCCTTCGCTTTGGGGTCCGGGAGTTGGGCCAGAATAACGGCAGCCAGCATAAGTGCGCAGCCAAAATACTCCTTACCGCTCATCCGGTCGCCCAGGATAATCGCGCCGGAAATGGTAGCAAAAACGGCCTCCATACTCATAAGCAAAGAAACGACCGTCGGGTCAGAATCCTTCTGTGCCAGGATTTGCAAAGTGTATGCGACGCCGCTGGAAAAGACGCCGACATAAAGCACCGGCCACAAACAATTGAGCAGCAGCTCCGGCGCTGGCAGCTGTTCAGTGAACATGCCAAGAGCGGAGATAACAGACATAACGAAAAACTGGACGCAAGAAAGCTCAATACCATCGACCTTACAAGAAAAGTAATCGATCACGAGAATCTGAACAGCAAAGCATAGGGCGCAGATCAGCAAATAGAAATCGCCGCTGGTAATCGAAAAATCCTCTTTAATACAGAGGCAATAAAGACCTCCGACGGCAAGCACAACACTGCCCCAGACCGCTTTTGGCACTCTTTTATGGAGAAAGAGGCCAATCACTGGCACAAGGACGATATAAAGAGCGGTAATAAAACCGGCTTTACCGGCGGTAGTGGTTTCAATCCCCTTCTGCTGAAAGAAGCTGGCAATTGCGAGAGCGCCGCCGCAGCAAGCGCCTCCAATAAACAAATCCCGACGGGAGGAGGGCGTTGTTTCATCCAAAACTTTCCGTCTCACGGACCTGCGCAAAACACAAAGAGCGAGCAGAAAAAAGAAAGCGATCACGGCGCGAAGGGTATTAAAAGTAAAGGGACCCATATACTCTGCGCCGACGCTCTGGGCGACGAAAGCAGTGCCCCAGATCAGGGCGGTAATGAGTGGCAGGACATTTTGACGAACACGATTTACTTTCATAAAGCATCCTCTCCTGGCGGGAGGGTAAGGGTTGCGTCCCGCCATCATTCATGGTACAATAGCCGCAAAACGGCGAAATCAGGGCGGCACATTGACCGCATAAAAAGATATTTTAGCACTGAGGTGAAAAAATGGCAAGGCTTTCGCGGGAATTCTATAACCAGAATACGGTTGAAGCGGCACAGCAATTATTAGGCAAAGTGCTGGTGCGTCGAATCGGGGAGGAGCTTCTGGCGGGACGCATCACGGAGACAGAGGCGTATATAGGACGGTGTGACAAAGCATGTCACGCGTACAACAACCGCAGGACAGCACGTACAGAGACCTTATACAAGCCGCCGGGTCATGCGTATATATATTTGATATACGGGATATATAATTGTCTGAACTTTGTAACGGAGCCGGAAGGGGAGCCGGCAGCGGTTTTAATCCGGGGGATCCGTCCCCTGGCGGGGGAAGAGACGATGTATCGTCTGCGGTACGGGGACAAGCCGGCGACGGAGTATCGGAAGAAAAATTTTCTGAACGGGCCGGGAAAAGTGTGTCGTGCGTTATCGCTGACGAAGGCGGAAAACGGTCTGGACTTAACCGGCGGCACATTATTTGTGTGCGACTCTCTGGAAGACATAGGAATAACGATGCCTGCCATGCCGAAAGAGGTAAGAAAAACGGGGCCGCGGATAGGGGTGGACTACGCAGAGGAAGCGAAAGATTTTCCCTGGCGTTTCTGGCTGGAAAAGGAGGGATAAGCCATGTTTTTATTTGACATGGACGGCACGCTGATTGATTCCAACGGGGTATGGAAGAACGTAGACCGGGAATTTCTGGCGCGGCGCGGTCTCGCGTACACCCACGCCTATTACGAAGGGGTATCGCACACGATTTTCCCGCTTGCGGCAAAATTTACGAAAGAATTTTGTCATTTGGAGGAATCCTGCGAAGAAATCATGGCGGAATGGATGGAGCTGGCAAAGGATGCCTACGCACACGTAGGGGTAAAGCCGGGCGTACGGGCGTACCTGAAGCAGTGCAAGGCCGAGGGCCGCACGATGGCTGTTGTGACATCCAGCGTACCGGAGCACTGCCACCTGGCGCTGGAGCATTTGGGTTTATTGAAATATTTCGACCGGGTAACTTTTGCGCAAGAATTAGGGATGGAGAAGAAGAACCCGGAGATCTGGCGTGCGGCGGCAGCGGCAGCGGGGGCACGTCCGGAGGACTGCACGATATTTGACGACAGCTTGTCGGCGTGTCGCGGAGCGCGGGCCGCGAAGATGCGTGTGATCGGGGTGTATGACCGATATTTCGCGCAGGACGAAGAAGAGATGCGTAATTTTTGCGACGTATATATTCAAAGTTTTGAAGAACTTTTGTGGCAAACAAAAGAAAAGTGAGGAGTCAAAAAGATGAATCGAATTTTAGAGAAGTATGCAAAAGGGGAACCGAGCATAGGGACATTTGCGCAGTTAAACAGCGCACAGGCGGTGGAGTGTCTGGGGCAGACCGGCTTGGATTATGTGTTGATTGATACAGAGCATTGTATGGCATATCCAGGCGTTGTCGCGGCGTCGATCATGGCGGCGGACGCGGCAGGTCTGACGCCTCTGGTACGAATCAACGAAATTACGCGAAGCGTAGTATTGCAGTCGCTGGACTACGGCGCAAAGGGCCTGATCATCCCGGCGATAAAGACAGTAGAGGAAGTGCAGAAGCTGGTGGAATACGCCAAATTTCAGCCTGTTGGGAATCGGGGTTTTTGTCCCACGCGGGACGGCGGCTGGGGTTACGACTTGGAATCGCAGCAGGGCACGGAGGTCTATTTCGCACGGTGCAACCGGGAAACGCTGCTGCTTCCGCAGTGTGAAACGGCGGAATGTCTGGAACACATAGAGGAAATCACGGCAATCAAGGGCGTGGACGGTATTTTTGTAGGACCGTTTGATCTGTCGATCGCGTTAGGATGCCCGATGGCATTTGAGAGTGAAGCAATGAAAGAGGCGCTGACGCGGATTCTTGACGCGTGCAGGAAAAACGGCAAATTATCGTTCATATTCTGCGGCAGCGCAGAGGACGCGAAAAAGCGGGCGGCAGAAGGCTTTGACAGCATTACGATGGGTCTGGACGCGCTGACGCTGATCAACGCATACCGAGCAATGGTAGACACATTCCGGGCATGACGGACATTCTGACCGCCGCGAGGGAAGAAGGGGTCCTCACAGGGCAGCATCTGGAACACAGCCGCGCGGAGGATCTGGACTTATCCGAGCTGACGTTTCAAAAGACGACCTTTCACAAATGCATTTTTACAGACTGCGATTTCAGCTCTGCGGCGTTTTACGGCTGTAAATTTGCAGATTGTGCCTTTCAATTCTGCCGGTTTCCCGGAAGCTACTGGAAGGCGTCGCAGCTGACCGGCAGCAAATGTGACGGCAGTGATTTTCGCAGAAGCCGTTTTAAGGAATGCGTAATCAGCGGCGCGCTGCTGCGTTACATAAACTTTACCAGCAGCGTCTGGGAGCGGGACGAGATTACGGAAAGCGACTTTGCAGAATCCACGTTTCAAGAGGCGCGTTTTACAAAGATGCAGCTGACGAAAGTGGACTTCACCGGCGCAGACTTCTTCAAGTCCGAGCTGAAAGGGATAGACTTGTCCGATTGCGTTCTGGACAAAATTATTCTTTCAGAAACATGTCGGGAGCTGCGCGGCGCAAAGATACACAGTACCCAGGCGGCGGTCGTGGCGGCGATACTTGGGATTGAAGTCATAACATGAATTCGCGCCTGACGGCAGAACCGTCAGGCGCGAAAAATTTGCCGTTTTGCTGAGAATCAGGAATGATGCGCGGCATAAAATGCGTCGTAGCCCTTGAGCATTTCAGCCAGAAGCGCGGGGGTATCAAGACCGTAGGGACAGCGGCTTTTGCAGGCGTCGCAGTGAATGCATTCTTCAATCCGGTGCATTTTTGCATACCACTCATCGGACAAGTACGGCTGATACGGCGAACGGTTCATCAAAGGAATCATACGTGCGGCCATAGGGATTTCGATTCCGGCGGCACAGGGGAGGCAGTAGCCGCAGCCGCGGCAGAACGTACCGGCCAACTCCTTGCGGTCGGCGTCAATGACGGCTTGCAGTTCCGGCGTCATGGCAGCATTTTTCTCCGTCAGCTGAATCCACTGATCAAGTTCCTCCTCGCGCTGAATGCCCCAAATCGGCACAACGTTTTCATATTGCTGCATGAACGCATAGCAGGCGGCCGCGTTATTCAGAATGCCGCCGGAGAGTCCTTTCATGGCAATAAAGCCCATATCGGCGGCCTTGCAGGCTTCCACCAGTTCAATATCACGGTCCGTAGCGAGGTAGCAGAAGGGGAATTGCAGCGTCTCAAAATTGCCGGACGCAATGGCTTCCTTCGCCACATGAAGACGGTGGTTTGTAATGCCGATATGACGGACGTAACCCTTCTTTTTCATTTCCAGGGCGGCGGCGTAGGGACTTTCCGGGTCTTTGGGGTCAGGCGCTTTGGCAGGGTTATGGAATTGGAGCAGATCAATGTAATCGGTTTTCAGCATTCGCAGACTGTTTTCAATGTGCGCCTGTACGGTTTTCCGGTCTGCGCCGCCGCTTTTTGTGGAGATCACCACATTCTGTCGAATGCCCTCGAAGGCAATGCCTAATTTTTCTTCGCTGTCGGTGTACATATTTGCGGTATCAAAATAGTTGATGCCTGCGTCATAAGCGCGGCGAACGAGACGCACGGCGTCTTCTTTTGAGATACGCTGAATCGGAAGCGCGCCGAACGCGGTTTTCGTAACCATCAATTCTGTACGGCCCAGTCTGATTTTTTCCATGTGCTTACCTCCACATTTTCCAATTTACAAAAACATCCTATCACAGATTTTCGCAATTGTAAACAAAAAACGCGGCAGAGGCGCGATGTGTTCGCCCGCCCTTTTTCAATACCGTTCCTCATGGTCTGCAACCGAATGCAAATTGTCCAACGTTGAATGGCGGAAACGACCGCCCTTTCCATCCCAGACATTCGTGGGCAGAGGGAGGCCGCGAAAGTCCAGCTCTAAATCGTGATTTCTATCTGATTTCCTTCCACTCCCACAATGCAGCTTTCATAATATCCATCGCCGGTTATTCTCGGACCGGATAAAATTTCATATCCATCAATCTTGAGCCGCTGTGTAAGTTCATCCACTTTTTCCTTTGACCCAACACTGAATGCTATATGAATCAGCCCCGTTCTTCGAATCCCCTTTTCCGCATCCTGCATATCAGGATGGTTCATCAGCTCAATTCTCGCCCCATTATCGAAGGTTAGAAAATAAGAGCGGAAATTCGTGGATTTGTTGTGGTAACCCGTATTGGCCGATGCGTGAAAGTATTTAACAAAAAAATCCTTTGCATTTTCGAGATCATTTACAAACATTGCGATATGTTCGATTCTCAATGTGTACCCCCTATATGTTTAACGGGAAACCCGGAACCAAATTGAAATCTGCAAAAACAACAGTTAAAAAGATGTGCTGTGAAGCCTATCTTTTGGATTATGCGCGTCCGCCGCGGCGGATAAAATCGCAAATGCAGCCGAAGGTTTCATCGCTCAAATCGTGTTCCACTTTACACGCGTCTGCCGCGGCCTGTTCCGGCGACACGCCTAAAAGCTCAAAAAGTTTAGTAATCGTTTTGTGGCGTCCATAGATCCGGCTGGCAATTTCCAGACCGCTTTCATTCAGCGTAATGGTGCCGTCGCCGGCCATGGAGATGTATCCGCTTTCCCGCAGCTTCTTCATCGCAATGCTGACGCTGGGCTTGGAAAAACCTAAACGGTTCACAATGTCAATGGAGCGTACCTGACCGATTTGTTCCTGTAAAATCAAAATGGATTCCAGGTAGTCCTCCGCGGACTCATGAATCACCAAGGCTGCCGCCTCCTTCCGTGTTATTTTTGATGATACTAAATCCTGTGAGAAAATGCAAGAATTTTTCATGAACAATTTACAAGAGCCATTGACACAGCGGGCATACTAACGCCGGAAACGGGCATGAAACCCGATTTTCACAGCAGGAGAAAATGCATCATGAATAAATTAAAATTAGGCTGTGCCGTCGTGACGCCGGGGAATGCCCGCCGTGACCGGCTGCACCAGCCGGAGGATTGCTGTATGATTCTTCAGGCACTGGCGGCTGTACCGTCGCGGTTGTTCGAGGCAGTGGTAGTGGTAACGCCATACCCGGAGATCATGCGGCGAGCCAGGGATTTCCATTTTGCTGCGTTGTGCAGCGCGTTTCCGGGGAGGGGAATCAAACAGGCCGTCGTTCTGGGGCTGACGGGCTTGCGGGATTGTGACGGCGTAATGTTTCTGCCTGGAGGTCTGCTGGGGGCGGAGACGGAGGACGTAGCCGCCGCTGTAGAAACGTGGCGGGAGAACCCGCGGGCGTTTCCGGAACCGGCGGAAAAAGGACCATATTTATTTCCGGCCTGGTTTTACCGCGAACTGATTCAGGCGGTACTTTAGCAAATTGGAGGAAGCTCCCAGCCTACCGCCAACGCGCCTGAACGCACGCGAATTTGTGCTTCCGGCTCTATGATGTGGTTGCTGACTCCGAGAGGGAAATCCGGGGTCAGCACCGCATTTTGTAAAGGGTATTGAAACCCGGTTTCGTCGACGCCCTCCGCCTGACTGCTCAGGCAAAAGGCTGAAAATAAGCCCCAGGGAACTGTCTGCGGAATTTGCAGGGACTCGTTTTCTATGACCGTCCAGATAAAGTGATCACCGTAGAGAAAGCCCCTGGCCCCACGCCGGCGGATAAACAAGAGTGTTTGTAAATTGGCAAGGGTATGGTCCAGACGCTTGCCGCCAGTGCCGCCATAGATGTAAATTTCTTCGCAATGCTGGTCCAGAGCGGCCCGGGCGGCGGCCATAGTGTCGGTGTCGTCTTTTTCTACGGGGAGTCGAATCAGCGGAATTCCTGCGTTTTCCGGCGTTTTCATCGAATCAAAATCGCCAAGCAGCAGATCGGGCGTGATACCGGCTAAAGCGCAGTTTTGCGCGCCTGCGTCGGCGGCGATAACTATGTCGTCAGGAGCGGGATGCTTCCGCATTCCGTAAAATGTACCGGCCGCAAATATAAATGCTCGCTTCATACAGGGTCTCCTTTCAAGGGTTTTTTCTTTTATTATACACAGGGTTGTCAAGCGTTTTCATCGGGACATCTGCGTTTTTCGGAGGGTAGCAGAACGAACAGAGGTCGTCAAGGCTAAAATGAACGGGCTTCGCCCGGCCTTGACCACCTCTGCCCGTTCCGCTATTTCGGCAGCCAAGAGGAGCAACAGCCCGTTGTGCTGTCGCTCCTCTTTATTATTCTTGGGTTTTTGTGTGAAAGATTTCTTTATTTTTTGTAGAGAATTTCAACGTCTCCATCAACAAAACCGATGCCAATTCCAAATTTATTTTTTAAAATATTAGCGTATTCACCCGTGGACAAATATTCTTTTATTGTTTCGCTCATTACTCTTTGTATTTCTTGCCATTCTCCTTCTTGATGCCATTGGAAGGGGTCTTCTCTGGTGTCAAAGTCTGTAACTTCACGACATAGCCAGTCTGGATTGTTAATGTCAAATTCTGATGTGCCAATCAACTCCATCGACCAGTTGTGGCCGCCATCGTCGTATAAGTTGAAGCCAAAGGCAGCTATTTCATTTGGAATTTCCATTTCTGATATTTCTTCCAGAATTTCATCCAGCCATTCCGTTATTTCGTCTTTTATCATACAAAACCTCCCAGATTTACAGAAGTTCTTGTTTGCTGTTCCAAGTCAAATTATAGCACAAAAAATCAAATCTGACAATAGAAATCTTTCCGCTCACCCGACTGCGCAACCCCGTTTGTGCATTTGGTTGCAGCAGACTTTTTCGAGCACCGCAGCAACGGAGTTTGACGCAGAGGCACGTCGATTTGATTTTCCGATTTAGTTTTCTCCAAGTTATTTCAATCGCCTGACTCCACCGCGCTATTTCGCGCACCATAGCAGCGGCAGCGGAGTTAGACGCAGAGACAAGTCGACAAGGACCTCTCGTTTGACTTCCACCAGTCCAGAGTTTTCCACCAAGCCTAACAAGCGCTCTTTTCTTTTGGACCGTGAACGGCCCGTTTTCTTTTCTCTGGCGAGAGAAAAGAAAATGGGGGGTTCGAATTGGACCAGCCATTTCAAATGGCGATTTTGCGCCCGCGCCGCGAGGCGCGTCCTGCATTTCTGAAAGGAATGAAAAAATTCCTCTTGACAAGAAACGGCGTTCGAGTTATAATGAGTATCGAACACAAGAACGACGAGCATTTGTTGCTTGTCGGCAAGGAGGTATTTTCCATGTCAAATTGGACGCTCTTTTTCACCTTTACAGGCGTAGCCGTCGTCACTGCGCAGCTTTTTCGCTTTGTGGACTTTATCGAACATTCGTCTAAAGAACATATCGTTTTCCAGGAAAAGACGTCGCTCCTGAACGAATTGAAGGAAAAATTATGGATACTCTGGAGAAATTGACCATCCTTACCGCCGCCGCCAAATACGATGCAGCCTGCACATCCAGCGGCGCAAAGCGAAGCCCCAAAAAAGGCGCCATCGGCAGCACTTCTTCCGCTCCCGCCGGATGCTGCCACTCTTTTTCCTCCGACGGCCGCTGCGTCACCCTGCTCAAAGTCCTGCTCACAAACCGTTGCATTTACGACTGCAAATATTGCGTCAACCGGCGCAGCAACGACGCAAAACGCGCCGCCTTTACCCCCGAAGAATTGGCGGACCTCACCATCAGCTTTTACCGCCGCAATTACGTCGAGGGTTTGTTTCTCTCCTCCGGCGTCTTCCGCAGCCCGGACGACACGACCGAGCTAATGATCAAAACCCTCGCGCTTCTGCGGGAACGCTACCGCTTTAACGGCTACATCCACGCCAAAGCAATCCCCGGCGCGTCGCCGGAGCTGATTGAACGCCTGGGCTTCCTGGCCGACCGCCTGAGCGTTAACATCGAACTTCCCTCCGAAGCCGGGCTCAAACGCCTTGCACCGGACAAAAGCAAGCATTCCATCTTAACCCCGATGCGTCAGATTCAATGCCGGAACCGTCAGAGCCGGGAGGAATTGGTCAAGTACCGTCACGCGCCGCGCTTCGCGCCCGCCGGACAAAGTACGCAGTTGATTGTCGGCGCTACCGCCGACACGGATTTCCATATTCTCCGGTTGAGCCAGGGCCTGTATGACCGCTACCAGCTCAAGCGCGTCTTTTACTCCGCATATATACCCGTTGTGGAACACGCCCTGCTCCCGGCAAAGGACGTCAAACCGCCTTTGCTGCGGGAACACCGGCTTTATCAAGCGGATTGGCTTCTGCGATTCTACGGTTTTCGGGCCGAAGAACTCCTTGACGAATCCCACCCCGATTTTGACACCCGCGTAGACCCCAAATGCAGCTGGGCGCTGGCGCACCTTGATTTCTTTCCCGTGGAGATCAACACGGCGGATTACGAAGCTCTTCTGCGGATTCCCGGCGTAGGCGTCACGTCGGCAAAGCGGATTCTCTCCGCCCGGCGGGTGGGACCGCTTCATACGAATCAGCTGCAAAAATTAGGCGTCGTAATGAAAAGGGCGCAGTACTTCCTCACCGCCTCCGGACGCATGGCCGACGGCCTGCACTTTACACCCGACAGTCTTCTGCGGGGCCTCATCGCCGCGGAAAAGCCCCTGCTGCCGGAACCGGATTTCGAGCAGCTTTCTCTGTTTGATCCAGTCACGGCGTAAGATCCGGAGGTTTTTTATGGAAGCAGTTTATCACTATGACGGCAGTTTCGAGGGCTTTCTCTGCTGTATTTTCGACATTTATCAATATAAAGAAATCCCCGCCGCAATCGAGTGCGGCGGGGAAAAGGCGTTTACCCTGTTTGCATCGCGTACGGTGGAAACGGACCGAAGTCATTCCGCGCGGGTACTGCGGAAGGTCTCCGCCTGTGCGCCGGGAGCGGGCAAATTGCTCTGGCATGGCTTTCTCACCTGTCTGCCGGAAAAGGAACTGCACTTGTATTATTTCGTTGCAAAGCTCCTGCGGGATGGTCCGGCATTTCTGCAAGACCGTTCCGACAAAACCCTGTATCCTGTTGTGCGGGCGGTCCAACACCTGCATGGCGAAGTACACCTGCTCAAGGGCTTCGTACGCTTTTCGGAACTGGGCGGCGTTCTGGGCGGCGAAATCGAACCGAAAAACCGGGTGCTGCCCCTTCTGAAAAGCCACTTCTGCGCCCGGTATCAAAACGAACGCTTTTTCCTCTACGACCGTACCCACAAGGAGGCCCTGTTCTACGCCGGCGGTCATGCGGTTATTCAGCCTTTGGAACACTTCCAAATGGCGCCCCCTGACGAGGCGGAAGCCCGTTACCGCATCCTCTGGAAGCGTTTTTACGACACCATTGCCATCAAGGAGCGCTATAACCCCCGCTGCCGCATGACGAACATGCCCAAGCGCTACTGGAACACCATGACGGAATTCCAGGACGAAGACTATTTCAAGCCTCAAACGCATCCCGAAGACGCTGCAATCCCCGCCGCTCCAGCCGCGAGATTTGTACCTGGGACACGCCAAGAACCCGGGCCGTCTGCTCCTGGGTCAGACCCTTGAAGTAGCGCAAAAGAACCGTCATGCGTTCCTTTTCCGGAAGCTGATCAATGGCTTCCCGCAGTGCAATGCGCTCCACAAGGCTTTCCTCCGGCGCGTCGGTGCCGAGAGCGCCTTCCAGCGTCAGGCCGTCAGCGGTCTCCTGCTGCAAGGACTCCGGCGCATTGGTCGCCAGGTCTGTCTGGGCGATTTCTTCCGGCGTCAGACCCGTGGCCTCCGCAAGTTCCGACAGCGCCGGTTCCCGTCCCAGGGTGTGGCGCAGACGCTCCCGTGCGCTGTACAAGGTCTGCGCCTGCTCCCGGATACTGCGGCCAACCTTCAATGCCCCGTCGTCCCGGAGAAACCGGCGGATTTCTCCCGCAATCTTCGGTACGGCGTAGGTGGAAAAGCAGGTGCCATAATTAAAATCAAAGCCCTGTACCGCCTTCAAAAAACCCAGACACCCCAATTGATACAGGTCATCCGGCTCCACGCCCCGTCCGTAGTAGCGCCGGACGACGCTCCAAATCAGGCCGTTGTTTTCGATCACGGCCTGTTCGCAGGCGTCACGGTCGCCCTGCTGGGCGGCCCGGAGCAGTTCCAGCGCGGCGCTCATTTGGACGCTTGCACGCGGGACGCCAGCTTTTTCTTCAGAATGACCGTTGTCCCGCGGCCCACCGTCGACCGGACCAGAACTTTGTCCATAAAGCTTTCCATGATGGTGAAGCCCATACCGCTGCGCTCCTGCCCGCCGGTGGTGTACATTGGCTGCCGGGCCTTGTCCACGTCCGGAATGCCCCGCCCATGGTCTTTGATAATCAGTTCCAGCACGTTCCCCGGACAGGCCCGGATTTTCAGCCGGACTTTTCCAATGGAATCCGGGTAAGCGTGTACAATTGCATTTGTAACCGCCTCGCTGACGGCGGTTTTAATGTCTTCCAGCTCATTGAGCGTCGGGTCCATCTGGGCGGCGAAGCAGGCGGCGGCGGACCGCGCAAAGCTCTCATTCCGGCTCTGGCTGGGGAACTCCAGCGTCACTTCGTTGACTGCCTTGGTTTTCATTATGTAAGACCTCCTCACTTGATCGTCACTAACCGGCTGACGCCGGCGGCGTCCAGAACCCGTCTGGCCTGGGGCGGGATGTTCCGCACCAGAAGACTTCCATCCAGCAGCTGCATCCGCTGCTGCGCCCGTAAGATCAGGGCAATACCGCTGCTGTCCATGAAGGTGATGTTCTCCAAATCCAGCACCAGCTTTCGCGGAAGGGCGGCGTCCAAGGCCATTTCCAGTTCCCGCAGGGCGCTGCGGGCGCCATGATGGTCCAGCTCGCCGCAAAGCTCCAAAAGCAGGTTGCGATCCGCGCTTTTCGACCGAATTTCCATTCAAGATTCCCCCTTTTTCCAGGTGACGGCCTGCGGGCCGGGCTTGTCCGGGCGTACCGGCTCCGTTGGTTGCCTTTTTGGGTATCATAGCATTTTCAGCCAAGGATTTTTGTCGAATTCTTGGTTGTTTTTTGCATTTTCGCGCAAAAAACATAGGGAGGTATCTGAGGTTGTTCCGCACATTGCACCCTTTTTCCGGAAAAAAAGAAAATGACTGGAATTTACAGCCTGTCTGTGCTATACTATAAAGATAAGTTTGTCTGGACAGGCAAACGGAAATTAAAACAGGAGCGTGAGGTTCTTTGACGCTGCTTTCCTCCATACTGCTGGGCGCGCTGCAAGGCGTAACGGAATTTCTTCCGGTATCCAGCTCCGGACACCTGGCAATTGCAGAGCATTTGCTGAACATCTCCAATGCATCAGCGGTACCGGAATTTTTTGACGTACTGCTGCATTTGGGCACGTTGGCGGCAGTGTTTGCGGCCTACTGGGACGACATTCTGGACATGATTACCGAATTCTTCCTCGGCGTCCGCGACCTGGCCCGCCGGTCGACGCCGGTTCCGGTTCCCCCGGCCCGTCGGCTGATTCTTCTGATTATCGTCGGTACGCTGCCGCTGTTTGCGGTGCTGAAGGTAAAGGACACCGTGTCGAGTCTGGGCGACAATATGTATTTTGTGGCGGGGGCGCTGCTGGTGACGGGTTGTCTGCTGTTCGCCAGCGACCACGTAAAACGGGGCCGCAAAACGGAGAAATCCGCCTCCATGCTGGACGCGTTAATGGTTGGCGTCGGGCAGGCTATCGCCACCTGTCCGGGCATCTCCCGTTCCGGCACCACCATTACGGCAGGCTGTTTTGTGGGCTTTGAACGGAAATTTGCCGTCCGGTATTCGTTTCTGCTGTCGATTCCGGCCATTCTGGGCGCAAACATTTTAAGCCTGAAGGACGCGCTGGAAGCTGGTATTTTATGGGAAGAAGTGCCGGTATATCTGGCGGGCGTCGCGGTATCGGCGGTGGTGGGCTACGCCTGTATCCGGCTGCTGAAATTTGTTGCCGGAAAGGGAAAATTTGGCTTCTTCGCCTATTACTGCTGGTTTGCCGGGCTGGTGACAATGGCGTTGATTTTCACGCAGAAATAAGCGCATTTTATTGATTTCAAACGATTCAGGAGGTACATACTGTGGCGTCCTCACCGCGAAAGAAACCCGCCGGAAAGCCGAAGTCCGGCGGTGCAAGAAAGGCCCCGCAAAAGCAACCCATTCGCCGGGAAGTAGGGGCCGGCATCCTTTTTGTGCTGACGCTGTGCATACTGGTCAGCTATCTGGGTATCAGCGCCCTGTTCATCGACTGGCTTGCAAAGCTGATCAAGGGTCTGTTTGGCTACGGCTACTGGATTGCCGGGCCTTCGCTGCTGCTGGCGGGCTTGATTTTACTGTTCCACCGCGGCCGTCCGGTACAATTACGCGTGACATGTGCGCTGCTGCTGCCGGTACTGTTCGGGGCGTTGGTGCATATGGTTTTCTGCAAGGAACTCTATGCGCCGTCATTTTTCGCCATGCTGGGCAGTATCTGGACCGACGGCCTTGCGCTGAAATCCGGCGGAGCCATTTCGGGCGTACTGGCAAACGCGTGCGTCGCTGTTTTCTCGAAGCTGGCGTCGGTGATTCTCTTTACCGTGCTTTTTGTGACGCTGCTGCTGATTGCCCTGCGTCTGGCGCTGGCTCTGCTGGCGGAAAAACACCGTCAGCGTCCGCAATACGAGTACGACTATGAGGAAGATGAGGAACCCCGTGGGGGCCGTACGGCCCAGGCGGAGGCGTCCAAGCGCCGTGAAAGCGCAAAAACGCGGATTGATATTCCTCTGGACGGTGAGGAAAAGCCGGGACCGGCTCCGAAAGAATCCGGAAAGTTTACCAGCTTTTTCCGTCATAAGTCGGACCAGCAGCGGACGCCGGATCAGGTGTTAGCGCCTCCGCCGGAGCCGCCCAAGGCGGAACCGCCCGTCGAGAAAGCCGAGCGTTTACCGCCCTACCCGCCCCTCGCGGACACCACACGCACACGCCGGGAATCGGAAGTGGTCATGCCGGAGGCGTCCGCGCACGAGCCGGAGCCAGTGATAATAGATCGTGTGATTCCGGAAATCTCCATGCCGGAACCAGCAAGTCCGCTCCCGGCGCCGGAACCGCCGCCCCCCGCTCCAGAGCCTGCGCCTGAACCGAAACCGGAAGCGGTGATTCTGCCGGAACCGGCGGGCTTCCGGGGCAGCAAGGCCGAGACCGCCCGGGAAGTGGCGGCGCAGACAGCGGCAGTAGCAGCGGAAATCCAGCGGAAGCTGGCCACTGGCGACGGCGATTATCTGTTCCCGCCGGTGGATTTGCTGAAGGAAAACCGGGGAGAGAATCACATCGAAGCAGGCGCGGAGCTGCGGAACAACGCCCGGCGCCTGGCGGAAACGCTGTCGAGCTTCAATGTGGACGCAACGCCCGGCGACGTCATTCACGGGCCGTCCATTACGCGCTATGAATTTGTATTGAGCCGGGGCGTGAAGCTCTCGAAAATCACCAATCTTTCCGACGACATTGCCTTGGCGTTAGGCGCGTCGGGAGTGCGTATTGCACCGGTGCCGGATAAGAGTTCGGTGGTTGGCATTGAGGTGCCAAACAAGCAGGTAACGCCGGTTTTAATCCGGGATGTGATCGAATCCCGGGAGTTTATCGAGCACCCGTCGCAAACGGCTTTTGCCATAGGCCGGGACATCGGCGGACGAAACATCGTCGGGGATATCAATTCCCTGCCGCACGTCCTGATTGCAGGCACAACGGGTTCCGGTAAATCCGTCTGCACGAACTCGCTGATTATCAGCCTGCTCTATAAGTCCACACCGGATGAAGTGCGGTTTATCATGGTGGACCCGAAACAGGTGGAACTGGCTCCGTACAACGGGATTCCGCATTTGCTGATCCCAGTTGTGACGGACGCCAAAAAAGCCGCCGGCGCGCTGCAATGGGCCGTTTACGAAATGAACCGGCGGTATTCGACCTTCAAGGAACTGGGCGTAAAGAAGCTGGAAGAATACAACCGTCTGGCCGACGCCCGGGAAGACTTGGAGCATCTGGCGGCGGTTGTGGTGGTCATCGACGAGCTGGCGGACCTGATGATCGTGGCCGGAAAAGAGGTCGAGGACTCCATCTACCGTGTGGCGCAGATGGGACGCGCCGCGGGCATCCATCTGGTAATTGCCACGCAGCGTCCCTCCACGGACGTGATTACCGGCGTCATCAAGGGCAACATCCCCAGCCGGATTGCCTTTGCGGTGGCATCGTCGGTGGACTCGCGCATCATCCTGGACGAAACCGGCGCGGAAAAACTGGTGGGACGGGGCGATATGCTGTACGCGCCCCTGGGGGCCGGGCGTACCCGCGTACAGGGCTGTTTCATCTCGCCGGAGGAAATCGAGCGGGTTGTGGGTTTTGTGAAGCAGTCGGGCGAGGCGCATTATTCCGACGAAGTGATCGCCAAGATTGAAGAATCCGTCCAGGAGAAGGGCGGCGGGAGCGGTAAGAACCCGTCGGCGGATTCGGACAAGGAGATTCATGACGAGCTGCTCCCTGCGGCAGTGGAAGTGGTGCTGGAGGCTGGAAGCGCGTCGGTGTCGATGCTGATGCGCCGTCTGCGGATTCACTATAACCGGGCGGGGCGTCTGATTGACCAGATGGAACAACAGGGCTTTATCGGACCCTACGTCGGCTCCAAGGCCCGGGACGTTCTCATCACCCGCGCCCAGTGGCAGGAGATGCAAATGGGCGGCGCAAAAGAGCCGGAACCGCCTGTCGAGGAGGAAATACCATAAAAAGCCGCCGGCGCGCCGGAAGACGTGGACCGTCTTTCGGGGATGCGCCGGCGGTTTTGGCACTCCTGCGAAACGGATGAAACAGGAAATTTGCAGGTCTCCATGAAAAACGTGGATTGCACTTTTCTTCCGTTTGTGCTAGGATAACAGAGTATTAGTGTGTTCCGGATGGCCGGGACAGAAGATTGAGGTATACAAAATGGAAAATACGAAGAAAAGAATCCTGAGCGGAATCCAGCCCTCCGGCGATTTGCATTTGGGGAACTATCTGGGCCCCCTGCGCCACTGGCCGGAGATGATTGAGGAATTTGACTGCTACTTCTTTATGGCAGACCTGCACACCATTACGGTGCGGCAGGAACCGGCGGCCCTGCGGAAGCGGACCCTCACCCAAATCGCTCAATATATCGCCTGTGGCCTGGACCCGGAGAAGTGTGTGCTTTTTGTTCAGTCTCATGTGCCCGCACACAGTCAATTGGGCTGGGTGCTGGACTGCTACACCATGTTCGGCGAGTTGTCCCGCATGACGCAGTTTAAGGATAAGTCGGCGAAAAATGCCGACAATATCAATGCGGGCCTTTTCACATATCCTGCCCTGATGGCGGCGGATATCCTGCTGTATCAGGCGGACCTGGTGCCGGTTGGAGATGACCAGAGACAGCATGTGGAGATTTGCCGGGACATTGCAGCCCGCTTCAACGGCATTTACGGCGATGTGTTCAAGGTCCCCGAGCCATACATCGCCAAGGTCGGAGCCAGAATCAAGGGGTTAAGCGCTCCGGAAGCCAAGATGAGCAAATCCGTTCCCGAGGGATGCGTGTTCCTGATGGAGAAGCCGGAGGACATCATGCGCAAGTTCAAGCGGGCCGTCACCGACAGCGATACCGTAAATCCGGTCCGCTACGCCCCTGAAGAAAAACCCGGCGTATCGAACCTGATCCAGATTTATGCCGCCACAACCGGAAAAACCTACGAGGATGCAGAGGCCGAATTTGCCGGTAAAGGCTACGGTGATTTCAAAAAGACCGTAGGCGAGGCGGTGGTGGAACTGCTGCGCCCGATTCGGGAGGAGACGGAGCGTCTTCTGTCGGACAAGGCATACTTGGAAACCGTGTACCGTTCCGGCGCGGAGCGGGCCGCTTCCGTTGCAAACCGGACGCTTGGCAAAGTATATAAAAAAGTCGGCCTGCTGTCCCGGTGAGGAGTAACAATCTATGGTGGTAATCGAAACACAGCTGATTGGATATGTGGTTCTGGCGCTGCTGGCGGCGCTGATCGTCAGCTTTTTAATGACGCCGGTGGTGAAGACGTTCGCCTATAAAATCGGCGCGGTGGATGTGCCAAAGGACAGCCGCCGGATGCATAAGGTCCCGATTCCGCGCTTGGGAGGTCTGGCAATTTTCATCGGCTTTATGGTGAGCATTCTGCTGCTGGTGGATATCCGCGGAAATGCCCAGCTGCAAAGCATTCTCCTGGGAGCGGTCATTATCGTGGTTTTGGGCGTGGTCGACGATATCATGGCGCTGCCCGCCATGCTGAAATTTGTGGTGCAGATTATTGCGGCGCTGATTCCTGCTATGAACGGCGTTGTAATTCAGGCATTTTCCAACCCGAATATTTTTTCCGACAACCCCTACTGGGTACTGGGAGCGCTTTCCATTCCCTTTACAGTGCTCTGGATTGTCGCCATTACCAATTCCGTGAACCTGATCGACGGCCTGGATGGTCTTGCAAACGGCGTTTCGGCCATTTCCGCAACGACTATGCTGGTGATTGCGCTTTTGGCGTCTGAAGCCCAGGTCGCCATTTTCATGGCGGCGCTGGTAGGGGCCTGCGTGGGGTTCATGCCCTATAACCTGAACCCTGCCAAGATGTTCATGGGCGATACCGGCGCGACGTTTTTGGGCTATATCCTGGCAACCATGTCCATTCAGGGCCTGTTCAAGTTCTACGCGGTGATTTCCTTCGCCGTACCCTTTCTGATTCTGGGCCTGCCGATTTTTGACACAACCTTCGCTTTCATCCGCCGCATTGCCCACGGACAAAGTCCGATGCACGCCGACCGCGGTCACATCCATCACCGTCTGATCGATATGGGCCTGAACCAGAAACAGGCTGTTGCAACGCTATACGTCATTTCCGCGATTCTGGGACTCTCCGCCGTGGTGCTGACCACGGGAGGCGAACAAAAAGCGATGCTCTTTCTTGCGGCTCTTTGTATCGTCGCCTTTGTGGCGGCGCGGGTTGTATTCCCTAAGGAAATACACCTGCAGGAGCCGGGAGAAGCGGAGGCGTCTTCTGATGGCCAGGAAACGGAGCCGTCCCAGGGGGCGGAGGAGGAGGATTGACTTTATGCTGCGGGTTATGAGCGTATTCGGAACCCGGCCAGAGGCCATCAAAATGTGTCCGCTGGTGAAGGAGCTGGCGTCTCGGCCGGGCATCGCAAGCCTTTGCTGCGTCACAGCCCAGCACCGGCAGATGCTGGATTCGGTTTTGAACGTATTCGGTGTGCAGCCGGATTGTGACCTCAATATCATGACGCCCCGTCAGACGCTTTCCGGTATTACCAGCAAGTGCCTTCTTGGCATGGATGAGGCCGTTGAGCAGCTGAAACCGGACCTGATTCTCGTTCATGGCGACACCTCCACCACCTTCGCGGGGGCTCTGTCGGCGTTTTACCATCAGGTCGCGGTGGGGCACGTGGAGGCGGGACTGCGGACCTATGACAAATTTTCTCCGTTCCCGGAGGAAATGAACCGTGTGCTGACCTCCAGCCTTGCGGATATGCACTTCTGTCCGACGGCGGGAAACCGGGAAAACCTCATCAAAGAGGGCCATACCCGTGACCTGTTTATCACGGGAAATACGGTGATTGACGCGCTGAAAACAACCGTTCGGGAAGATTACCATTTTTCTACCGAAACGCTGAATGCACTGCCGTATAACGAAAAAAAAGTGCTACTGGTTACGTGCCACCGGCGGGAAAACTATGGCGAACCAATGAAAAACATCCTGCTGGCTCTGCGGCAGATTGCAGAGAGCCGTCAAGATGTGGAGCTGGTTTATCCGGTGCATTTAAGCCCGGTGGTGCGGGAAGCCGTGGATCAGTATCTGCGAGGCGCACCGCGGGTGCATTTGATCGACCCGCTGCCCGCTGACGAAATGCATAACCTTATGGCCCGTTGTTACCTTGTCCTGACGGATTCCGGCGGATTGCAGGAGGAGGCCCCGGCACTGGGAAAACCGGTTTTGGTCCTGCGGCGGGAGACGGAACGTCCGGAAGCCGTTGCCGCCGGGACCGTAAAGCTGGCGGGGGTTGTGCAGGATGATATCGTCACCATGACCGAACGCCTCTTGTCGGACCGCAGCGCCTATGAAGCCATGGCGCGGGCCGTCAACCCCTACGGCGACGGAAACGCCTGCCGGAGAATCGCCGATGCCATTGAATGGCGTTATGGTCTGCGTCCGGACCCCCCGGAGGACTATCTGGCCTGACAGCATGGGAGGCGTATGGACAAACGAAATTTGAACTGGATTACCTTGGGGTTTGTGCTCCTGGGACTGGCGGCCATGGGTCTCATGATCAGCGGAAGCATACGGCGGAGTTCTCATATCACCCTTCCAACGCCGGGCGCGGGAACCAGTCAGGCGGCGACGGAGAACCCCTTTGCAAATAACGCGCTGACCGTTGTGGAGATTACGCCGGAAACGGTACAGGCTGCCATTGAAAGCCTGTACCGTCCGGAACGTTACCGCCGTACCGTCACTGTAGAACAAATCTGGAACGGCGGAAGCGGAATCTATGAAATTGAAGCCGTCGTCAGCGGCAACTGGACCCGTACAAGCCGTACCTACCCGAACGGCCCGGCGCGGAATACCATCACCGACGGGCAGAACATCTATATCTGGTACGATGGCGACGACAACGTGTATGCCGCTCCGGCGGGAAAACTGCCGTCGGATACCGAACAGTTTATGCCGACTTATGAGGATATTTTGCAGCTTCCGCCCGAGGACATCCTGACCGCGGATTACCGTACCTTGCTCAATATCCGCTGTATCTACGTGGAAACCGCGGAACAGGAAGGCTATACGATGCGTTTCTGGGTGAGCGTCGAAACGGGCTTGCTTATCGCGGCGGAACGTCTGCAGGGAGAGGAAACCGTCTACCGTATGGGTGCGCCGACGCTGGATGACGCAGAGCCAACCCTGAACGACTTCACACTTCCGGATGGGACGGTATTGTTCCGCGGGCTGGAATCCAATCAGTGAAAGCTCTTTTTGCCTACTTTTTCTCTCGAGAAAAAGTAGGTCCTTTTTGCCCCTTTTTCGAGAAAAAGGGGTCTCACTATTCGTAATATTTTTCCGGCCAGACGTAGCGAGTAATTCCCCCCAGTTCGGCATGTTCCGTAAAACGGGGCATCATGCCCGGGATATCGTAACGTTGGGCGGTCTGGGTGTCCAAGTATAGGCAGGAGAGGTTTTTCATCGTTGGGAGAACCTCCAGACCGCAAAGATTCGGATTTCCATATAAATCCAGATTCCAGGCGCGGCAGTATTCCAAATCACGGATATCCGTGATGCCGGTGTTGGTCAAATTTATGATCCCTAAACGCTTGCACTTCCGTAAACACGCCAGTGCGCCCGGTTCCAACGGATTTCCGCGCAGGTCCAATTCGTGCAGGTTGTGCAGTTCCCGAAGCGGTTCCAGGGATACCACCCGGTTTCCTGTGAGCGATAACGCTGAAAGCTGTTCCAGCTTCGCTAACGGCGAGAGGTCGGAAATCAAATTAAACGATAAACCCAGCCGCTTGTATTGCGGCAGGCTGGCGAAAATTGTTAAATCTTCAATATCATTCCGGCGGAAATCAACTTGACGTAAGTTCGTCAGACCTTCCAGAAAACAAAGATCGCGAATGCCGCTGTCCAGCTGGTTGAAATACTTTTTCTCCGTCAGACGAACCGCCTGGGCCAGAAGCGGCGCTTCCTCCGGAGACACAGAAACCGCCTCCGGGCCGCTCGCCAGGACTGCTCGCGCCAGCTCGTTCAATCGACGCATTTCCGCCGGGTCCTCCCAATGAACCCGGTTTTTGTCCAGCTGCGCCCGCAGGTCCCGGGAAGACATCCAGCCGTCGTCACGCCGCCCCCAGCGCCAGAAACGGGAGGCTTGTGCCGCTCTCAGCTCCGCAAGGCCCGGGTCACATTCCTCCGGCAGCGGCCGGAGCGCAGACATTAAACAGTTATACGCAAATTTGCCGCTGTTGCGGCTGGGACTTTCATAGTGAAATTCCGGTGCATTTTCTTTTGCGCCGCCTTTCGGGAGAGGTTTCCGATGGCGGTCCAGCCAGTGCGCACATTTGAAAACCGGATCCTCCGACCAGACCGGACCACGCCGCAGGAGGTCCAGAAACCGCTGAAAAAGCGGTGCAGAACCTTCCTTGCCTGTCAGGCAGAACTGCAGATAATCGCCTATAGTTCCATCAAGAGCCAGCTCTAACCACTGGGAAAATGTACAGGCCGGGGCCCGGACCGCTCCAAAATTCCCCATCGTCCATACCTCGCCGCGGAAGGGTCCGCTGAGAATCAGCGACCAGCCTAAATCCGGACCGCCCATCAGCAGCCAGTGTCCCGGAAGGCTCTGGAAGTCAAATGCGCCGTCGTCCCGGGTGAAGCTCCCCGTGAGCGGGAACGTCTGACGCAGGTTTTTGTGGGTGCTGTGCAGAATGTGGAAACTCCTCCAGTAACGCTGCGTCAGGAAGGCGGGCAGATAACCGCCGTCCGCGGTCTCCGTAATGACTCTGGCGTAGTCCAGGGGCAGCGTCACGCCGCAGGCCGCTTCAAAGGATGCTAACCATTCCAGAGAAACCGGCGGGTCCAGACCAATCAGCGTAGGAAAACACTGTTGCATGGCCTTCAGCTTTTGGCAGACACGTTGAATTTGTTCGTCGGGTGAGTACATAAAAACGCTCCTTTCCACAGACCGTTACATGAATTGACACAGGAGAATCGGCAGAAAAATTGCGGGGATGTAATTCATGACCTTTAACTTGGCAATTCCCAGCAGATTGATTCCCAGCCCCATAATCAGTACAGAGCCTACAACGGTCATTTCAGGAATAATGGCGGCGTTCTGTTGGAGAACCGGCGCTACAAGACTTGCCAGACATGCAATTCCGCCCTCCAGAACAAACACGGAAACCGCCGCCATCAGGACGCCGATGCCCAGCGACGATGCGAAAATCATGGACGAAACAAAGTCCAGGGCGGCCTTGGTGAAGAGCATATCATGATTTCCGGTCAGGCCGTCGTTCAGTGCGCCGACGATGGTCATGGCCCCGACGCAAAACACCAGGGAAGCGGTCACAAAGCCCTCGGCAAGAGATGTCTTTCCTCCCTTTTTTTGGAATTTTTCTTCCAGACGCTCCGCAAAACGGTTCAGATGTCCGTCCAGGTCGCAAAGCTCGCCGACCACCGCGCCCGCGGCGACGGAAAGAATCAAAATCAGGGGATTTTCGCCCCCTAACATCCCGGTAATGCCAATAAACAGCGTGCAAAGCCCCAGGCCCTTCATCACCGTATCCCGAAGGCGTTCCGGGAGAAGGTTGCCTAGAAACAGGCCAATGACCGAACCGGCAATCACGGTGCCGGTGTTGACAAGGGTCCCGATCAGCATGGTATGTCAGCCTCTTTTCTGAAACAGTATTGAAAATGTGTAAGAAAAAGGGGCCGGCTCGGAAGCCAGCCCCGGAATTACGGGAAATCAACCAACGAATTTCATGCCGAAGTCATGACGTTCCACATTGTTGTTTTCGGTGAACGCAGATTCCCATTCGGTGTAGTCCTCGTTTTCCAGAACCTGTGCGATCTGGGCCTGCCAGCGGGGAAGATCAGTTCCCACGTAATACATCACATGCGTACCATAATCGGTGTCCACCAGACCGGTGTCGCCAGGTTTGCGGGAGGCGTCAAAACACCAGTCGTTGAAGGTCTCCACCATCTGGCCCTGGGACACGCGGCGATAGAGTCCGCCATTGAAGCGGGAGCCGGGGTCGGTGGATTCGGTGAGGGCGAGAGCGGCAAAGGAATCCTCGGTTGCCTCGCCGGACTGCCACTGCGCCAGAACTTCCTCGGCCTTGGCGTGAGCATCGGCGGTAAGCTGCTCCTGCTCTTCCGCGTAGCCCTCGTCCTCCTCGGTGAGGGTGGCTGCAGCTTTGCCAATCAGAATGTGACGGACGTTCACGGTGGCATACTCGTCGCGGAAGCGGTCGTGGAAGACCACAACGTAAACAGTGGAGCCCTCGGTCAGAACCTCGGCGTCGCCGGCCTTGCGGGAAGAATCGAACAGCCACTCGCTCAAGGTTGTACCAGCGGAATAGTCGCCGCTTTCGTTCTCAGCGTATGTGCCCTCTTGTTCATTGGCAAGGGTCTCAAGGTTTCCGCCGTCCTGGAAGCCGGAAAGAACGGCATTCGCCTTGTCCTGCGCGGCGCTCAGGGCAGCGGCGGATTCTTCCTCGGTAGGCTCAACGGTGCTGCCCTCGTCGTCGGTGGTGGATTCCGCCGCGCCGGAGAAGGAAACGGACTCGTAGGAGACATGATTGTAGGTGTTGGGGTTCTCGTCATAAACGGCTTTCAGCTCGCTGTCGGAGTACTGAAGATCCTCCACATAAGCGTTTGCATAATCGGAATAACGCAGGGTTCTCATCAGCTGATCGCTGTAAATTTTTTCCGTAATGCCGCCGCCGAAGCTGGAAGCGAGATACTGGGACACAGAGACGCCGCTGGCGGCTGCCATGGAGCGAAGGGATTCCATGGCTTCGTCATGCTGGACCTGGAGGCTGTCAGAGAAGACATAGCCCTCGGCCTCGGCGGCTTTCAAACCGGCCTGAATGGTGGACATGTTGTCCAAAGCCTGATCCAGGAAAAAATCGTGCCAGGTCATACCAGTGCCGGTGTCTTCGGTTTCCTCACCCTCGGCAGGAGCGTCAGCGTTTTCGCTGTCAGCGGGTTCGGGAGTGTCTTCACCCCCGAAATTGCTGGTGTCAATCCCAAGCATCTGCGCGGTTGCGCTGCTGATTTCCTGACCCTTCAGGGGAAGGTTGGTATCAAGGCCAAGGTAGCTGACGAAATAGGAATATTGATTGACGAAATTACGGTAAGCGTTCTGGTAGTAGTAAGAGACTTCGCCGGCGTTGTAGTTCTGGCCGTCGATGGTAGCAGCGGGGGACATTTTGGGAATCAGGTTCGTACGCCAGATCACAGAAAGAATGACGACGATCAAAAACGCAGCGGCGATAACGCCGTAAAGGAGGTTGCTGCGTTTTTGATCTTTAAGCTGCTGGGCTTCGCGTGCAGTCTTGGGGCCGGCCTGTGCGGGCTGGGCCTGACGGTTTTGCTTTTCTCTTGATGCGCTCATGTTGATGTTTCAGTCCTCTCAAGTATTCGGATACCCGTATTTGCAGAATATACGCACTTGCCTATTATAACGGATAGGAGGCAAATGTGCAAGTGGAAAATGCGATGGATTACGATTTTTAGGGAAAGGGGGCGAAGGGGCGAAAAGAAAAACATCTGCGGCGGTAAGGATACCGGCCGCAGCTGAAAAGAAACTGAAAACGCGCCCCGCATGAGCCGTGTAGACCCGTTATAACCTGCACCTTCTTAGGACAGGTGGGTTGCCTCCAACACACTTTATCGCTTCCAACTTCCAGCCGCGAACGGCAGCCGGGAGGCCTGCGAACCATGCATTGATCTGGCATCCCTTATAACGAAATGTGGGTTAAAAAAAGATCTATCACGAACCCCGCAGGGCGCGCCGTCGAAAACTGCGCTCCATTGCGTCCGGCTTTGCCGGACATTCATTCCGCTCCGTTTCCTCCGGCGCTTCCCCACCGCGCCAGCGCGGCGGGGACCCCAGGGGACGCGTTTTTCCGTGCTGCGCTTGGAGCGGATGGGGGCGGG
Organism: uncultured Oscillibacter sp.; assembly: GCA_947382875.1. Taxonomy (GTDB): domain Bacteria; phylum Bacillota; class Clostridia; order Oscillospirales; family Oscillospiraceae; genus Oscillibacter. The sequence goes on along the minus strand of CANDBG010000011.1, from coordinate 23,494 downwards.
ATGTGGGCGTTTCGGTTATTCCTCGTCGAAAAGGGTTTCCATAAATAAATCATAAACGGTTTCCAGTTCCTCGTCCGAATCCAGCGTGGACAGCAGGTCTTCGCCGTTCTCATGGAGAACCTTCAGGATCACCAGACCGCTGTCCGGATTTTCCTCGGCGTCCTCGGCTTCGGCGGGGAAAAAGGCTTGATACACTTGACCATTGTGTTCCAGGGCGTCCACAAACTCCAAAACAATCTCGTTTCCCTCGTCATCGGTAACAGTGAGAAACGTGGGACCGTATTCGTCGCTCATCACGGACCTCCTTGCCGCTGTACTGACGCCATTGGGGGCATTCATTTTTGAGATTCTCCGGCGTCTTCGAGGCTATTGTACACGAAACGTCGCAGAAATGCAAGAGCAGAATTCATGAAAAAGATAAAAACTTGCGCCCTGTGGCTGGAACTAGCCTGTCCAGAATCCTGAAAACCATACGTTTCCGGTACTTTTTTTCGAAAAAATCCGACATTTTCAATGTTGACAGGCGGTGCTATAATAGAATATATTGTAAGAATTTCAAAGCTTTTTCCCGAGAATCCAAGGGGAAAGACCAAATTCCAACCATAAGGAGGCGCCAAAATTTGGACCGAGAAAGAACGACGCAGCCGCCGGAAAAGCCAGTACGCCGCAGAAAACGCCGCAGAAATCCGTTTCTGCGCATCCTGAAAGGTTTTTTCCTCACCATCTGGACTTTGCTGCTCATCGGGGTTTGCACGGCGGCATTGATGCTCAATTTTTTCAAAAAATATGTTGATACCACCTTAGCGCCGTCCCTGGAAGTCCGGGCGGAGGACTACACGATGAACCTGAGCTCGTTCATCTATTACCAGGACCAGGAAACCGGCGAATGGGTGGAATTCCAGAGCGTCCACGGCACGGAGAACCGGATTCTGGTGGATTTTGACCAGATTCCCGACTATCTGTGGCAGGCGGCGGTAGCCATTGAGGACGAACGGTTTTTCAGCCATCAGGGCGTGGACTGGAAACGGACCGCCCGCGCTGTGATGGAATTGGCGGGCGGCGACAGCAGCATGGGCGGCTCGACAATTACGCAGCAGGTGCTGAAAAACATGACCAAGGACAAGCAGCCGTATATCAACCGGAAAATCCGGGAGATTTTCCGTGCGCTGGAATTTGAAAAGAATTACGAAAAAGAGGACATTTTGGAACTGTACCTTAATACGATTTACCTGGGGAAGGGCTGTTACGGCGTCCAGACGGCGGCGCAGTTTTATTTCGGCAAGGACGTTTCGGAACTCAGTCTTGCCGAATGCGCCAGTTTGATTGCCATTACGAATAACCCTTCGATGTACGGCCCGATGTATAACATCACCATCACCCGGAAGGATGGTTCCACGGTCACGCCCCGGGAGCTGAACAAGAACCGTCAGAAGGACATTCTGGACAAGATGGCTTCCGTCATTGACCCGCGGACCGGTCAGACGTTCATCACGGAGGCGGAAGCCGCCGCCGCTAAAGCGGAGGTCCTGCAATTCTCCGACGGCTCTACATCTGCAAAAGAGATCGTGGAGGAGACGACGGGCGCAGTCGAAATCAACTCGTGGTTTGTGGACCAGGTGATCCGGGACGTTTCGGCGGACCTGGCGGAACATTTTGGCATCGGCATTGAGGAAGCCCGTCTGCGCATCTACAACAGCGGGTATCACATTTACACGACCCTGGACCCGCGCATTCAGAACATTGCGGAATCAGTCTACGAGGACCGGAGCAATCTGGATGTGACCAGTCGGGACGGCCAGCTCATCCGTTCCGGCATCACGATTATCGAACCAACCACCGGCAACGTGGTTGCGACCGTGGGGGATATCGGCGAAAAGACGGGAAACCTGATTATGAGCTACGCCATGGACCGCCGGCAGGTAGGTTCGTCAATCAAGCCCCTGACGGCCTACGCCCCCGCGCTGGACGCGGGCACGATCACGCCGGGCAGCGCCTTTGACAATTACCCGGTACAGCTTTTGAACAACAACCCCTGGCCGAAAAATACCCCCGCCGGTTACAGCGGCTTCACCTCTGTACGCTACGGCCTTCAGGAGTCCATCAACACCATTGCGGTCCGCGCGCTGCAATCGGTTGGTATCGAGACTGCGTACGCTTTCGCGAAGGAAAATCTGAACCTGAACCTGGAACCGGAGGACGCTTCTTTAGCCTCTCTGGGCATGGGCGGCCTGACCCGCGGCCTGAATACGATGGAAATGGCGGCGGCGTATGTACCGTTCATGAACCACGGTATATACAACTCACCCCGGACCTATGTCCGCGTGACGCGCATCAACGCGGCGGGCATCGAAGAAGTGGTGCTGGACAACGAGAGCGAAAGCCATGCCGCCATGAAGGAAAATACGGCGTATCTGATGACGAATATGCTGCAAAACGTCATTGAGAACGGCAACGGGCGTCCGGCCCGCATGAGCAACATGACGGTTGCGGGAAAAACAGGTACCACCAGCGATAACTATGACCGGTATTTCGTCGGCTTTACACCCTATTATGTTGCGGCGGTCTGGACCGGATACAAGTACAACGCAAAGATTAACTACCAGGGCAATCCCGCTGTAACGATGTGGAAAAAGGTCATGGAGCAGGTGCACGAGGGCTTGCCGAACAAGGAGTTTGAACGTCCCGCCACCGGCCTGGAGACGATTACCGTCTGTCGGGACAGCGGTCTGAAACCGACCTCCGCGTGCAGCGCCGACCCCCGCGGCAACCGTGCGGCATCGTATCTGGCGGCAGCGGGGTCCGGGCCATCGGAGTACTGCAGCCTTCATACAGTAGTAAAATATTGTGTGGAGGGCCATTGTCTGGCGGGCGAGACGTGCCCGGAGGAATCGGTGGCGGATCACGCCTATCTCGACTATGATCGTCCGGACTATGGCGTATCGGCATCGGACGACGGCTATTTGCTGCGGAACGTGAACAAAGCAGAAGAAGGGTGCCCGGCCCACACGGGCGAAGGACTTGAGGACCCGACCGACCCGGAAAATCCGGACGCAGACCCGGAGAACCCGGACGCAGACCCGAATCAGCCGCAGGACCCGGTTACGCCTCCGCCGACAGTAGCGCCGCCAACACAGCCAAGCAATCCGGGAACAGCGGAACCGCCCGCTGCAAACCCGCCGCCAACGGTCACGCCGGTACCGGACGACGAGCCTCCGGCTCCGACGGAACCGACAGCGCCAGCGGAACCGGACCCGCCTCCAGCTTCGCCCGACGACGGCAGCTGGTGGGAAGGAATGTGGAACAACAACGGATAATCCCCCGAAAGCAGAAAACAGGAACCGCCCCCCAAAACAGGGGCGGTTCTTTTGCTGCGTTAAGATTGGGATGCAGCGGCGTTCCGCGCCAAACGCCAGCGCAAACCGGAATACCGGCGCTGCTGGCGGTCATTTTCGGCCATGGACCGGATGGCGGCGTCATCCCCGACGGCAATGAGCAGTTCCCGTGCGCGGGTAAGGGCGGTATAGAGCACGCCACGCACCATAAGCGACGGTGCGGCGGGCATCGCGGCCAGCACGACGGCGCGGTATTCGCTGCCCTGGGCCTTGTGGACGGTCTGGGCATATGCCAGATCAAGTTCGTTGAGCTGCTCCACGCCGTAAACGGCGATTCGACCGTCGAAATCGACCTCAAACCACTCGCCGGAAGGGTCAATGCGGGTAATGCGTCCCACATCGCCGTTGAACATTCCGGTTCCGACGCTTCCGTCGGCTTTTTCCCACATCACATCGTAGTCATTCCGGGTTTGCATAATACGATCCCCCTCGCGGAACAGCCGCTCGCCCCAAAGAAACTCACGCTTCCCCTTTTCCGGAGGGTTGAGGGCCTCCTGCAAGCGTTGGTTCAGGTTCATGGAGCCGCTTGGTCCCTTGCGGGTAGGCGTCAGGACCTGGATTTGTCCGGCGGGAATGCCCATTTTGTCCGGCAGACGGGTTTGACAGAGCTCTACAACCGTTGAGACGGTGCGTTCCGGGTCCCGCCGGCAAAGGAAGAAGAAGTCCCCCTGATTGTTGGCGAGCTGGGGAGGCTGTCCCTGGTTGACGGCGTGTGCATTCCGGATAATAGCGGACTGTTCCGCCTGCCGAAAGATATCGCGAAGGAAGACGGTTGGAATGCGTTTGCTGCGAATCAGGTCAGAAAACACGTTCCCTGCCCCGACGGATGGAAGCTGATCGGCGTCGCCGACGAGAACGAGGCGGGTCCCGGGCCGCAGGGCGCGCAGCAGAGCTGAAAAGAGGGACAAATCGACCATGGACATTTCGTCGACAATGACTGCGTTTGTTTCCAGGGGTTCCTTTTCCGTTTTTGCGTACGTCACCTGCCGGGAAGTTTCATTCCAGCTCATGCCAAGGAGCCTGTGAACGGTCTGGGCCTCGATGCCGGTCAGCTCGCTCATACGCTTGGCGGCGCGTCCGGTAGGGGCGGCAAGGACGATGGAAAGCCCCATTTTTTGGAAAAGCGATACAATGCCCCGGACGGTGGTTGTTTTGCCGGTACCCGGCCCGCCGGTAAGAATCAGGACGTTTTGCCGGGCGGCCAGCTCGACAGCCTCCCGCTGGCGGGGAGCGTAAGTGATGCCCTGTCTGCGTTCCAGTTCGTCCACGGTCTGCACGGCCTGTACGCTGGCGTCGCTCTGGGCGTCGAGGAGGCCCTCCAGGCGTTCGAGGGCGGAGACTTCGGCCTCCCAGAGACGGCGCAGGTAGCAGGCGTCGACGTTTGCGACGCGCTCCTGCACGATTTGCCGGTTTTCGATTAAGGCATCAAGGGCGGCTTCGGGCAGTTCGGGGTCACATTCCAGGAGCTGAGCCGTAGCGGAAATGAGCTTGCTGCGGGGCAGAAAAACATGACCATTTCGTTCGTTGTGTGCAAGCTCAAAGGTAACGGCAGCCTGAAGCCTTTGCGAGCAGGCGGCGGCGAAGCCCATACTCATGGCAATTTCGTCGGTAATGGAGAACGCGACGCCGCAGTCGTCCTGCGAGAGCAGGTAGGGGTTTTCGCGCACCATATCGAGGGCGGAATCGCCGTAGCGCTGCCGGAGCTGCATGGCGAGGACGGGCGGCAGTTCGAACTGGGCGAGGAAAGCCATGAGACGCCGCAGCCCCATATGACGGCGGAAGCCGTCGGCGATTTCCTGGGCTTTCCGGGCGGTAACGCCCCGAACGGAGGCGAGGCGTTCCGGTTCCCGTTCCAGGATATCGAAGGTATTGAGGCCGAAGCGGTCAACGATATTACGGGCGGTAACGGGTCCGACACCCTTGCAGATACCGGAGGAAAGGTAGCTGTAAATTTCCTCTTCGGCCTCCGGGAGACTGCGTTCCAGTTCAACGGCGCGGAGCTGTTGCCCATGCTGCGGGTGTTGTTCCCAGACGCCGGAGACGACAAGTCGTTCACCAGGCGCGACGCAGGGGATGCAGCCGACGACGGTAATAGCGTCGCCCTCCTCGCAGAGAAGGCGGAGAACGGTGTAGCCGTTCTCCGGGTTTTGAAAGATCAGGCTATGTACGGTACCGCCGCGGCAGGTTAATTCTTCCATAAACGTCCTCTTTCCAAAAACGGTTTGGGTTCACTGCATGTTTTTTTAACGATCTTCAACGGTTTCGAGTACGGCGTCAGGTTCCCGGTCCGCGAGGTATTGTGCGAGGCAGCGGGCGTCGTGGGTAAGGCCGTGATCTTCCAGGACAATTTTGGAGCCAGGCAGACGGCCCTGGACACGGCGCAGCTCACGGACATCGGCTTCCATTGCAAGGGCGTCGCCCCGCAGGGGTAAGACGAGACGCAAACCGGGTATCGTGGGGCGTCCGGCGTGTACGACGGCCCCGCCGACAATCCAAACGAGTGTTGTCAAGCCGACTGCGGCGAGAAAAGCGATCACGCCATCTTGTATCAATCCCATAAATGAATCACCTCGTTACAATCTATGCCGAAGGGCTTTTCCGAGGTTATTCCAACTCTGGGAGGACGCGCCTCGCGGCGCGGACGGTGATCAGCCATTGGAAATGGCTGGTCCAATTGGAACCCCCCCATTTCTCTTTTCTCTCGCGAGAGAAAAGAGAAACGGGCCGTTCACGGTCCAAAGAGAAAAGAGCGCTTGTTTGGACTGGCGGAAACTTTTGGCTTGGTGGAGGGAAAACGAGAAGTCCAATTCGACTTGCCTCTGCGTCTGACTCCGCTGCCGCTGCTGCGGTGGGCGCGGGAGCTGGTTCAGGGGACGGAGGCACAAGGGGGCGAGGGTGTGGGGTACGGGAACTATTCCCGCGAAATACCCAATTCCGCCAAAATAGCTTCCTCTCTGGTGCGCATTTGAGCCTTTAATGGACCTTCATCTAAATGATCATAACCGAGCAAATGCAGCACAGAATGCACAACCAAATAAGCGAGTTCCCGTTTGTTCGAGTGACCGAACTCCTCCGCCTGCGCGGCAACATGTTCCATAGAAATGACCATATCTCCCAACGGAACGAGACCGGACCCCGGGTCCGCATCGGACAAATCGGGCAATTCACCGGGGTGAAGGTCAAAAGCAGGGAAACTCAAAACGTCCGTTGAACAGTCAACCTTTCGCATATCAAGATTGATTTCATGTATCGTTGCGTCGTTTGTAAGTCTGACATCAATCTCGCAGGGAAACGAAACATTTTCCAAGCGGAGAGCGGTACGAATCACCTTACGAATAAAGGCTCTCTGGGCGCCGCTGACGCCCGGCACATCTACGGTAACAGGCAAATAATGCTGCTTTGCCATACGCTCTCTCCTTTCTAATTACAGCCCCTCAGCAATCCAATCGGGCAAATGATTCCAGTCCCAGAATTCGAAGCTGCCGCAGTCAACGATCCGCGCGTCCAGCAAGCCGCAAAGGAACTTCAATGGGTAAGCCCAGCGATTTCCAACGCCAAGACAATTAAACATAATAACGGTCAAAGGTTCGTCCTCGTTTTCGGCGGCGAGATTAAATTCCAGAGCATAATCAGGAGAAGAGAGAACCGGAAAATGGATACCGTCATCAAGCCGGGCATAACCGGAACGCAGATCCGGGAAATGGGAATAAAGCATCTGACGCAGTTCACGCCAGCAAGGCAAAGGAACAGTATCAACAATTTGCAGCAAGTCGGCTTCCTGATTTGATGGCGTTTTAATCAAGAAAACATCCCCGCTCATTTCCATTTCCCCTTGTCACGGCCCTTACGATTTTCATAATCCTCATAGGCCTGAACAATCCGCTGCACCATCACATGACGAACGACATCGGCATTGGTCAGCTCACAAATACCGATACCCTCAACATTACGCAGGACGCGCATAGCCTCTCGAAGTCCGGAGGTTTTTCCGTCCGGAAGGTCAATTTGAGTTGCATCGCCGGTAATAACGATTTTGGAGCCGAAGCCCAGACGCGTCAGGAACATTTTCATTTGTTCCCGGCTGGTATTCTGGGCTTCATCCAGGATAATAAAGCTGTCGTCAAGGGTACGCCCGCGCATATATGCGAGGGGCGCGACTTCAATATTGCCGCGTTCCAGATATTTCTGATAAGTTTCCGCACCAAGCATATCAAAGAGGGCGTCATAAAGCGGACGAAGGTACGGGTCCACTTTGGACTGCAAATCTCCCGGCAAAAAGCCCAAGCGTTCACCTGCCTCGACGGCAGGCCGCGTAAGGATAATGCGGTTGACCTGTTTATCGCGGAAAGCCATCACCGCGGCGGCGACGGCAAGATAGGTTTTTCCGGTACCAGCCGGCCCGACGCCGATGGTGACGGTATTTTTGAGAACGGAAGCAATATAGTCCTTCTGCCCGACGGTTTTCGGTTTAATCGGGCGTCCCTTGGCGGAAATGCAAAGCACATCGCCGGTCAGTTCCGCGATTTTGTGTTCTTTGCCGGCGCGGACCATATTGATCACATAGCGGACATTCTGTTCTCCAATTGCCTCTCCGCGGGAGGAGAGAGTAAGGAGAGCTTGAATCGACTTACAGGCTAACATGGTATTTTCGGGTTCTCCCTCGACGCGAAGTTCCCCGTCACGATTGACGACAGAGACGGAAAATTCCTGTTCGAGAAGCCGGATATTTTCGTCAAAGGACCCAAAGATATTGACGGCCTGTTCCAGACGTTCGATACTGATACGTTGTTCCAATTTGCTTACCCCTTTTGTACAATTCAGGCATTAACTGCCTGGGTTATCTGTATGATCTGAATAAATAGGTATGGAAAGACCGATTTGTTCCTCACACTCTGCGGAAAGGGTAACGATAAGATTGTCTCCTTTCTGCCGGGAGGAGCAGAGCGTAGAGCGTACGGAACCAAACGGGTCAACCATATGGTGAAGCTGTTCCGTGAGAACGGCTTCCATTGTTTTTTCAATCTGGGCAGAGTTCTGGGCTGTGGGGATGATTTCATAAAACCGCCAACGCTCCCGCACGATAGTAAGCGGCAGCGGAATCCCAAACAGCGAGAGAGGGAATCTGTCTGTTATTTTATCATAGTTTCCCTGTGTAATGCTACTGTTTGAGAAGAATTTTATACGGCGCGTTCCAAAAACTAGAGAGAAGCCTGTTTTTTCCTGTCCGGTGAACTGTTTTTGCGGGGCGGTCAGCGGAACGGTTGTGCGTAAAGTGTACCAGGTACGCGCCTGAACGGTACCAAGGCCAGCCAAAACGCGGGCGCCAAATGTCCCGGTGTCCTCGACGCCGGAGATAAGGAGTTGTCCTTCGGTGACGGCGGTTCCGGGCAGCACGCAGGCGACGCCGCCCATGGTCTGCACGCTGCGCACGAGTCCGGCGCGTCGGGCGACGATGTTTGTCGGGACGCGTTTATCAATCAATTCCGGCGCGGGAATCCGTTCCCGGACGGAAACGCTGGCGCGGCAGCCGGAGACATTCACTGAAATCCAGCTCAGCTCCGGAATATCCAGAAGGACATGGTTGCGAATGTCCTCGCCATTCAGCGTAAGGCCGAAGACTCCGCGGCTGACGCCATTTTCCTCCAAAGCACGCAGGATTTTTTCAGTTGGTACGTTAACATTTCCTTCGACGCTGAAATCCCAAACAAAGAAGGAACTCAAAAAGAGCCCAAGGGCGCAGACAAACAAGCCGGTAACAAGGGCCTGCCGGTGACGAAAACGAAAGAGAAAATAAGGGATGCCCTCCAGTCCGACGACGGAAAACGTACAATCCAGATGCTGTCCGGTTTCGCGCAGAATGCGCCAATCCCTCCGGGAAATACGGCAGGTAAAGGCGGTTGGAGATTCCCATTTCAGATCCCAGAAGGCGAGGTCCCGCGCCCCGCAGAGGTTCAGGACGCGCTCCGGAAAGGCGCATTCCGCCCGGATACGAACCTGTCCCTGAACCGCGTGAATGATACCCGTCAGCATGGTCCGGCCCCCACCCATTCCACGGCGTCGATTTTGCCGCCGATCCGCAGTTCCCCGGCGGTCATTGCCATCAGGGTCAGGCGTTCGCCCCGTACCCGCAGCACGCCCGCGGACGTATTGGCGTCAATCTGCGTGTCGCTGTACGCCAGAAGGCCGGTATGATGTTCCAGATAAAGTTGTCGTCCGCCCACCATTTCCAGGCGCGGAAGTCCCGCCACGACATCGGCGGGCAGATCGAAGAGTTCGGCAATCGCGCCCAGCGGACCGCCGTCATGCGCTTTTCGGTTACGTTCCATGCACTCACCTCAAACAAGCTATATGCGGCAGGTGCCCGGAAATTGCCTGTCCACGCATGAGGGGCGTTTCGGATGCATAGAAGTGATACGGGTGATGAAGATGAAAAAGCGCTGGCGCACAGACGCCTGTCTGGTGTTATGCGGGGTTCTGGTATGGTTTCTGGCGGACGCGGAACGCATTCGTACGGCGGCGGAGGAAGCTCTGACGCTGTGTGCAAATGCGGTCATACCGGCGCTGTATCCGTTCATGGTGGTGTCGGGACTGCTGATTTCACTGGGTTTTGGGGAATGGATTTCGCCGCATTTCGCGGGCTTCATGACGCTGTTCAGCCTGCCCGGAACCGCCAGCACAGCGCTGCTGTTGGGGCTGGCGGGGGGCTATCCGGTTGGAGCGCGTACGGCGGTCAATCTGTACGAAAAAAAGCTCCTGACCACGGCGGAAGCGGAACGTCTGTTAGCGTTCTGCAACAATTCGAATCCGGTTTTTCTAATCAGCGTGCTGGGCAGCGGATTGTTTGGCAGCGTCCGTACGGGGGTATGGCTGTGGCTGATTCACGTGCTGTCGGCGCTGCTGACGGGCCTCTGCGTCCGCGGAACGAACCCGAAAACGCGTCAAAGCCCCCCGCGGTTTTCCAACGGACCACAGGAGATTTCCTTTGCAGCGGCGTTTGTGAAAGCGGTACAGGGCGCGGCCATGTCGATGGTTCCAATCTGCGGGTTTATCGTGTTTTTTTACATACTGGCCAGTCCGCTCTCCGGCCTGGAAGCCCCGGCAGGACCGTTTCTGGTTGGACTATTGGAGCTGTTTTCGCTGACGCCGCTGCTTTCGGCGAACCGGCTGGGCTTTGTGATCGCTTCAGCGTGTGCGGGCTTCGGAGGAATTTCCATCTTATGTCAGACGGCCTCCGTGCTGGACGGCAGCGGTTTGCGTCTGCGTCCCTATGTGTGCGGTAAGATTCTGCAAGGAATTTTTTCATTTGTATTGGCGTTTGCGGTGTCGTTTTACGTCCTGTGACGCCCCGTACAGGGAAAGGAGAAAACGGACCGGAAACGGTCCGTTTTTCTCCAGCATACGCCTTATTTGTTAATACTGGCGGCAATTGCGTCAGCGAGGGCGTCCATTTCGCTGATGTTCTGTTCCCGGAGGGAGGAGGCAATGGACAAACCGTCGTCAAGGATGTCGATATGCTTCAGCTGCTCCAAAGCCTCACGCATCAACGCTCCGGAGCGCGGCGCCCAGGAACCGTTTTCCAGCAGGGCCACAGTACGCTTTTGGAGGTTCAGCGCTTTCATGTCCATCAGGAAATTATGCATCGGCGGGAAAATGCCCAAATTGTAGGTTACGGACGCAAGCACCATATGGCTGTACTTGAACAGGTCGGAAATCAGATAGCTGACGTGAGTGCTGGACACATCATACAGCCGCGTATTGGTCACGCCGCGTTCGGCAAGCTTGGCGGCCAGGACTTCCGCAGCATTTTCGGTGCTGCCGTACATAGAGGCGTAAACGATCATGACGCCTTTTTCCTCCGGCTCGTAGGTCGCCCAGTGGGTGTATTTGTCGATGATATAGCCCAGGTCCTTCCGCCAGACTGGACCATGAAGCGGGCAGAGCATTTTAATATTATCAAGTCCGACAACGGTCGCGGCCTTGTTCAGCAGCGCCACCACCTGGGGGCCGTACTTGCCGACGATATTGGTATAATAACGGCGGGCGTCGTCAATCCACTCGCGGTCAAAGTCGAATTCATCGGCAAAGAGCTTGCCGTCGAGGGCGCGGAAGGAGCCGAAGGCGTCGGCGGAAAAGAGAACGCCGTTGGTGGTGTCAAAGGAAACCATTGCCTCGGGCCAGTGGACCATGGGGGCGTATACGAAGGCAATCGTATGCTTGCCGAAACAGCGGGTATCGCCCTCCTTGACCTCGTCGACCCGGTTGGGGTCCAGGTCAAAGCCGAACTGGTTGAGGAGCGTCACGGCCTTGGGGGTGGTGATGATTTTGACGTCGGGCCAGCGGAGGAGGATTTCCTCAATGGAGGCGGCATGGTCCGGCTCGACATGGTTGATGACCATGTAATCCAGGGGGCGGCCGTTCAGCACGGCCTTGACGTTTGCCAGGAACTCCCGGCTGACGGACCAGTCGGCGGTGTCAAAGAGGACGGATTGTTCGTCCAGGAGGACGTACGCGTTATAGCTGACGCCGTGATAGAGGGGGTGGATGTTCTCAAAGAGGGCCAGACGGTGATCGTTTGCCCCGACCCAGTAGAGGTCGTTGGTTACTTGACGGTAATTATACATAGAAGCTGCCTCCTTTATTGTTGTTAAAAGCTGAATTGATAGGTGCAGGAGATTTTTGTTTCATCATTGTATGTGTCCAGAAAAACCCTGCCCTCTGAATTGGATTTGCGTAGATTTGCATCAAGCCATACTTCCGTTTGAAACCCGGTAATCAGCTGCTCTAAGGGGAAATGATATATCTGGGTTTTTACAGCAGTGTTCCATCGGCCAATTTGCCATTCCAGTGTAAAAGAAGCCTTGATACCTTCCTGCTGCAAATCGGCAATTGCTTTTTGAAGAACATCTCCAAACCAATCGTATTTTGCCTTTATGGAGAGCCGCCACAAATCTTCATATTTCCCCCAAAATTTTCTGTTCCGATGTTTCAATACTTCCGCCTTTTTCAGAATACAATAGTCTAAAAGATAACTAATAGTCGGACCTTCCCGGTCCCTAAAGGTACTTTCAAGAATAATCGTGTCCTGTATAATCTTACCATATTGACTGTTTTGGGTAAATTGTCCCTTTTGCGCAGCCTCTGAAATATGCTGTTTCAGGGCGGACTTGATTCTTTCAAAACTATTAATAGCGGTTTGCCGATATTCTTCCTCCCTTTGCTTTTGCCGTTGAGTTTCCTCTTGTGCGAGTTCTTCCTTGCTTTTAGCTTGGATTCGTATCTCATCCGCAAAGCTCATAGGAAAGAAATCCCTCCCTTAAAAGCAATTATGGTGAACCATCAGGAGATCGTCAAAGCGGCGGGCGGCGAGGTCTTCGGGCTTGATGAAAAATCCAAAGGTATCCGCTTCCAGATACTGGGGCGACTGCGCGTCCACAGAGGTCAGGTCGTACTGAAACAGCAGCTCCGAATACGCCTCAAACGCCTCGTCCTCCAGACGGACCTCCCCTTGCCGCAGCGCGGGATGTCCGCCGAACTGAAACCCCCAGTTGCCAAAATCGCGGCAGAACCGGTCGGTATCCTCGCAGCCGCTCAGGTCGTAGGCGTTTTCCGTGTCTTCGTCTTCATTCTCGTCCTCTTCGTCCTCATCGTCATAATCGTCTTCGTCGAAATCGTTCTGGAAAAGAGCCGTCAAGGCATCTTCCAGGTACTCGAAGCCAAGGTCAAAGAACACGCCGGATTCGCCCAAGGCAATGGTCGCGCCCTGCTCATCCGGCAGGAAGCACATTCCGCCGGAAACCTTGTCCATATTCCAGCGTTTCTCCGGGAGTGCATTTTCCCGACCGGGACCGTCCGCCGGAGCCTCCGGATACCAGCGCACTTGAAAGAAGCCGCTGTCGGAAAAATACGCCGAGCCTTCGTCCAGGAAGTTCTCAAAGGCTTCGTCTTCGGTGCAGAGGAAGAATTGCAGCAAACCGGTTTCCGGAAAGCCGTCCAGGGGCGGGACCTGCGCCAGATTGATCTGGGCCAGGAATTCCAAATCCGACGGTTCCACCCCGGCGGGGAGGTAGTATTCCCCGCCGAATTTGCTGTCTGTAGGGGAGGGCGTCCGGCCCGGTTCAGGGGCAATACGGACGCAGGGAATTCTGGACGGTTCCAAAACTGCAAGGATTTGCTCTTTTGTGACCATGCGGCTTACACCTCGATTTCGATGAAGCTCTCAACCGGTTCGCCGCAGTGGGGGCAGGTCCAGCCTTCGGGGAGGTCCTTGAACGCAGTGCCGGGCTTGACCTCATTTTCGGGGTCTCCGACAAGGACGTCATACTCATGACCGCATCCGTTGCAGATATAGAGCTTCCGGGGCGGCGTGACCTTCTTGGGTACGGCGCGTTTCATCTTGACCATCGGAGGAGCGGGGGCCTTTTCGCCGGTGTCGAGGGCAGCGGTAAGCAGCGGCAGAATTTCCATCACGTCGCCCACGATGCCGTAGTCACAGTTCTTGAAAATCTTCGCGTTGGGGTTTTTGTTGATCGCCACGATGCAGGCGGCGTCCTTGATGCCCTTGAGGTGCTGAATCGCGCCGGAGATGCCGCAGGCAATATAGAGGTTGCCCTTGAACTTCTGGCCGGACATACCAACGTAGCGGTCGAGGGGAACATACTTCAGCGTCTCGGCTACCGGACGGCTGGAACCAACCGCCGCGCCCGCAGCTCTGGCGAGGTCCTCAATGAGCTTCATATTTTCCTTTGCGCCGATGCCCTGTCCTGCGCTCACAACACGTTCCGCCTGGGTGATCGGCGTGTCGATTGGAATGCCGACGGTAAAGTCGTGGCCGTCTTTTTTGAGGCTGGCAACCAGAGCGTCAACCTGCTCCTTAGCGGAGCCGTCCTTGAAAATCTGACGCTTCCGTGCGCCGGTTTCGGGACCTTTGGCCTGTGTGGGAGCGGCGTTGTCGGCTTTGCCGGCCTTGCCCAGAATGTGGGAGGCAATGACGACGCGCTGAATTTCGTTAGTGCCCTCGTAAATGGTGGTAATCTTGGCGTCACGGTAGAAACGTTCGACTTCCATACCCTTGAGGTAGCCGTTGCCGCCGAATATTTGCAGGGCATCGTTGGTGACTTCCAGGGCAATGTCGGAGGCGTACTGCTTCGCCATGGCGGATTCCATGCCATAGGGGACATGTTCCTGTTTCAGCTCGGCGGCGCTGTAAACCAGCATCCGGGCGCAGCGGAGTTTTGTTGCCATATCGGCAATTTTGAACGCGATGGTCTGCTGCTGGCAAATCGGGTGTCCGAACTGTACACGCTCTTTCGAGTATTCCACTGCGGCTTCAAACGCGCCCTGTGCAATGCCCAGCGCCTGAGCGGCGATACCGATTCGTCCGCCGTCGAGGGTTGCCATGGCGATTTTGAACCCCTGGCCCTCTTTGCCCAAAAGGTTTTCCTTCGGAACCTTGACGTTGTTGAAATTCAGCTGGCAGGTGGCGGAGGAGCGGATCCCCATCTTGTCATAATGCTCCTCAAAGGTGAAGCCCTCCCAGCCCTTTTCCACGATAAACGCGCTGATGCCGCGGGTGCCGATGCCGGGCGTTGTGACGGCAAACACAACATACGTGCTGGCCTCGCCGCCGTTAGTGATGAAGATTTTCTCACCGTTGAGGAGGTAGTGGTCGCCCTGGTCCTCGGCGACGGTCTCGGTGCCGCCGGCGTCAGAACCGGCATTTGGTTCCGTCAGGCCAAACGCGCCCAGCTTTTTGCCGCTGCACAGGTCCGGCAGGTATTTTTTCTTTTGTTCCTCGGTGCCGAAGGCGGCAATCGGGTATGTGCCCAGAGAGGTATGCGCGGAGAGAATGACGCCGGTGCCGCCGTCGATGCGGGCGAGTTCTTCTACGGCGATGGCGTAGCTGAGGGCGTCCAGCCCGGCGCCGCCATACTTTTTCTCATAGGGAATTCCCAAAAGGCCCATTTCGCCCATTTTTTTCACGGCTTCGTGAGGGAATTCATTGTTCTTGTCCAGCATGAATGCAATCGGTTTGACTTCCCGTTCGGCAAATTCCCGAACCTTTGCCCGGAGTTCTTCATGGGCCTGTGTGGTTTGATACAGCATACGTTGTGCCTCCTTCTGATTTTATGAACGTATTTTGCTTGCAGGGCCGGACGGCCCCTGGGTGAGCGCTAAAAGAGATCGCTGAGGGGTGTGCGGCGAAGCTCGCCGTCCAGCACCGACTGTACACGGCTGAACTCCCGGCGGAGGTTGCAGCTTCCGGGATGTTCGCAGCGGTAGCCGGGCTGCTGACAGCGGTTTATGACTATGGTTTCCCCAAGTGCGGAAAACAAATCATACAAAGTAAGGGCTTCGCAGTTTTGGGCCAAGAGGTAGCCGCCGCCGGAGCCGCGCCGGCTGCCGACGATTCCGGCGGCATGGAGCCGTCTGAGAATCTTGAGCGTTACGGCTTTATGCATATGTTCCCGTTCCGCGACGGCGGAGGCGGAGAGCTGGCCGTGCTGATGCAAGGCCCGGAGGATGCGGAGGGCATAATCCATTTCCCGTGTGACCAGCAAGAGACCCACCTCCTGAATATGTACCTTTTTCGTCCATTATACAACAATGTGCAAATTTGTCAATCTTTTCCGGAGATTCCTGCGCATTTTTAGAGGTTATCCCAAAAACAAGTCCTCTGTTTTGACGGAAATCCCAGACGGTTCCAAACGTGCAGCCGGAAATCTCAGGCAGGTCTATCGAAGTTCTTGGAAGGCCGCCGGAAAAAAGTGACTTGATTTTAAGGGCAATGTTTGGTAGACTAAAGCCAAACGGGAGCCGGCGTACCCGCCGGCTCCCTCTATTCAAAAAAGCGGCTGCGCCTTCCCGGGGGCGGACGCTGCGCGGTGTTGGCGTTCCGGCCCAACCGCCTGCTTCAGCCTATGCGGAACCCGGAGACGGTGCTACCGCGTTTGTACGCCATGTCCGGACGTTTCTTCGGCCGGACAAGCCAAAAAGGAGGACTTTTCATGATAAAAATTGCCCCGTCGATTCTTGCTGCGGATTTTGCAAATTTACAGCGGGATATTCAGCGCATCTCCACCGCCGATTACGTGCACGTCGACATAATGGACGGAGTATTCGTGCCAAACATTTCCATTGGTATCCCGGTGGTGCAGTCCCTGCGGCCCACCACGCCGCTGCCGCTGGACGTACATCTGATGATCACGCAGCCGGTGCGGTACGTGGAGCAGTTCTGCGACGCCGGGGCCGATCTGGTAACGGTTCATGTGGAATCGGATACCGAAGAAAACCTTCTGGAGGCCCTGCGGAAAATCCATGCCAAAGGCAAGCGGGCGGGCGTTGTGCTGAAACCGGCGACCCCTGCGGAGGCGGTCACACCGTTTCTGGAGCTGGTGGATATTATCCTGGTCATGACAGTGGAACCGGGCTTCGGCGGACAGAAATTCATGCCGGACATGATGCCGAAAGTAAAGGCTCTGCGGGCCATGATCGACGCGAAAAACCCCCGCTGCGAGCTGGAAGTGGATGGGGGCGTCGACCTGAACACGTGCCGGATGTGCGTGGAGGCGGGCGCGAACGTGCTGGTTGCAGGCAGTGCGGTGTATAAAGCGGAGAACATTCCCGAACGGATTGCCGCCCTTCGGAACTGCATGGCCTGAACCGGAACCTGTAAGGCGCTTCCGGAAAAAACCAGAAAAAGGAGCCTGATCCATTATGGAGTATTTTCCCGCGCCCCTGGAAAAACTGGTGGAACAGTTTGCGCGTCTGCCCGGAATCGGAGGCAAATCGGCGCAGCGGCTGGCGTTCTTCGTCCTGGGACTGCCGGAGGCGGATGTCCAGGCATTTTCGGAGGCCATCCTTGACGCAAAACACAGCATTACCTGCTGTCCGGTCTGTCAGAATTTCACCAGCGGCGGCTTGTGCCCGATCTGCGCGTCTCCCAAGCGGGACGCGCAGACCATCTGCGTCGTAGCGGACCCGCGGGATGTGGTGGCGATTGAGCGCAGCCGGGAATACCATGGACAGTACCATGTCCTGCACGGCGTCATTTCTCCCATGAACCACGTCGGCCCGGACGACATTGCGGTCAAGCCGCTGGTGGAACGGGTTGCCAAAGGGGGCGTCGAGGAGGTCATCATGGCCACCAACCCCGATACCGAGGGCGAAGCAACCGCCATGTACATTGCGCGTTTGCTGAAGCCCTTCCGCGTACGCGTGACGCGTCTGGCATACGGAATTCCGGTGGGGAGCCATTTGGAGTACGCCGACGACGCAACGCTGATGCGCGCTCTGGAAGGCCGTCGGGATATGTGAGGGAGGTTAATATGCCGGGCATATCGGTAATTGTGCCTGTCTATCAGGCGGAAAAATTTCTTGTTCAATGCGTAGAAAGCGTAACGCGCCAGACGTTCCAGGACTGGGAACTCCTGTTGATTGACGACGGTTGTACCGACGCTTCTCCAACGCTGTGCGCCAGGTTTGCGGAAGCGGATGAACGCATACGGGTCTTTCGTCAGCCAAAGAACCAGGGCGTCAGCGAAGCCCGCAACCGGGGCCTGGACAACGCCAAAGGCGACTGCATCGCGTTTCTGGACGCCGACGATCAGCTGGAACCCCGCGCCCTGGAAACGCTGTGGGAGCTCCGGACGCAAAGCGGCGCGGACACCGCCGGCTGTGCGCATTGGAACGTATCCGCGGCGGGGACGTCGCCGGAGCCGCTGCTTCCGGCGGGCGTCTACAGCCGGGAGCAAATTCGGGAATCCATCGTCTGCCCTCTCCTGGGCGAACGTCTTCGCGTACCGGTATTCAACGGATTCATCTGGCGGTTTCTGTTTTCAACGAAGATTCTCCGAAACGCAGCGATTCGATTCGAGGGGGCCTATCTGGAGGACGAAATATTCCTCATGGAATACTTCTGCAACGCCGAAAAGCTGGTGGTAACAGAGGAGCCGCTGTACCGCTACCTGCTGAATCCGAATTCCGCAACGCATAAATACATGAAGGATTTCCAGCAGGTTTTCGACCGCTTCATGGAGCGAAAAACGGAGATTGTCCAACGCTACAATCTGACGGACGCCCGTCCCCAGTGGCGGGAGAATTCCAGTTGGGCGGGCCTTCTGATTGCGATTGGCAACGAGTACGCCAAAGGAAACCCGGCGTCTCTGCGGGAGCGTCAGGCGGCCATAGAGACGCTTTGCCGCCGTCCGGACATGGCGGAAGCGATTCAGAAGCTCCGGCCCGAGGGCCTGGGCAAAAACAAGCAGCTGGTTGTGAACCTCGTGCGGGGAAAACACTTCCGGGCGCTGACGTGGTTATACCGGATAAAAAACCGGATTTAAGAAGAAAAGAATCGAGGACCCATATGACCCTTTACCGTGAAAGTTACCTGTATCATCTCTGGCGGACGCTCTGCGCCGCCTGGGAGGAAAGCGGCCTGCACCGGTTGTTTGAACGCCTTGGCGGATGGTGCAGCGAACAGATTGACACAAGTGCGCTCCTGCGGCCTCTGTGCCGGGAGGGACGCGTCGCCAAAGGGTGGGCGGACAGCCTTCTGTGCCGCATTGTGTCGTTTCTGATAAACCTCCCGATTTTGCTGCTGCAAAGTCTCTACCGGGCCTTGCAGCCAACCTTTGAGGACAGCTTTTTTGCACGTCTGGTGTTTGCGGTGGGCGAGGAAACCGCGGTTGTGCAGTCGTGGCTGATCATGCTGTTATGGTGCATTCCCTATGAGTATTGGAACAACGCCTATACGCTGATGGCGTTTGTCTTTTTGCTGCTGGTGTTCTGTGCGGGAGCGATGCGCCGGGAGGCATACCGCTTCGATGTGAAAACCATCGGCTTTTACCCGCTGGTACTGTTTGGCGCAATTTTCCTGGGGGTTGTGTTTTCCTACACCCGGTCGCAGTCCCCGCGGTTTCTGGTGTACCACATTGCAGCGGCGCTGTGCGTCCTGGTGACGGTAAGCGCTGTGCATACCGCGCGGGACATGAAGCGTCTGGCGGCAGGCGGAAGCGTTTGCGTGGCGGTGTCGTCGCTGTACGCGATCATGCAGCGGATGCAGGGCCTGGAAGTAAACAAATCCTATGTTGATTTGAAGGTAAACGCAGATATGCCGAGCCGTGTGATGTCCTTTTTTGACAACCCCAACGCCTACGCGGAAGTGCTGATGATGCTTCTGCCGCTGACGATTGCGTTGGTTCTGTGCAGCCGGAGCGGTCTGGGAAAGCTGGCGGCGTTCGGGGCTATGGCGTTAGGCGTCATCGCTTTGGGCATGACGTATGGCCGCGCAAGCTGGATTGGGTTTGCGTGTGCGATGGCGGTCATGGTGTTTTTGTGGAAGCCGAAACTGATTCCGCTGTTTATTCTGCTGTGCATAGCGGCGGTCCCCTTCCTGCCCGCGAGCATCTGGAACCGCATTCTGACCATCACGAACATGGAAGACACATCGACGGCGAGTCGGATTCCGCTCTACGAGACGGCCATAAAAATCATCAAAAAGTCGCCGGTAGCGGGCGCAGGGCTTGGTACGGCGGCGGTACAGTCGTTTGTAAAGCGGTACAAGCTGTACTGGGGCCATGCACCCTTCGTCCACGCGCATAACATTTACCTGCAAGTCTGGATTGAAGCAGGAATTTTAGGTCTGCTGGGTTTTGTGAGCGCGATGCTTTGGAACATCAAACGGGCGGCGCACGTGGTTCGGCACAGCGGCAGCTCCGAGGCCCGTACGCTGACCTGTGGGGCGGCGGCGGCGCTGTGCGGCGCGATGGTGTGCGGCCTGGCGGATTATCTGTGGAATTACCCGCGTGTTATGTGCATTTTCTGGTTTGTCTTTGCCATGGCCCTGGCAGGTGCGAGGCTGTGCGCAGCCGGAGAGGAGGCGTAAACGGGGGAGGCTCCGCGGAAGATTGGAAAAAAATAACAGTGCATTGGCTGGATAAGAGCGTTTGTCCAGCCGGTGCGCGCGGCCGGAGCGATGTCCCGGATGGGAAAATATTCTAAAAATTCTTCCGTTTTTTATAATTGTCGTCAAATGTCGGCAAAAAAGACTTGCTATTTTTGGATTTATGTTATATGATCGAGGCGTATGCTGTGACTTGATCAGCCAACCGAGAGCCGGTTCCGTTTTGCGGTGCTGGGCGAAAGGAGTACATATGGAAAAGATATTGATTATCGACGACAGTTTAGTTCAGGCAGATGTTCTGCGTTCCATAATCAAGGAAGACTATGATGTTTCCACCGCGCACACCGCGGAGGAAGGGTTAGCGAAAGCGAAAACCGGGGAATTTTCATTGATACTGCTGGATGTAATCATGCCGGGCACGGATGGTTTCACGGTCTTGAAGGAATTACAGGAATTCGAGCTTACGCGTCGCACGCCGGTCATACTGATCACGAGCCTGACGGATGTGGAGCACGAGGTGCAGGGCTTGATCATGGGAGCGGTGGATTATATAACGAAACCGTTCAACCCGTTGGTGGTCAAGGCGCGTGTGAATACCCATGTAAAGCTCTACCGTTATCGTTCGCAGATTGAGAAAGAGGCGATGGTCGATGAGCTGACGAACCTTGCGAACCGCCGGCATTACGACAAGCAGTGCATTCAGAAATGGAACGATGCGATCCGCCTGAAAATACCCTTTTCGGTATGTATGTTTGATATTGACCGCTTCAAGGTGTACAACGACACATATGGGCACCCGGCGGGCGACAAAGTAATTTCAGCGGTAGCGGGGGTTTTGGCCGCGAACCTGCGGCGTACGACGGATTTTGTGGCGCGGTACGGCGGGGAAGAATTTGTAGCAATCATCCAGGGCGGCGATGCGCAGACTTCCTTTGATCATTTGAAAGGCATTCGTCAGGCGGTGGAAGACCTGCACATCGTACATTCGCCGCCGGATATGAAATGGGTAACGATCAGCGTGGGCGGAATCACGGTACAGCCGAAGAACGGCGACGTCTATCAAACGTATCTGAAAATTGCGGACACGATGCTGTACGACGCGAAACGCTATGGTCGAAACCGCGTGATCTGGTGCAACGACACCATGGAACAGTGGCGGGAGAAATAAGCGAAAAAGAGTAAAAAACGGACGGTCTTTACGGAAAAGGCCGTCCGTTTTTGTGATGTTTGCGGTCAGGTTTGGTATTCAAATTCGTAACCGTCCAGGGAAAGGGTATCGCCGTCAGCAATGCCCAGTTCTTCCAGACGCTTGAAGACGCCCGCATCCCGCAGAACCTTGTCGAACCACATCCGGCTTTCATAGTCGGAGAAGTTGACATTTGCCATAAGCCGCTGAAGCCAGGCCCCCTCAACGAGCCAAACGCCGTCCTCATGCTGAATATCGAGAGAAGCGGCGTCGCCGGGCGCGGGAGGCTTCGGGACGTACTCCGGCTCAAAGACCCGCACCGGCGGCAGCGCAGGCAGCCGTTGTGCGATTTGCTGCACGAGTTCGCGGGTGCCTTGGTGGGCAGCGGCGGAAAGTTCCAGGAGCGGAAACCCGAGGGCCTCCACATGAGCGCGGAGCCGTTCAAGGTTTTCAGGATTTTCCAGGATATCGGTTTTGTTGGCGGCGACGATCTGAGGCCGCTGGGCCAGCGCGGGGCTGTACTGCTGCAATTCGGCGTTAATGGCGTCGAAATCGGCCACAGGGTCCCGTCCTTCACTGCCGGAAACGTCCACGAGATGCACGAGCAGACGACAGCGGTCGATGTGCCGGAGGAAGTCATGACCAAGGCCCGCGCCCTCACTGGCGCCCTCGATGATGCCGGGGATATCGGCCATGACGAAGCTGACGCCGTCGTCGACCCACACGACGCCGAGGTTTGGGAACAAGGTAGTAAAGTGGTAATTTGCGATTTTAGGCTGAGCTTTGCTGACCACGGAGAGCAGGGTGGATTTTCCGACGTTAGGGAAGCCGATCAGGCCGACGTCCGCGAGGAGCTTGAGTTCAAGGATGACATCATGACTTTCGCCGGGCAGGCCGGCCTTGGCGAACCGCGGCACCTGACGGGTCGGCGTAGCAAAGTGACTGTTGCCCCAGCCACCGCGGCCGCCGCGGCAAAGGACGTATGGTTCACTGCTGCTCATATCCTGAATAATTTCGTTGGTTTCGGCATCCCGGACGAGGGTTCCGCGCGGGACTTTGATAACAAGGTCCTGTCCATTTTTGCCGAATTTGCGTTTCCCCTGACCGTCCATCCCGGTTCCGGCGGTATATTTGCGTTTATAGCGGAAGTCCATCAAGGTAGAGAGGTTATCGTCAACCTGGAGGATGATGGAGCCGCCGCGTCCGCCGTCACCGCCGTCGGGACCTCCGGCGGCGACGTATTTTTCGCGATGAAACGAGACGGCACCATTCCCGCCGCTCCCGGCGCGGACGGATATGCGCGCTTTATCGATAAAAGCCATTTATGCCTCCTTTCCAGGGGCTCTGCCCCTGGACCCCGGCAGGGGGAACCGTTCCCCCTGCACCCCGCGAGCGAAAAAAAGGCCCGGATTTCTCCGGGCCTCACGGCTCACTCTGCCTCGTAAACAGAGACCTGCTTCCGGTCTTTACCCAAATGCTCAAAGCGGACTCTGCCGCTGGCAGTTGCAAAGAGGGTATCGTCGCTTCCGCGTCCCACGTTTTTACCGGGGTGAATGTGGGTGCCGCGCTGGCGGACGAGGATATTGCCGGCCAGAACAAACTGACCGTCAGCACGCTTCGGACCAAGGCGTTTCGCCTTGGAATCGCGGCCGTTTTTGGTGGAGCCGCCGCCCTTTTTATGGGCGAAGAACTGCAAACCAAGCTGAATCATAGGAACGGACCATCCTTTCTGTAAAGTAGGGCGGAGGCGTCAGGGAACATCGGCCTCCAGGACTTCGATGTTTTGGGGGAAGCGGTCATGGAGCATGGTGAAATAGAGCATCATGCCGGTGAGTATGGATTGACAAGTATTTTCCGCGAGATCGTCCAGCCCGCCGGGCAGGCGGAGCGAGACGGAAGCGGAAAGCTCGTCCACCTTGACGGCAGCGGCGAGGCCGAGCACGTCATTGACGGTTGCTTCCACCAAGGTGACGGCAGCGCTGACCGAAGCGCAGAGAAGGTCTTCTCCGGCCGGGG
>CANDBG010000010.1 GCA_947382875.1 uncultured Oscillibacter sp. | reverse complement strand
GGCAGGGGGTGTTGGTCTTGATGGTCATGTAGCCGTCTTCCAGCATACGCTTCACGGTGACGGTGCTACCGTCTTTGGTGATGTCGGCGGCGTAAGTGATCTGGGGCAGGTGCAGCTTTTCCGCGATCTGCGGGCCGACCTGCGCGGTATCGCCGTCGATGGCCTGACGGCCGCACATCACGATGTCGTCAGACTCCACGCCAACCTTGTTGATCGCAGCAGCGAGAATCTGGGAAGTGGCATAAGTATCGGAACCGCCGAACTCGCGGGCGGAAACCAAGATCGCCTCATCCGCGCCCATCGCCAGAGCTTCGCGCAGCATTCCGGCAGCGGGAGGGGGACCCATGGTAACAACAACGACTTTGCAGCCGGTTTCGTCCTTCAGCTTGAGAGCCGCTTCCAGCGCGTTCATGTCGTCGGGGTTCGTGATGGTCTGCATGGACGCACGGTTCAACGTACCGTCCGGATTCACCGCGACCTTGCCGGAGGTATCGGGTACCTGCTTAATCGAAACAATTACTTTCATGTTAACCTTTACCTCCTGTCTTATTTCACGCCCAGGCGGCTGGAAATGACCATGCGCTGGACCTCGGACGTACCTTCGTAGATCTCGGTGATCTTGGCGTCGCGCATCATGCGCTCCACGGGATACTCACGGGTGTAGCCGTAACCGCCGAACAGCTGGACGGCGCGGCGGGTAACATCGGACGCGGCCTCTGCGGCGAACAGCTTCGCCATGGAAGCGTCCATGGAATAATCCTCATGCAGCTGCTTCTTGCAGGCGGCGGCATAAACCAGATACTGCGCGGCCTGCATACGGGTATGCATATCGGCCAGCTGGAACTGAGTGTTCTGGAACTGGCTCAGGCGGCGGCCAAACTGTACGCGCTCCTGGGTATACTTTACCGCTTCATTTACAGCGCCTTCGCCCAGGCCCAGTGCCTGCGCAGCGATACCAATACGGCCGCCGTCGAGGGTCTGCATAGCAATCTTGAAGCCCTTCCCCTCTTTGCCCAGCAGGTTTTCCTTGGGAACGATGCAGTCCTCGAAGATGAGGTCGCAGGTAGAGGAGCCACGGATGCCCATTTTCTTTTCATGCTTACCGGTAGAGAAGCCGGGGAAGCTTTTTTCGACAATGAACGCAGAAATGCCGTGATTGCCCTTGGACTTGTCGGTCATGGCGAACACGACGAAGGTGTCGGCCACGTTGCCGTTTGTGATGAAGCACTTGGAACCGTTGAGGACATAGTGGTCACCCTCCAGAACAGCGATGGTCTGCTGACCGGAGGCGTCAGTACCGGCATTGGGTTCGGTCAGACCGAACGCGCCCAGCTTCTTGCCGGAGAGCAGGTCGGGCAGGTACTTGCGCTTCTGCTCCTCGGTACCATGCTCAAAAATCGGCGCGCAGCACAGAGAGGTATGCGCAGAGACAATAACGGCCGTTGTGCCGCAGACCTTCGCCAGTTCCTCGACGCACATCGCATAGGAGAGGACGTCGCCGCCGGCGCCGCCGTACTCCTTGGGGAAATAGATGCCGAGCATACCCAGCTTGGCCATCTTTTCTACGGTTTCCGTTGGAAAGCGCTCCTCCTCGTCCAGCTCCTCCGCCAGAGGCTTGACCTCATTTTCGGCGAACTCGCGGTACATTTTGCGGAGCATCTGCTGTTCATTTGTCAGATGAAAATCCATTGCCATTTACTCCTTTACTATGTTTACTTGCTGTAATCGTAGAAGCCCTTGCCGGTCTTCTTGCCCAGCAGGCCGCCGCGCACCATCTTTCTCAGCAGCAGAGAGGCGCGATATTTGGAATCGCCGGTCTCGTTGTAGAGAACGTCCATAATGGCGAGGCACACGTCCAGGCCGATGAAGTCGCCCAGGGCGAGGGGTCCCATAGGATGGTTTGCGCCCAGGCGCATCGCTTTGTCGATATCCTCCACGGAAGCGACGCCGGTTTCCACCAGGCCGGCGGCCTCGTTGATCATAGGAATGAGGATCTTGTTGACGACGAAGCCGGGAGCCTCGGAGACTTCCACGGGGTCCTTGCCGATTTCCTGGGACAGCTTATAAATGAAGTCGAAGGTCTCCTGGGTGGTGTTGGCGCCCCGGATGATCTCCACAAGCTTCATGCTGGGCACGGGGTTAAAGAAGTGCATACCAATGACGGGATGCTTCAGGCCGTTGCCCATCTCGGTGATGGAGAGGGAGGAGGTGTTGGAAGCAAAGATCGCCTCGGGCTTGCACATGGCGTCCAGCTCGGCCAGCAGCTCCCGCTTGGTGGCCATATCTTCCTTAACGCATTCAATGATGAGGTCGGCGTCGGCGCAGGCAGACTTTTCTTCCACCAGGACGTTGGCAAGCAGAGCGTCGACGGCATCCTGTGCCATCTTGCCCTTTTCCACGCGCTTCTGGAGGGAGGCGGCCAGCTTATCCTTGTGCCGCTGTGCGGACGCGACGGAGCTGGCATACATCAGGGCGGTATGGCCCTTCGCGGCGAAGACCTGAGCAATGCCGCTGCCCATCGTGCCTGCGCCAAATACTGCGATTTTCATGTTGATTCCTCCTGTTTAAGATCAAATTCGGTGCCTAGGGGATTTTTGGGGTATGGAGCAAATTAAAGGGTTTGCCAATTTACTCACAAACTTCATTATAGAAGGATTTCTCACATTTATCAAGTCCAAATTGTGCCAGAATCCACCAGCCTCCGTCTTTTTTACACTTCCTACAAATTCGCTCCGAATTTTTATGTTATTTTGTTAAGACCTTAACATTTTCTCTTTTTGCTTCTTACCAATCGCGCCAAAAGACAGCGGAAATGGACAAAAAGACGTTAAGGAACGGCTTGAAATTTTGTGAAACAGGGGGAACTGGCAATTCCGACGAATTTGGATATTTATGGAAAATCAAACCGCGCCGCCGGGTCCGGACGGGCGGCGTTTGAAAGAAAAGGCTTGCAAAACCGCCATCATTTGGTATAATAAGCATATTCTGAACGTAGGAAGGGATCAAATTGAAATGAGTCAAACGTATACTATGGTAATGCTGCTGGTCCTGGTGGGAATGATGGCGTTCATTTACTTCCGGGAAAACAAGCAGAAGAAAAAGGCGCAGGCCATGTGGGACAGCCTGAAAAAAGGTGACGTAATCACCACCATCGGCGGCATTGTCGGCAAAATTGTAGCGGTGAACGAGCGGACGATCATCATTGAAACCAGCGAGGACCGCGTACGCATGGAGCTGCTGAAAACGGCGGTAAACGTCTCGAGCCTCTCTGAAAACGCCGAACCGAAGAAGTCTGGCAAGGAAGAGGAGAAGAAGGCAGAGGCTCTGCCGGAGACCACGGAAAAGGAAACGGAAAAATAGCATAAAAACCCCCTCCCTCGGAATATGTTCCAGTAAGAGCAATTACGAGGGAGGATTTTTATGGAAAAAGGGAAAAAAGAGAAGAAAGCGAAAGCACTCTGGCCAGGGCTCGCCGCAGGAACCGTACTGTCGGCGGGGATATATCTGGCGGGGCTGCTGCTTCTTGGGCTGCTGCTGACAAAGGGCACAATCCCGGAACGGAATGCGTTTCCATGGGTCGGAACGCTGTGCGTACTGGCCTCGCTGGCGGGCGGTCTGCTGGCGGTACGGAAAACGGCCTGGAACGCCGCCGGACTTCTGTCAGGCGTTTTGTTTGCGCTGGTTCTTCTGGCCGTGGGGCTTCTGGGCTGGCGGGACGGCATTGCCTGGCTGGGTCATGGCGGAATCCTGCTGCTGTGCGCCATGAGCGGCGGACTGGCGGCATCGCTGCTGGGCGGACGCCGACGCCGGAAGCGGAAGTAAGGCTTATTGTAAAAAACCACCAAAAAACTGCTTTGCGCCGCATTTACGGCCAAATGTAATTTCTCTGGGAACCGGCGGCAGAAACGGGCAGATATCGTGTGATGTTCCGCCGCCGCCCCCCAGATATAGAAATCCGCCGCAGAGGAAACGGAATGATCTGCTGAAGGCGTTCCATTGAAGCATTTGTGAAACCTGCCGAAAAAGTGAGTTTCCAGGGAAATTTCCTTGCGAAAATGAGAAAATTCCTCTAATATGAAAGTCAGGACACTTCTGCCGTAATTTGAAGTGTATAAACCGCCCGCCCCGCTCATAAGATGCAACGAGGTGAGGCGGTTTGAACTGGAAAAAACGCGGCGGATTGGATTGGGCACAGCCGCCCTTTCGTCTGTTGTTCCTGGCGCTGTTCTTTTTAGCCGGCATTTTTTTGGGACAGGTTTTCGCAAGCCGCACTCCCGCCGCCGCAGGCGAGGAGCTGGACCGTTACCTGTCGGACTACCTGCAAGTGGACAGCGGCGTTTCTCCGCAGGCAGCGCTGGCGGCGGCTGTTTTATATTTCCGCTATCCCCTGGCGGCGTTTTTGCTGGGCTTTGCCTCCATCGGCGTGCTGCTGCTGCCGGTGCTGACGGGTGCGTTCGGCTTTTTTCTGTCCTTTTCCGTCTGCTGCTTCACGGCCGCCTTTGGTTCCGACGGCGTTTTGCTGGCGCTGGCGGTATTCGGCCTGCGCTGCGCGGTGACGCTCCCCTGCTATTTTCTGCTGGCGGTTCCCTCGTGGGAGGCGTCTGCCGCCCTGATCAGCCTTTCGTTTGGAAGGGGGCGGCGGGCCGCGCCGGTGATTTACGGGCGGGACTGGTGGTCCCGGCTGGGTCTGGTGACGGGCTTGCTGCTGGCGGGGATGTGTGCGGAATTGATGCTCTCGCCGGAGCTTCTGCGGATTTTGCTGGAACGGCTGATGCCGTAATGAGAGAGAACGAGAGAAAGAGGAAAGGAGGGAGCGGCCACGGAAGAACTTACGCGATACGGCGGTTACTTGAAGGAAGTGCGGCACGCCTCTCCGAACACGGTAGCATCCTATTTGCGGGATGTGACGCAGTTTGTAACGTATCTGGGCGGCCAGGACGAACGCATTCAGGAGGCCGGAAGTGAAACGGTCCGGGCGTATATGGACTGGATGCTGGGGCGGGGAAAATCCGCCGCGTCGGTCACGCGGTCGCTGGCCTCGATCAAGTCGTTCTATAATTTTCTGATTTCGGCAGGAGAAGCGTACGTGAACCCGGCGCTCGGGGTTACGGTCGCGAAGGCGGAGCGAAAGTACCCGGAAGTTTTAACGTCAAGGGAAGTGGAGCTGCTGCTGGAACAGCCCCGGTGTGTGGACGCCAAAGGGTTTCGTGACCACGCGATGCTGGAGCTGCTGTATGCCACAGGCATCCGCGTCAGTGAACTCATCTCCCTGGACATGGACGACCTGAATCTTGCAGCGGGCTTTATCCGCTGCCGGAGCAAGGGGAAGGAACGGATAATTCCGCTGTATCCGGCGGCGGTAACGGCCATGAAGGACTATGTGCAGGATATCCGCCCGCAGATCACGGCGGATGGAGACGAGACCGCCGTTTTCCTCAATCGGAACGGGGAACGCATGAGCCGTCAAGGCTTCTGGAAGCTGCTGAAGCACTATCAGAAGACGGCGGGCATTCAGAAGGAAATCACACCGCATACGTTACGTCATTCCTTTGCGGCCCACCTTCTGGAGAACGGCGCGGACCTGCGGTCGATTCAGGAAATGCTGGGCCATGCGGACATTTCGTCGACACAGATTTACACACAGGTGGTAAAAAAGCAGCTGAAAGAGGTCTACCAGAAAGCGCATCCGAAAGCGCAGTAAGGGAAGAAAAAGCGCCTGCAATGCAGGCGCTTTTTGTGCGTTCAATTCAGAAAATCCTTGAGTTTTTTGCTGCGGGAGGGATGGCGGAGCTTCCGCAGGGCCTTGGCCTCGATCTGCCGGATACGCTCCCGGGTAACATTGAATTCCTTACCAACTTCTTCCAGCGTGCGGGTTCTTCCGTCCTCAATGCCGAACCGGAGCTTCAAAACTTTTTCCTCCCGGGGTGTGAGGGTTGAGAGGACATCCATCAGCTGTTCCTTCAGCAGCGTAAAGGAGGCGGCCTCCGAGGGCTCAGACGCGGCCTCGTCGGGGATGAAGTCGCCCAAATGGGAATCTTCTTCCTCGCCGATGGGAGTTTCCAGCGAAACCGGCTCCTGAGCGATTTTCATAATCTCCCGCACTTTGTCAACAGGCATATTCATTTCGGCGGCGATTTCGGTCGGGGAAGGATCATGCCCCAGTTCCTGCAAGAGCTGACGGCTGACCCGGATCACCTTGTTAATGGTTTCGACCATATGGACCGGAATCCGGATGGTCCGCGCCTGATCGGCAATCGCCCGGGTAATGGCCTGACGGATCCACCACGTCGCGTAGGTGGAGAATTTGTAACCCTTGGTGTAGTCAAACTTTTCCACCGCTTTGATCAAGCCCAGATTGCCCTCCTGAATCAGGTCCAGGAACAGCATTCCGCGGCCCACGTAGCGTTTGGCGATGGAGACCACCAGACGCAGGTTCGCCTCAGCCAGCTTTTGCTTTGCGTTTTCACCGGCCCGGTATTTTTTCTTCCAGTCCGCAAGCTCTTTCGTATCGACCGCCTCGCCGTTTTCCAGCATCCGGTCAAACTCCGCCAGCTTCCGTTCAGCCTCGTTGCCGTCGGACATGGCCTGCGCCAAAGTGACTTCCTCGTCGGGCGTCAGGAGGGGAACCTTGCCGATTTCCTTCAAATACATCCGCACGGGGTCGTCGATGGAAAAGCTGTTGACCAACGTGTTCGGATCTACCAGTTCTTCTTCCTCCACGTCCGCGATTTCCTCGGCGGCAGGGCCTTCGTCAGGCAGTTCGGGAAGGAGGTCTTCCTCGGTACTGATATCAATGTTGAGCGCTTCCAGAGAATCATAGAGCTGATCCATCTGCTCGCCTTCGAGATTCAGGTCGTCCACGGCGTCCATTAAATCAGAGGATTCCAGTTTCCCCTTCTTTTTGCCCTTCGCCAGCAGCTCCCGGAGCTTTTCGTTTCCGGCTAGCCAAGAGGCGGCAGGCAAGGCCGCGACCTGCTTGTCGTCCAGGCGGGGGACATCGGTTTTTTTCGCGTCGTCGGCCTTTTCGGCGGCGTCGGCGGCGGCCAGGATCGCATTGGCCTGTTCGGTCAGCTCTTTGGAAGTAAATTCCTGTTTGTTAGACATTCCGTGTATCTCCCTTTTTATCTTTGTATTTTTCTTCCGTTTCCAGCAGCAGGTTTTGCCCGTTTCTGGATCGTTTCCGGATTTCTTTTTGAATCACCCGTATGTAATCCGACAGGGCGCGGGCGCCGTTCTGTGCCGATTCGGGCTTCTGACAGACGGCTGTCAAGTGGCTCATTTCCTCGCCCGACAGCTCGCCGGCTAGGGCTGCAAGGGACACCTCCCGCCCCTGGCATTTTGCCTGCCAGAGCAAGGTAAAGACTTTTCCCAGGAGTGGAGAGGAAAAATCAGACTCGGACAAAGGCGGTTCTTCCGGAAAGAGGGATGTATCCAGAAGCAACAGGCGGACGACGCCTTCCTCCGCCATTGCGGACCGCACATTTTTATAATGGAGCGACCGCTCCTGGGGCTGCGATTTGGCGACAGGGTTCAGGTCCCGACGAAGGGCGGCACGGTTTTCCCGGGCCGTCAACCGTTTTCGGGCGTGCTGGACCTCCATTTTCATCGCGTCCGGGGTAATGTGGGCCAGCTCAGCGGCGCGGCCGCTGTAAACCTCTCGTTCCACCGCACCAGGGAGCGTCGCCAGCAGGCCGCTGATCTCCGCGCAGTAAGCGACCCGGTCTTCGTCTCCGGAGAGGTCGTACTTCGCCGCAATCTCAGCCATACGGAATTCCACGCCGTTTTCGCTGCTGTTCAAAAGACGCTCAAACGCGCCGGGCCCCTGGAGCTTGATGAAGTCGTCGGCATCCTGTTTCACCAGTTCCCCGTTTTCCGTCCGCCGCCGCGGAAGCTGAAGAACCTTCACGGAAAACTCGGAGCCGTTCAAGATCTGCAAGGCCCGTTCCGTAGCGGTTTTTCCGGCGTTATCATTGTCGTAGCAAAGAACCAGCTCCTTGGTATAGCGGGAGAGGAGGCGGGTTTGTTCCACGGTAAGGGCGGTACCCATGGAGGCGACGGCGTTATCGAACCCGGCCTGATGCAGGGTAACAATATCGAGGTTTCCCTCACAGAGAATAATATTGTTCCGTTTGGACTTTTTCGCCAGATTCAGCCCGTAGAGGACCCTTCGTTTGCTGTAAACGGGGGTTTCGGAGGAATTCATGTATTTGGGTTCCGACTTGTCCAGGACGCGGCTGCCGAACGCGACCACATCGCCTCGGGTGTCGATGACCGGCAGCATCAGGCGGTTGCGGAACTTGTCATACAGCCCGCCGTTTTTGTTCTGCACCACCAATCCTGCATCCAAAAGCTCCGATTTGGAATATCCTTTTTTCAGCATGGCGTTCATAAGAACGTCCCAAGCGTCCAGGGATGCCCCCATGCCGAAATTGACAGCTGTCGCCTTGCGAATCTGGCGGCGTTCCAGGTAATCCCGCACGGCGCGGCCTTCGGGCTGCTGAAGGAGTTGATGATAGAAGCGCGCGGCGTCCCGGTTCAGCTCCAGGAGCCTTGTTCTGCGGCGTCCGGCATCCCGGTCGCCCTGTTCCTCGGGAACCTCCATTCCGGCCCGTTTTGCCAGAAAGCGTACGGCGTCCGGGAACGAAAGGTTTTCCTCCTCCATGATAAAATTCACCACGCTGCCGCCCTTTTTACAGCCGAAGCAGTAATAAATCTGCTTGTCCGGGGCAACGGAAAAGGAACCGGTTTTTTCGCTGTGAAAGGGGCAAAGCCCAAAAAGGTTTGTCCCCTTGCGGGTAAGCTGGACGTAACTGCCCACCACGTCCACAATATCGCTGCGGGCAAACAGCTCGTCCAGAAAGCTCTGAGGAAACGCCATCCATACCCCCTCCATTCGGTCAGTTTAGCCAAAATCCCCGTTTGTCATACCAAAAAAAAGAGAATCCCGGCAGAAGCAATCGAAGTGATAATTACATATACGCCGTGGATTTGAAATTTCCTCTTTTTCGGGCGGTATTTTTTGAAAATTTTCCAGCGCGGCTTTACAGACTGGAAAAGAGTGGGTAAAATAAAAGGGATTGACCGAAAGGAGGGGTGTCAAATGCCCATGGAATTTTGGACGGCGCGTCTGGAACGTCCGTTGACGGAACCGGAACAGGAGTCCATGTGCGCGCTGCTTCCGCCGGAGCGCCGGGAGCGTCTTCAGAAAATGCAGGACCGCGGCCGGCAGCGTGAGCCGTTATGCGCCTATTTTCTGCTGTGCATGGCGCTGTGGAAGCGGAAGGGCTGGCGGGAACTGCCGGAAATTGCACGGTCGCCGTCCGGCAAGCCCTATTTTTTGGAGCATCCGGGCATACACTTCAACCTCAGCCACACGAAAGGGGCCGTACTGGTGGGAGTATCGGAGGAGCCGCTGGGCGTGGACATTGAACGAATCCGTCCCGTAGGACGGCGGGTGATGCAGCGTCTTGTTCAGGCGGAGACGGAGGAAGATTTTTTCCGGAGCTGGGTCCGTTGGGAGGCCCGGAGCAAGCGCAGCGGAAAAGGAATCGGGAGTATGAAAGAAGAACCCCTGCAGGAGGGGGAATTCTACTATCCATTGGAAACGTTCCCCGGCTACGCGGCAGGCGTTTCCACCTGCAGCCCGGAAGCACCGGGGACGCTGCACCGTTATTCACTGGACGATATGCAGAAGGCGCTGTAAAAAGGAAGGGCGGGGAATAATCCCCGCCCTGTTTTCCGTTCAAAAAACGAATCAGAACACACCTTGCGCCATCATAGCGTCAGCAACGCGCTGGAAGCCCGCAATATTCGCGCCTGCTACCAGGTTATAGCCAAGGCCATACTGTTCGGCGGCAGAAACGCTCATGTTATAAATGGTATCCATAATCTGGTGAAGCTGTTTGTCAACCTCTTCCTCCGTCCAGACAAGACGCTCGCTGTTCTGCGCCATTTCCAGGGCGGACGTCGCCACGCCGCCGGCGTTCACGGCCTTGCTTGGGGCCACGATCATACCGGGCTGCTCCATCAGGAAACGGAGGGCGTCATTGGTGGTAGGCATATTGGCGACTTCGATATAATACTTTACGCCATTAGCGGCAATCTGCTTTGCCTGTTCCATGTGGACATCGTTCTGCATGGCGGAGGGCATAATGACGTCAGCCTTCACGCCCCAGGGCTTTTCACCCGCATGGAACTCCACGCTGAACTTTTCCGCATAATCCTGCACACGGTTCCGGCCAGAGCCGCGCATTTCCACCAGATAAGCAATTTTCTCCGGGGTGACTACGCCGTCGGGATCATAGATGTAGCCGTCGGGGCCGGAGAGGGTTACAACCTTCGCGCCAAGTTCAGCCGCTTTTTTGCAGATGCCCCAGGTGACGTTGCCGAATCCGGCGCAGGCAATGGTTTTGCCCTGGATAGACTCGCCCTCATGCTTGAGGACATTTTCCAGATAATACACCGCGCCAAAGCCAGTGGCTTCCGGACGGATCAGGGAACCGCCGTAGCTGAAGCCCTTGCCGGTCAGGACGCCGTTTTCAAATGCGCCTTTCAGGCGGCGGTATTCGCCGTAGAGATAACCGATTTCCCGTGCGCCGACGCCCATGTCTCCCGCAGGAACGTCCACGTCCGGCCCAATGTAGCGGTAGAGCGCCTGCATAAAGCTCTGACAGAAGCGCATGATTTCGGCGTCGGACTTGCCCGCCGGGTCGAAATCGGAACCGCCCTTGCCGCCGCCGATTGGCAGACCGGTCAGGCTGTTTTTGAACACCTGCTCAAAGCCCAGGAACTTGATAATGCCGGGATATACGTTCTTCTGGAACCGCAGGCCGCCTTTATAGGGACCAATAGCGCCGTTGAACTGGCAGCGGTAGCCAATATTGGTATGCCAAGTGCCATCGTCCGCCATCCAGCAGACACGGAAGGTAAACATCCGCTCCGGCTCCACCATGCGGCTGAGCAAGTCAACTTTTTCGTATTCGGGGTGCTTTGCCACTACCGGCTCCAGAGAGGAGAGGACTTCCTCCACGGTCTGGACGAACTCCGGCTCATTCGCGTGCCTTGCCTTGACGTTTTCGATGACACTTGCAATATATGCGTTCATCAAACATCCTCCTTACTTCTTCAATAAATACTTCATGGAAGCCATAAAGTGTTCCCGCGACCAATATACCATTCTTTTTCCAAATATACAAGAGGCTATCAACAATTTGTAATAAAGATTCCGGCAGGAGAAAGGCATGATTTGGACAGGGGTGGAATAGAGTGACTGTAAACGGAGGTATAGCGGTAAGGGAGGCGCTGGAACATGGTGGAGACAATTCTGGTAACGGCGGCGGCAGGAATTCTCGGGACGGGCTTGGGCGGCGCGGCGGCCTGTGGTTTCCGGCGGGATTCGGCGAGAGAAGCAAGTTTGTTTTTAAGCTTTGCAGCGGGGGTGATGGTATCGGTGGTATGCTTTGGTCTTCTGACGGAGGCCGCCGCGCCGGGAACGATGCTTCCGGTTGCAGTTGGGGTACTGTCCGGCTGTGCGGTGACGGGAATTCTGAACGCGCTGCTGGCGCACAGCCGCATAAAGGGCGGACTGATTCTGGCAGGGCTTGTGATGGCGGCAGCCATCGCGCTGCACAACGTTCCAGAGGGCATGGTAATCGGCGCGTCTTTTGCGGGGGAGGGGATGGTTCGACAAGGCTGGACCATGGCGGCGGTCATTGGCCTGCATAACGTCCCGGAGGGCATGGCGGTAGCTGCGCCGCTGGTGGCGGGGGGCACGCGCCGCTGGAAAGCGGCCGGCCTTGCCGCACTGACCGGCGTGCCGACGGTACTGGGGGCAATGCTTGGCTACGGTCTGGGAACGCTGGGACCCATGGCCCTGACGGCAACGCTGAGCTTTGCTGCCGGTGCGATGCTGTACGTAGTTTTCGGGGAGCTTCTTCCGGAGGCTTCGGGTCTCTGGCGCAGCAAGCTCCCAGCCCTGGCGGCAGTAGCAGGCGTACTGGTGGGCATGGCAATTGGCGGATAAAAAAATACCGCTCCCTTACAAAAGGAGCGGTATTTTTTCGATTGTCAGCGGTAATAAGCAACCAGCAGGTCCACGACGGTGCCATACGATTGAATTCCGCGTTCGTCGCCGTAGCTTTTGAGGATGCCGTCATAAATTTTGTTGGACGCCCGCTGAACCACGGTGTCCCGGAACTGCGCCCAATAGGCGTTGTTGTAACTCAAATCCGCCCGCACGCTTTCCGGAAGCGCGTCGCGGATGGCCCAATAAGCGTCCGGGTCCTTGGAATAGAGGGCGTTCCCGAGATGGATATAGCCCATCAAAAGCCCTGCGTAGACATAAGCCGGGTGTTCGGAGGCCGTCGCGGCCAAAACCGCCAGAAAATTACACTCCTGTTCCGACGCAAACCCCCGTTGATGCGCCAGCTCATGCGCGACGGTGGAGGGAAGGAGACAGGCAGGACTGTCGACATTCACATTGGATTCTCCGGTATAAGGGCAGTAAAAGCCGGTAAAATCCATCATGCTCATAAGCCTGGAAAAGCGCATGGCCTTTACGCCGGGGTCATCGAATTCCAGAAAGGGAAACTGTTTTTCAAGGGGGCCGTAAACCTGGGAGCTGTACGCAAGAATTTCCTCCCGCGGGACGGCGAACAAGCCGTTTTCGTCCCGCTGCACCGCGTCCGCGGCCTGAGAGAGTTCCGCTGCAAACCGTTCCGTAACGGCGTGGAGGTCCTCCAGCGCCACGGGCCGGGCATAGATGCCGGATTTGTCCTGAAAACTGTCCGTCCAGTAGTTCACGCCCCACAGCAGGCAGAAGCCTGCGCAGATGGTCAGCGCAATGCAGACCGCGCCCAACGCGGCGGCATAGGCCCTGGGACCGCGCCGGCCTCTGGCCCGTACGACGGCGGCAATGCTCCAAATCAGGTAGCCAACGGCGAACAGGACCAACAGCACGCCCAGGACTTCCATAATCGAAATATCGGTCAAGTAGCATAGCTGCCCGACGGCCCGTCGAAAAGGACCGGTCACATGATCCGCCAGAACGTTCATCCAGGGCCGGCGCGTCCGGAACAGCCAGAACGCCACAAGCAGAAGGAAGTCGGCAAAAAACCAGATATGCAGTTTTTTGAAACGCAGAAAAATCGATTTCATCATTTGACTCCCCATGTCAGACATTTGCTTCCAGCTCTAGGATTCGTTCATAATTCTGCAACATTTTCCGATAACGCGTCTGGGTCCCCGCCATTTCTCTTACATCAGAAATCCATTCCGCCGCATGATTTTCCGGATTTTTGCGTTCGGCGTACGCCAGAATTTGCTCAAGAATCTCTGGTACATGGTAAAAGGCGGCGCAAAGATTATAGAATTCAAAGTCATCGTTCCAATCCACAGTGGCAGAATCCAGAATCTCCATAATGTGCAGTCTGAGCCATTCGGTGGGAATCTCATGCAGCAAGCCGCTGCAAATGGTAATCCAAACGTCGTTTGTGGACTGAAAACAGCCTTTCCACAAATACGCCGCAATGCATATTGCTTTTTCGTGCGGCAACGTGTCTATATATCGCAAACGGTCTGGGCATCCAGGTAATATGCGCTCCAAATTCTCCCGAATTGTTTTCAAAACCCACATAGCCGCGTCTCATTCCGCCGCCGCAAGGAGCTGCTTAGTATAGTCCTCTTTCGGGTGGTCGAAGATTTCGTCCACCGTTCCCTGTTCCACGATTCGTCCGGACTTCATCACAAGAACCCGGTCGCAAAGCTGATAAACGACGTTCAAATCGTGAGAGATAAACAGATAACTCAAATCCAGCTCCCGGCGGAGGGTTTGCAGCAAATCCAGAATCTGCGTCTGAATGGTCACGTCCAAAGCGGACACCGGTTCATCGGCAATGAGAAATTTCGGACGCCGGATCAAAGCGGCGGCAATGCTCACCCGCTGCCGCTGTCCGCCGGAAAGCTCGGCGGGCTTGGCCGACAGACATTCGTCCGGAAGCTCCACCCGTTTCAGCATATCCCGTACCCGCTGCCGCCGTTCCTCGCGGCCATATTTGCCGTAAATCCGGAGGGGTTCCTCCAAAGTCCAGCCCACGGTATAAGCGGGGTTCAGGGAACTGTACGGGTCCTGAAAAATCATCTGGGGGCGTTTGGTGTAGTGGATGACCTCGCCCTGGCCGGGCTGTACCATCCCCAGAATAGTCCGGGCCAGCGTAGACTTTCCGGTTCCGGATTCCCCCACCAGACCCAGGATTTCGCCATGACGCACGTCAAAGGTTACATCGTGCAAAACCTCATGCAGCGGACCGCGGCGAAAAATTCCGCCGTCACGGTAGCCGCTGGAAACGTGCCGGAGGGAGAGAGCCAGTTCGTCGCTCATGACAGTTCCCCCTTTCGTTTCCGGGTTCGGGTGGGGATGGCGGCAATCAGCCGCTGCGTGTAAGGGTGCTGCGGATGGTGAAAGACTTCTTCCGCAGGACCTTCCTCCACCAGAATCCCCCGCTGCATCACCGCCACCCGTCCGCAGAGCTTGCGCACGACGTTCAGGTTGTGAGAAATAAACAGCATTGAGACGCCGGATTCCTGGTTGAGCTTTTTCAAAAGCTCCAAAATCTGCGCCTGAATGGTCACATCCAAAGCGGTGGTTGGTTCGTCCAGCAGCAAGAGCTTTGGCCGGGCCACCGCCGCCGCGGCGATCATCACCCGCTGAAGCATTCCGCCGGAGAGCTGATGGGGATACTGGTCATAAAGCGCCTCAGGATGAGGCAGTTCCACCGCCGCCAAAGCCTGCAAGGCTCGTTCCCGGCGTTCGGCCCTGGAAAGGCGGGTATGAATGCGCAGAACTTCCTCGACCTGTGCGCCGATTTTCATAAGAGGGTCCATGCAGCTCATCGGCTCCTGAAACACGACGCCAATATCTTTCCCCTGAATCTTCCGCAGGGCGCTACGCTCGGCATGAAGCATTTCCACACCGTCCAGCAAAATTCTTCCGGAGTAATCGCACTGTTTTCGGGGCAGCAGTCCCGCCACGCTCATCGCCGTCACGGACTTTCCGGAACCGGATTCGCCCACCAGTCCCAAAATTTCCCCGTCGTGAATCGTGAGGCTCACGCCGGCCACGGCCTCCCGGTCACGGCTGTGAAAGCGAACATGGAGGTTCTGAATATCCAGCATCAGCTCACCCCCTTATCCCGGCGCTGCAAGCCCTCGCCGATCAATCCCACGCTGAACACCAGCAGCACAATGGTAATTCCCACGCTGACGGCGTACCAGGGCGCGCCCAGCAGCATTCCCTGAGCCTCGGAGAGCATATAGCCCAAAGAGGCGTCCGGCGGCTTCACGCCGATTCCCAGAAAACTCATGGAGGCTTCCGCAAGGACGGCGTTGTTAAAACCAATCGTGATGGCCGGCAGAAGGACGGACATAGTATTCGGCAGCATATGGACCAGGAGAATCCGTGCGTTTCCGGCGCCCATAAGCCGGGCGCTTTTCACATAGTTCACGTCCCGCAGGGCGGCGAAGGCTGTACGGGAGATCCGTGCAAAGCTTGGAATGAATACCAGCCCCAACGCAATAATCACATTATATTTGTTTCCCGGTCCCAGAATGGAAATGACCACAAGGGCCAGTAAAATACTGGGAAATGCCGTAAGCGCGTCATTCAGGCGCATGAGGATTTCGTCGGCAAGACCGCCGAAATAGCCCGTCAGGGCTCCCACGGCAACGCCTCCCACCGCGCCGGTGATAACGGTACAAAGAGCGATAAAGGAGGTCGTTCCAGCCCCTTGCAGCACACGGCTGAAAATGTCCCGGCCGAACTGGTCCGTCCCCATCCAATGTTGCAGGGAAGGTCCGTCCAGCTTTGGTCCGGTGGCCATGGCCGAAGGATCAAAGGGCGTCCAGAAAAAGCCAAGGACAATCCAGGCGGCAAGAAAGGCCGTCAGGAGCAAACCGGCTTTCAGAAAGCCATTCCATTTTTGTTTCATGCGCCGCCTCCCAACCGCAGACGGGGATCGATGCACTGACTGACGAGATCAGACAGCATACCGGCCAGCACCACCCAAAACGCCAGAATCACAACAATTGCCTGCACCGTCGGATAATCGCGGTTTGCAATCGAGGCGACCAGAATCCGTCCCAGGCCCGGAATCGAAAAGACCTGTTCCACCACAATACTTCCGGCTACGATTTCCGCCAGGGTTTGGGCAAGAAAGGCGGCAATTGGCGCAATCGCATTTTTCAGCACATGACGGCGTAAGACCTCGCCGCGGTCATTGCCCCGTGAGATGGCCGTGCGGACGTAATCCTTCTGCATTTCCGCCTGAATCGTGCTGCGGAACATCCGCACCGTCATGGCAATCCGCGGAATCGCCAGGGCCACGGCGGGAAAGAGAAGATAATGGAGCGCGCCGGCAAAATTGGCGGAGAGGTCCGGGAACTCGCCGGGAACAAACCATTTCAGCACAATCCCGAAGCCCCAGGAGAGGAGGATGCCGGTAAAAAAGGGCGGCACGGCCATGCAGAGCTGATTAAACGCCGTCCGCAGGCCATCCAGCGGCCCGCCGGCGCGTCCGGCGGACCAGAGTCCCAGCGGAATCGAGATCACAACAATCAGCGCAAAGCTCATCAGGCTCAAATACAGCGTTACCAACGCTTTCGGGGCAATGAGGTCCCCAACAGGCTGACGGTAACTGGTCGAAACGCCCAGGTTTCCGGTAAAAAATCCGAAAAGCCATTCGGCGTAACGCACCATAAGAGGACGGTTTAACCCCAGTTCTTCCCTCAGGGCTTCCAGACGTTCCGGCGTAGCCTCGGTGCCCAGCATGGCGCTTGCGGTATCGCCGGAAATCAGCTCAAAGGCAATGAATGTAAAGAGCGACACAAGAAGCATGGTGGCAAGCAGCATAGCCAAGCGCTTCAAAGCGTACTTCACAGATAAATCCCACCTTTCCAAAAGGAGGAAAGAAAAAGGGCTGCACAGGAAGGTAAATCCTCCATGGGCAGCCCTTCGTTTCTCTCTTGAATTCGGTTTACGCGCTTACGCTTCGTAACGGACCGTGGACAAATCCAGGGCGTAAATCGGATAGAACCGCACGCCGGTCAGGCCCTTGCGGACGGCCACCAGGTCAACCAGATCCTGAATGTAGACGTTGGCGGCGTTTTCCGTCAGATTGGCTTCCATCTGTTTGTAGAAATCCGTCTGTTCCGCGTCGCTGGCCGTGGTAATGGCCTGCTGGAAGAGCGCGTCGTATTCGGCGTTGTTGTAGTTGATGAAGTTCTTGTCGTAATCGGAGGTAAAGCGTTCCAGCAAAGCGCGGGCGGTCATGTTGGACGCGTCCACACCGATCACCGTGGATTGGAATTTCCGGAGGTTGTACACGTCCTCGACCCAGGTGCCCCACTCTACAAGCTGAATTTCCGCGTTCACGCCGATTTCTTTCAGCTGCTCCACAATCACCTGAGCGGTGTCGATGTGGGGCTGATAGTTGGAGGGGACGGTAATGGTCATGGAGAATCCGTCGGGATAGCCCGCATCCGCCAGAAGCGCCTTAGCCTTTTCGATATCCCGTGTGTAATAGTTGGTAAGGGAATCGTCAAAATACTTGCCGAACGCGGGGTACATGCTGGACCCGATTGGACTGCCGTAGCCATCGAAAGCGAGGTCAATAATGCCCTGCTTGTCCACGGCATAGCACAAAGCCTGCCGGACCCGCACATCGTCGAAGGGTTTTTCGGCGTTGTTCAGGTACATGGCCTGGACCAGATTCATCGTACCTTCTTCCACATTGAAATCATCCCCCAGCTGCGCCACCTGGGTACTGGTAAGATGGGAACACAAATCAATCGCGCCGCTCTGGAGGCTCATCAGGATACTGTCGGCGTTTTCGATAATTTTGAACGTAATTTTGTCGAGGTAAGCCGGTTCGCCCCAGTAATCGGCAAACTTCTCCAAAACGATGTTATCCTGCGCCGCCCGGGAAACGAACTTGAACGGACCCGTGCCCACCGGGGCGGTGTCCTGCTGGTCGTAATCCTCGGGGAGAATGGCGAGGGTAAGATAAGAGAGAAACTCGGTATTTGGCTGGTCGAGAGTAATCGTAACGGTGCTGCCGCTTGCCTCAATGCCTTTCACAGCAGAAAGCGCCGGGATCAGAGGTTCTTCCCCTTTCATTCCGGCGCAGCGATTGAGCGAATAAATCACGTCCTGCATTTCCACCGGCTCGCCGTTATGGAACCGCACGCCTTCCCGCAAGGTAAAGGTATAAGCGGTCTGGTCCTCCGAAAGCTCGTACTTTTCAGCGACAGCCGGAATCAGATCGCCCTCTGGGGTTGGCTTCACCAAGCCCTCAAAGACGTTGAACATGACTTCCTTGGTTCCTGCCGCCACGGTAATATGGGGGTCAAGACTGTCGTCCAGGTCCTGGGCAATGCCGACGGTGATTTCATTCACCTTCGGCTCCGCATCCGGGACCGTGCTGCCGTCCGTCTGTCCATCTTCTGCCGCCGGGCCTGCGCTGCCGCCTCCGCATCCGCTGAGTGCCGCGCACAGGAGGCCGGACAGAAGAAGGAGCGCCAAAAGTTTCTTCTTCATGTCTTCTCCTTTTCATCACTGCCGCTTTGGGTCAGTGTTGGACGGGGACTGTCCCGCCCAGACAGAATGATCGGCTTTATTCAATTGTCGGGCCGCTCCGGGGCGCATGGCGCGGCGGAACAAAAAACAAAGCCCTGCGGGGGCGTCGGACGCCGCTCCGCAAGGCTGTATTTTACACGAACTGCCGGAAGATTGCAAGAGATTTCACAAATTTTCCGGCCCCTGAGAGGCGGTTTTTTTCTCCTGCGGGTAATTGGCTGTATAGGCGTTGGTTTCCTGTGGGAGCCCCTTCTTCCGCAGGCGGACATCCAGAAAGAAATTGGCCGCGGAGTAGAGGCAGGCGCACACCGGCACGCCAAAGAACATTCCCACCACGCCGAAGAAGCTGCCGCCCACCAGAATGGCGACAATCACCCACAAACTGGAAAGTCCCGTTTTGTCGCCCAGGATTTTCGGACCGATGACGTTGCCATCCAGCTGCTGAAGGGCCAGAACGAAAATCAGGAAATACAGCGCTTTCATGGGCGAGACCAGGAGAATCAGGAAGATACTGGGAATAGCGCCCAGGAAGGGGCCAAAGAAGGGGATGATATTCGTCACGCCCACAAACACGGACACCAGCGGCGTATATGGAAATCCCAGAATGGAACAGCCCGCAAAGCATAAAATACCAATGATGATGGAATCCAGCAGTTTTCCCCGTACGAAACCGGAAAAGATGCTGTCGATCTTCCGCACGCCCCGCAGCACCCAGCGGACATTTTCCTGTGAAAAGAGGCTGTACACGATTCGCCGCGCCTGTGCGGCACAGTGTTCCTTGGTAGCCAGAAGGTAAACGGAGACAATCACGCCCACCAGCATATTTTTCAGGAAATTCACCAGACTCACCAAGCCGCCGGAAACCGTAGTCATGACTGTTTGAAGCTGCGGAAGAACCCCGCGGGTCAGCCAGTTATTAATATCGTCGAAGTAAACGTCCATTTGCCGGCTCACCCAATCGGCCACCGGCGGATTGGTCTCCAAAAGGTGCGTAATCCAGCCGCTGATGGTATAATAATAGGTCTCGGCGTTGGAAACGAACTGCAAAACGCTGCGGTACAACTCCGGCAGCAGCACGGAGGCCAGGAGATAGAACAGGACTCCAATCACAAGCCAGGTCAGCAGTACGCTCAGCGCCCGCACGCCTGCGGAATTCCGGCGGCCCTTTTCCCGCGCCCGCTGGAGGAAACCGGAAAAAAACTGCGTCTCAAAGAAGTTGACCATCGGGGCCAGCAGGTAAGCAATAAACGCGCCGTACAAAATAGGCTGCACCGCTGAAAGAAATTGTCCGCCGATGGCAAGCATCGCTTTTTCTCCGAACAAGGTGTCGTAAAAGAGAAGGATTGCGGCCGCCGTGCAAAAAACGGTTATTCCCAACGCGATGTGTCCATTTTCATGTTTCATTCCTTCACCATCCTTTGACAAAAAACATTGTACTCTGACTTTGTAAGAATTGCAATCCTCATTTTCCCGTGTTATACTAAAATACACTAAATCTTAACTTACGGAAGGAATACAGCAAGGAGGCCGATCCGTTATGAAACAGCGCAGGCTGCTGATGATTGTCAACCCCCGGGC
Source organism: uncultured Oscillibacter sp. (assembly GCA_947382875.1). Taxonomy (GTDB): domain Bacteria; phylum Bacillota; class Clostridia; order Oscillospirales; family Oscillospiraceae; genus Oscillibacter. The sequence continues at coordinate 38,793 of CANDBG010000010.1, read as the reverse complement.
CGGACGGAACAAGTCCCGGGGACCGCTTTTTGATGCGGTTTCGATTTTTTCCGACGCGGGCTATTTAACGTCCGTCCACAAGACCACCTCTCCCGGCGACGCGGTGGAAACGGTAATCCGGGAGGGCGGGAAATACGATCTGGTAGTCGCCGTAGGCGGCGACGGAACGCTGAACGAGGTGGTCTCCGGCCTGATGCAGCTGAAGAAAAAGCGTCCTCTGCTGGGCTATCTTGCCCAGGGAAGCACCAACGACTTTGCCTCCTGTCTGCACATTTCCCGCACGCCGTCCTCTGCGGCGGCGGCCATTGCCCGGAACGTGCCCCGACAGCTGGACGTGGGCCTGTGGAATTCACGGAGCTTTGTGTATGTGGCATCTTTCGGCGCGTTCACCCGCAGCTCTTACGCCGCGCCGCAGTCCGCCAAAAACGCCCTGGGTCATCTGGCCTATATCGTCGAGGGCATGAAGGACCTGAACAGTCTGCGGCCCTACAACGTCCGCCTCACCGCCGACGGGGAGGTTCTGAACGGGGAATATCTGTTCGGCGCAGTCTGCAATTCCACTTCCATCGGCGGCCTGATGAAGCTGGACCCGGAACGGGTTGTTCTGGACGACGGACTGTTTGAAATGCTCCTGATTCCCAGTCCCAAAACGCCCGCGGACTTACAGGCGTTGGTTCATGCGATTTTGAATCAGGAATACGACCGTCACGGACTGATTTTCCGTCATGTTTCCTCCATCCACCTGGAAACGGACGAAGAACTCCCCTGGTCCCTGGACGGCGAATATGCCGCCAGCGTACCGGCAGTGGACGTGGTAAACTGCCGCCGCGCCCTGACGATGCTGCTGTGAGAAATGAACTGGAAGCGCTGTCCCGACGGTTCCGGGAACGGGAACCGGGGCTTCTGGGAGCAGCGCGCAGCTATGCGGTTCTCTGTCCGCTGGTGGAACGTCCGGAGGGCCTGCACTTGCTCTATGAGGTTCGGGCAGCGAATTTACGTCAAGGCGGGGAGGTCTGCTTTCCCGGCGGACGGATGGAGCCGGGCGAGACGCCGGAGCAGTGCGCCCTCCGGGAGACGGAGGAGGAGCTTGCCATTCCCCGTCAGGAGGTGCGTCTGTTAGGAACACCGGATTTTATCTGCAATCAACGAGGTTTTCTTCTGCGGCCCATTCTGGCCGTTGTGTCTCCGGAGGGCTTTGAGGGAATGCGTCCTTCGCCGGCGGAAGTCGCGGAGACCTTTACCGTTCCCCTGTCCTTTTTCCGTGAAACGCCGCCGGAGGTCTGGAAGTACCGTCTGACGCCTCAGGTCCCGGAGAAATTTCCGTATGAGGCGGTCGGCATATCCCGCGACTATCCGTGGGCAGACGGGGAAATAGAGGTGCCGGTCTGGTATTATCAGGGCCATGTCGTTTGGGGAATGACGGCCCGGATTACCCGGTCACTGGTGGCGGAATAAGCAAAAAGGCCGTCCGCAAGGACGGTCTTTGCTGCACTCAGGCCCCAACGGGACCGAATCCGGTTTCAATCCGGCTGGCAATATAAGGCTGAACCTCGTCGAAGGGAATTCCCAATGCCACAGAGAATTCGCCGTACAGCAGCCGTTCGGCCTGCTTCATATAGCGCTCGTCCACCATACCCAAATGACGCTTTTGCGCTTCCACGGTACGCCGTTTGTTGTAAATGGCCTTCACCATACCGATCAAATCCCGGCAGTCGTTGCTGCGGACGGCGGTCTGGTAATGCTGCGCCAGGGCCTGGAGCGATGGGGCGCGGCAAACGGAGGCGTCAATGGTTGGAATGAGTTCGATCAACGCTTCAGCCTCCTCCGCGGAGATGACCGGGCGCATACGAACACTGGCGTTGTCCACGGGGGCATAGATCACGCCGTCCTGCTGGAGCGGGTTGAGCCGGTAATATTTTTTATTTTTGTCAGGGCCTTTCGCTCCCTGAAGCGGGGAAACTTCCTCCACCCGGCAAACGCCGGCGGAAGCATAGACGACCATATCTCCTGGCTGAAACATGAAACGGGACCTCCTTCATCAAAGTGCGCAGATTTTGCTGCGGAATGCAGACAAAATTCTTTGCGATACCCATAGTTTACCACATTTTCCAGAAAATATGTAAGGGAAAAGTTGCACAAGTATGTAATTTTTCGTAGGAATCCCTAAAAACAGTTGGAAAACAGTTGGAAAACTTGTCGAAAAAGATCGGGTTCCGGTGGGTGAAGGAGAATTAATTTCCTTTTTTATAAGTAAGATAGCCTTCCAGAATGAGGGAAGCGGCTACGGCATCCACCATTTTTTTCCGTTTTTTTGCATTTTTTCCAGCATGGAACAAAATCTGATGTGCATCAATGGTCGTGCGTCGTTCGTCCCAGAGGACGACGGACAAGCCGGTGATTTTTTCCAGGAGACCGGCGAATTCTTCGGCCTTTTGCGCCCGCGGCCCCAGGGAACCGTCCATGTTGCGGGGATGCCCCAATACCAGTTCCCCGACGCCGTATTCCGCCGCCAGGGCGGCCACCTGTTCCGCCGCAGCGTCCGGGCGGTAGGCGGTAATGGTGGTGGTGAAGCCGGTCAGGAAACCGGTGGGGTCTGAAATGGCAATGCCGGTATGCGCGTCGCCGTAGTCAATGGCCATAATACGCATCAAAATATCTCCTCTCTCTTTGGCGCTTCTGCGTTCAGAATAAACGCATCGTTGATGGAATATTCTGAATACACCCATTGAGTCCAGTTTTTTACAAACCATCTTCTGGAAACAGAATGTGCATTTGCGCTTTTTGCTTCTATTGGCAGAAAACACATGGTACACCCCGCATAATATCCAGAAATGCAAAGCTGCTTTCAACGCAGGGAATATCAACTAACATAAAATCAACGATTTTTTCAAAAGGATATTACCTCTTACGCAGAATGGTCCCTCTCCACAGATGATCTTCTTCATAATCAATCAACTTCATTACAACGGAACTCCTAATAAACCATGATTTGCTGTTCCAATTATATCATGACCCGCTCTGCGGTTCAATCTGAAAGCGGCAAAATCGCCAGCGTCGAAATTCAGCAATAACGATAAAAGGGATGTCCTCTTTTCCTGTTTGCAGCATGAAATGGATTGTAACACAGACGCCGCCGCTTCGCAAGCGGAGGATACGCCGGAAGAAAAACGGAAAAAGTTGAAAAAATAGTTTGACAACCGCGGATGTATCAATTATAATAGCAGTTGTGTCATTGCGAGGTAATTTATGCGTTTAGATGTACGGCCAATTTTATATGCGCCAGGAAAACGCCTGGACTTTCAGTTTGAAATGGACCTGTCCGACGCAGGCATTCCCTGCCCGGTATCGGTGGAGGGAATGGTGCGAAACACGGCGGGCCTTTTGGAACTGGAACTGACTGCGAAAGCGGAGCTGGATTTGATGTGCGACCGCTGCGGCAAGGCGTTTGCGCGTGAAAAAGAAGTCTCTTACCGCTGCACTTTGGCGGAGGAGGTCCAAAACGAGGAAAACGACGAAATTGTTTTGCTGGAAGACGGCAAAGCGGACGTGGGCGATCTGGCCCGTACGGCGTTCATTCTCGGCTTGGACACAAAAAACCTGTGTTCAGAAGACTGCAAAGGGCTTTGTTCCCGGTGCGGGGCCGACCTGAACCTCGGCCCCTGCTCCTGCAAGAAAGAGCCGGACCCCCGTCTGGCAGTTCTGAGCAGACTTTTGGAAAACAAATAAAGACCAAAGAAGGACGGGCTGACACCCGGACTTTTGTATGAATAAGGAGGTGTCAAAATGGCAGTACCCAAGGGGAAGGTATCCAAAGCAAGACGGGATAAACGGCGCAGCTCCACCTGGAAGCTGGCAGCGCCCAACCTGGTCGTGTGCCCGAAATGCGGTGCTATGCACCTGCCTCATAGAATGTGCCGCGAGTGCGGTACTTACAATGGCCGGGAGATCAAGGTTGTGAAATCCGTTGTCTCGAAATAAGGACCGCTGAAAAAGAGGGGAATTTTTCCTCTCTTTTTCTTTTTCTCAGATTTTTGATCTCTTTTACTTTTTGTGTTGATAAGTGATTATTTATCTATTTCTTCGTCAAACTCCCTAATAAATTCCAGTTTCAACTTGTCTTTAGTGAAATTGACGGTGCTTAATCCTGTCAACACAAAAGGTAAAAGGGACGATTTTTGCGGACCTTGGAAAATTTCCCTTGACAAATGGAAATCATGCGTCTATACTGTACTTATCGAACCAGTACGCATATAACAGAAAGTACAAAAGGAGGTGGATATGGAAATTCTGATCAGCAACAGCAGCGGGAAGCCGATTTACGAGCAGATCTGCCAGCAGATCAAGAGCCAGATCATGGACGGAACGCTGTCCGCCGGGGAGGCGCTGCCCTCCATGCGGGCCTTGGCGAAGGATTTGCATTTGAGCGTCATTACGGTGCAGCGGGCCTACGAGGACCTGACCCGCGACGGTTTTATTGAGACAGTTTCCGGCAAAGGCAGCTTTGTCGCCGCGCAGAACCGGGAATTCATCCAGGAGGAGCAGCTCCGCATTGCAGAGGACCTGCTGCAAAAGGCCGCCGCCATCGGGCGGACACATGGCATCGAATTGGAACGGCTGCAAAAAATCCTCCAGTTATTTTATGAAGAAGGAGACTGAACACCATGGATGAAAACAATATTCTGGTTCAAAACCTCTGTAAACGCTTCGACGGCTTTGCGTTGGACAACGTTTCCTTTTGCGTGCCAAAAGGACGGATTGTGGGTTTTATCGGAGAAAACGGCGCGGGCAAAAGTACAACGATTCACCTGATCCTGAACGAGCTGCAAAAGGACGCGGGCACTGTGGAGGTTCTCGGACGGGACCACACCGATCCGACGGTCAAGAACGAAATCGGCGTGGTATTTGACGCCTGCAATTTTCATGAGGTGTTCACGGCCCGGGACATGGAACGGGTTCTCTCCGGCGTCTACTCCACCTGGGACAGCGCCCTGTTTCGCTCCTGTCTGGAACGCTTTCAGATTCCGCGTCACAAAGCGGTCAGGACGTTCTCCAAGGGAATGAAGATGAAGTTTTCCATTGTCTGCGCATTGGCCCACCACCCCCGTCTGCTGATTCTCGACGAGGCCACTGCAGGTCTGGACCCGGTGGTTCGGGATGAGATTCTGGATTTGCTGCTGGACTTTCTTCAGGACGAGGACCATTCGGTATTCTTTTCGTCCCACATCACGTCGGACATACAAAAGATTGCCGACTACGTGGTATTGATTCACCGTGGAAAAATCATTTTCGAGGAAGAAAAGGATACGCTTCTGGACCGCTATGGAATCCTGCGCTGTAGCCGTGGTACAGTCGTACAGCCGGAGGACTGCATTGTTCGTCGGGAAACCGGCGTAAGCGTGGAGTATCTGGTTCGGGACCGGGCCGCGGCGGGGAAGAAGTACCCGAAAGCGGTGTCAGACGCCGCGTCGCTGGAAGACATCATGTTGTTTTACATCAAGGGGGATATGTCATGCGAGGATTGATTTATAAAGATGTATGTTTGTTTTTCAAAGGCCTGGATAAACGTGTTTTTATACTGGCAGGCGCGGTAATGGTACTGCTTGTGGCAAACTGCGGGAGCATCGCCGGACTGACGGCGTCGATCATGCTGGCAATGACGGTAGGGATTCAGCACACGCTGGCATTTTCCCTTGAGGAAAAAGTGGAGTGGGAGAAGTACCAGCGCATTTTACCGGTTCCCGGACACTGGGTAGTGGCGGGAAAATATGCGGCGGTTGTGGCGACGCTTGGGGTAAGCGTTTTGGGAAGTCTGGTATTCAACCTGGCCGTTTTTGCCGTTTACCGGACATTCAGCCTGACGCTGTTCGGTTTTTCGGCGCTGTGCGCAGCAGCGATTCCGCTGGTATGGACGGCAATCACGTTACCCGTGTGTTACTGGTTTGATTTTCAGCTTGCACAGTATGTCGGCATTGTACTGATCTTTCCGGTTTTCTACACGGTAAAATATTTCGAAGAAGGTCCGGAGGCATTTCCCTTGAATGTGCTGACAGATTCGGGTCTGCAATATATTCCGTTTGCGGTTCTTTGCATTGCGGGACTGTTTCTTGTATCTTACGGCATAAGTTTAGCGGGATATCTCCAGCGTACGAAACACATTGTCCATGTGAAAAAACAGAAAAGACTGCAGGCAATTTGATCCGGATTAAAAAAACGGCACGACCGAAGTCGTGTCGTTTTTTCGGATAAAGCGTTATAAATTCAGGGATTTCCGTCTGCTTTCCCGCCGCAGTATGACACTGCTGACCAGACCAATACCTCCAAGCACAACGCAGCCTTTTGACGAAAGGATAACGCCTGACGCAGCCAAGCCAAGACCCAGAACCAAATTACAAATTGCGGCAGTGTGGAGGGTTTTTTTATCGGGAGTGGGGAGGCGTATACAAATTCCCAATTTTTCATTCAGCTCTTCGCAGACATGATTGACTTCTTTAATCATTCGATTGTCCTCCTTAAAAAATCGTAAGTTCTCAATTGTTATGAAAAAACGCGTTTATTCAAAAATATGGTCTACAAGAATCTCTGTCATCTGATCAAAAACGTCGAAATAGTCACAGGTAACGGCAAGGGTTTCTTTTGCGCCGATGGTTGACAGCAATGCGCTTAACATTCCGTACGCCCGGGACGGTTCCATGTTCAGCGTAAGGCCCGCGGCCTGAACGGCCTGACGGAAAAAATCAAAGCTGTCAAATTTGATTTTCCGGAGGGTTTCCTCCGGCAGTTTCGTCACAAAGGATTGAAAATCCGGCGTATTGACACGATATAAAAACGGCTTGCGGTCATATTCCCGGAGCAAGTCTTTCATAGACTGTGCAAAGCCCTCTTTGGTCCGACTGCTTTGGTTGCTTTCAAGAACCGCCTTTATAAGTCTTTTTTGTATGGTTTCAATGGTTTCCGAAAACAAATCCTCCTTTGTAGCATAAAGCGTATAAAACGTACCAATGGAAATAGCGGCCTGATCACACAGGCTTTTGATGCTGGTTTTTTTGTACCCCTGAACAATCCAGGAATTTTCACAAAAGCCTATCAGTTTTTCCCGGATGGCCTGTTTGTCGGCGTCTGAAAGGACGGGTTTTGACGGCATAAACATTCCCTTTCTTCTTGCGATTTTATTTTGCGAATATTCATTTATTGTATTCGCAAATAGGATAACACATCCGCATGGCTCCTGTCAAGGAAAAATTCAGGCAAAGACGTAAACATTCATTTTCAAATTCCAAAGGCCGGGTCATAAGCAATCGTTCCGGCAAGCGGCTCCGCCGATGGATTTAACTTCAAGGCCATAAAGTTTTCGTCCGGCACCGCAAACGGCGCTTTGATGCCGTACAGACTGGCGGGCCGATACCCTGCTTTCGGATAATATTGCGCGTGTCCAAGAACGACCGAATAATCGTATCCTAACTTTCTGGCGATCCGGTGTCCTTCGGTCATCAGCATCAAGCCAATCCCCTGGTTTTGGTACGCCGGCAAAACGGACAGCGGCGCTAACGCCAGTTCCGTACGTCTGCCTATAACTGCTTTTGTAAACAGAATATGTCCTGTGATTTTCCCGTGAGCCGTCGCCACAAGGGACAGCTCCGGGATAAACGACTCACTTTTTCGCAGTGCTGTTACAAGATCCTGCTCGTGGCCGTCGCTTTGCTCTGCGGCGGCAAAGGCGGTTCTTACAACGTTGTAAACCGAAACGTAATCTGCCGTGGTTTCCTGTCGAATATTCATAAGAAACCTCCTGAAAAGAAATTTTCATCGTATAAAGAATACTATAAAGATATATATAAAGCAATTGGCAAAATCTCAAACGACAATGATTCTTCTTTCCGATTTTTTCACTTTGTGCTATAATGATGTATAAATTCCAGTTTGGAGGAATCGTTATGAAAAACGCGGTCCAGTTACAACCGCCTATGCACAAAAAAGGTGCATGGTTTGTGGATAAGGAGTGCAGCGGGAAAGAGAAAGGTTCATGGTTTCTGCGTTATTATGGTGAAGCGTAAAAAACGAAGGAAAATATAACTTTATCAGCTCCGTAAATTTTGATGGATATATTGAGTGCGTCGCTCTGTCCGGTCTGGATTGTATCCGTCCGGCGTTTTGGTTAAAGTTAGTATAGCAGTACAGCATAGAAATCACCCTTTGAAAAAGTCGTATCATCATTTGCCAAAAGAAACACAAAAGGGAATCCGGAGCTGCCTAAAAATCTTGCAGTTCTGCAAAAAGACGGGTATAATAAAAAAAGGTTTACTTACGGAAGAAAACGAAAGAGGAGGGAGAGCGTGCAGTACGCTCTCAAAAGGAGGAATTGACTTGGCAAAGCCAATCATCGCAATCGTAGGACGGCCCAACGTAGGCAAGTCCATGCTGTTCAATAAGCTGATTGGAAAACGTCTGTCCATCGTGGAGGACACGCCCGGCGTCACCCGGGACCGCATTTACGGAGAAAGCGACTGGAACGGGCGGGCCTTTACCCTGGTAGACACCGGCGGCATTGAGCCTCGGACCGACAATCAGATTCTGGAATTCATGCGGGAACAGGCGCAGATCGCCATCGAAACGGCAACCGTAATTGTGTTTCTGACCGACGTCCGTACTGGTCTGACCGCCTCTGACCATGAAGTTGCAAATCTTCTGCTGCGCAGCGGAAAACCGATCGTGCTGGCGGTAAACAAAATGGATTCCACCGGCGCGCCGGACCCGGATTTCTACGAATTCTATAACTTGGGCCTGGGCGACCCGATTGCCGTTTCCGCCGTCCACGGCCACGGCACCGGCGATTTGCTGGATGCCTGCGTCGGATATTTTCCGCCCGCAGGGGAGGAGGAGCCGGAGGACGATGCCATCAAGGTGGCCGTCATTGGCAAGCCGAATGCCGGCAAGTCGTCGCTGGTCAACAAAATTCTGGGAGAAAACCGTGTGATTGTCTCCGACGTGGCCGGAACCACCCGGGACGCCATTGACTCACGGTTTGAAAACGACAAGGGTAAATTTGTGTTCATCGACACCGCCGGACTGCGGAAAAAGTCAAAGGTTGCGGAGAATATCGAAAAATACAGCGCCCTCCGGGCCATGATGGCCATTGAACGGGCGGATGTGTGCCTGATTATGATCGACGCCACCGAGGGCGTCACGGAACAGGACACCAAGGTTGCGGGAATGGCTCATGAAGCGGGAAAGGCCAGCATTATCGTCGTGAACAAGTGGGACCTGGTAGAAAAAGATGGAAAAACCATGGACCGCATGCGGGAAGACGTACGAAACGGCCTGGCGTTTATGACCTACGCGCCGGTATTGTTCATTTCCGCCAGAACCGGCCAGCGGGTGGAGCGGCTTTTCGAGTTGATCGACTATGTGTCGAACCAGGCCAGCACCCGGATTACCACCGGCATGCTGAACGAGGTTTTGGCCGACGCACAGGCGCGGGTACAGCCTCCGACAGACAAGGGAAAGCGGCTGAAGATCTACTACATGACACAAGTTGGCATCCGTCCGCCGCACTACGTTATTTTCTGCAATGATTCCAAACTTTTTCACTTTTCCTATCAGCGTTATCTGGAAAACTGCATCCGCAGCACCTTCGGACTGGAAGGCACGCCCATTCGGATATCCATTCGGCAAAGAGGTGAAAAGGAGGGATAATCATGACGCTTTTTATTTTGCAAAGACTGCAATTCCTCATTGCTGCGGTCATTGCCTATTTTTGCGGCTGCTTCAACGGCGCGGTAATTGTCTCCAAATACATCCTGCGGGACGACGTACGCAGCCACGGAAGCGGCAACGCAGGCTTAACAAATTTTCACCGTACGTTCGGCGGGGCGCTGACCTTCGTTGTGATTCTGTGCGATGTTTTGAAAGCGGTTGCAGCGCTGTTAATCGGCGTATGGCTGTCACGTTTTTATCAGCCGGGATTTGGTGTGGACGCCATTCAGCCGAACCCGGAGCAAACAGCTGTTTTGTTTCAATATTGGACCGGATTGTTCTGTCTTCTGGGGCATATGTTTCCCTGTATGTTCCATTTCAAGGGCGGCAAGGGAATTCTCTCCGGCGGCGCCATTGCAATTATGATTGACTGGCGCATTGCGCTGGTCGTCTGGGGCGGGTTCCTGCTGCTGGCGGTTCTGACACGTTACGTCTCACTTGGCTCCTTATGGGCCGGTGCAAGTTTTCCTTTTGCCAGCTGGTATTTTTACCCGGAACCGAAAATCGTGATTCTGGCGTTTCTCTGCGGCGGTCTGGTGGTCTGGAAGCATCGGGAGAACATCAAGCGGCTGTTGAGCGGTACGGAAAACAAGTTCAGTCTGCACAAAAAGAAGGAGGAGAAAACATGAAAGCGGTTGTTTTAGGAAGCGGCGGCTGGGGGACAGCGCTGGCGCTGGTCCTCTGCGACAACGGACACAACGTAACCTTGTGGTCTCACAACCCCGCCAAGGCTGCGCGTATGCAGGAGACGCGGGAAAATCCTCTTTTGAAGGGCGTGCCTCTGCCGGAAGCCCTCCGGATTACCGGCGATCTGGATTGCCTGGAAGGCGCGGAACTGGTGGTGTGTGCGAGTCCGTCCTTTGCGGTTCGCGAGACGGGAAAAAAGGCGGCGCCTTATCTCACCCCGCAGACGGTTTTGGTAACAGTTTCCAAGGGCATTGAACGGGACACCAACCTCCGCATGAGCCAGATTTTACAGGAGACAGTACAATATAAGTGTAAAGTAGCAGCCCTTTCCGGACCTTCGCACGCAGAGGAAGTAGGGCTTCGCCTGCCGACGGGCTGCGTCTCGGCCTGTCCGGACCGTGCGGCGGCGCGGTTCGTGCAGGACGCATTTATGAACGACTGTTTTCGGATTTATACGAGCTATGACATTATTGGTGTCGAGCTGGCGGCGGCGTTAAAAAACGTGATTGCGTTAAGCTGCGGCATATGCAGCGGCTTAGGTTTTCAGGACAACACGAAGGCGCTTTTGATGACCCGCGCCATGGCGGAGATCACACGTCTGGGCGAACAGCTGGGCGGCACACGCCGGACCTTCGGCGGTTTAGCGGGCATGGGCGATTTGATCGTCACCTGTACCTCGATGCATTCACGGAACAACCGGGCTGGAATTTTGATTGGTCAGGGCAAAGGCGTAAAGGAAGCCATGGAAGAAGTCGGAGCGGTTGTCGAGGGTTATTATGCAGCGGAGAGCATTCATCAGCTCGCCGAACGGGAGAACATCGAAATGCCGATTTCGCACTGTGCGTATGAGATTTTGTATCAGGGAAAGAAGCCGAAAGATGTTGTATTGGAGCTGATGACCCGTGCAAAGAAGGACGAACTACTGGAAACAACATGGCTGTAAAGGGAAATCACTTTATTGGTATGCCCAGAAAGAAGCTGGAGCTTTTTCAAGCTCCAGCCTTCTGAAACACACTTCCATCACAGCAGCGCCCACAGAAAAAGAACCCCCAGGGGAAACCCTGGAAGTTCTTTCAAATCATACCGCTCTGGTCACTTTGCCGGAACGCATACAACGCGTGCAGACATAAACATGACGAGGGGAACCGTTTACAATCGCCTTGACGCGTTTCACATTGGGCTTCCAGGGACGGTTGGAACGCCGGTGAGAGTGAGAAACCTGAATTCCAAAGGTCACGCCTTTGCCGCAATACTCGCACTTAGCCATCCGCTGCACCTCCCTGCTGGACAAAAATACGCGCTTGCATCATAAGCACAAAACTTATAATAACAGAATTCTGACGAAAATGCAAGAAGAATTTTTGAAAAAACTGAAGTTTTTTCTCGAAGGGAAACACCGGAAAGTGTTGCGGAATTGTAGGAATTCATATATAATGAGAGGGCATCAGACGGCGGACTCCATTGGGAAGGAAATACAGATACGCCGTTATGCGTCCGCCTCCCGGGGCGGGATGGCCCGGACGATAAAGAAATCTCCGCGGGCCGGAAAGGGATGGAATATGCCATGCAGGAAAACGGACTGAAACTCGAGGAATTTATCTCTCAATTTCAATTGGAAGTGCTGAACCGAGGCAGCGATTTTGACTCCGCCCGGCTCACTGTGACCGACATTAACCGGCCTGGGCTTCAGTTCCACGAATTTTACGATTACTTTGATCCCCGCCGTCTGCAAGTGGTGGGCAAGGCGGAGGTCACTTACCTGAAAGGTCTGTCGGCGGCGCAGCGGCGCAAGTGCTTCGACGACCTTTTCATGTACGACATTCCGGCGCTGGTCATTTCCAGGGGCCTGGACTGTTTCCCATGCTGTCTGGAAAGCGCGGTTGAACATGAAAAAACGCTGCTCCGCACCTCCGAGACGACGGCGGCTTTTACCAGCCGCGTGATCGACTGCCTCAACCGCGTCCTCGCGCCGTGCATTACCCGTCACGGCGTTTTGCTGGACATTTACGGCGAAGGCGTCATGATTACCGGCGATTCCGGCGTAGGCAAGAGCGAGGTTGCGATTGAGCTGATTATGCGCGGTCATCGGTTGGTCGCCGACGACGCCGTAGAGCTGCGGCGATTTTCGGGTCAGCTTACCGGCTCGGCCCCGGAGCTGATTCGCAACTATATCGAGCTTCGGGGAATTGGCGTGATTGATGTACGGCAGCTGTTCGGCGTACGGGCGATCAAAAACGACGCTGTTCTGGATATTGTCGTTCACTTTGAGCCATGGGACAGCAGCAAATTTTACGACCGTATGGGTATTGAGGAGCATTTTGTCGACATTTTGGGCGTGCAGGTCCCCACCATCACGATCCCTGTGCGGCCTGGCCGGAACCTGGCCAGCATCGTGGAGGTGGCGGCGATGAACAACCGTTACCGGAAATTCGGCTACAATGCGGGACAGGAACTGGCAAACCGGGTGGATTCCTGGATTGATGGAAAAAGCAGATGAGGAGGATTTTAATATGTACATCGGTATTGACGTGGGTGGTACGAACCTGAAAGCGGGTCTTGTGGACGAGACCGGAAAAATTCTGGCGTCGGAGCGGATGCCCCTGGGGGAATTCCAGGGAGAGGGCGCTCTGGCAAACTCCCTGGCGGATCTGGCGGAAGCGGTTTTGCAGTCCAGCGGCGTGAAGCTGTCGGAAATTCGTCATGTCGGCATCGGAATTCCCGGCGCGGTAGCCGGCGGCGATGTGCTGTATACCTGTAATATTCCCATGCGGAACGTGCCGCTTGCGGAGCTGTTCCAGCGGCGCCTGGACGTACCGGTTCTTCTGGAAAACGACGCAAACTGCGCCGCCGTAGGCGAATGGATTTGCGGCGCGGGCCGCGGCGCAAAGGACTTCATCATCATCACGTTAGGCACCGGCGTCGGCGGCGGCTTGATTCTGAACGGCAAGCTCTACGCAGGCGGCGGCATTGTAGGCGAAGTGGGTCACATGGTCATCGAGAAAGACGGCGAGCCTTGCAACTGCGGACGCCGGGGCTGCTGGGAACAGTACGCCTCCGCAACGGGACTCATCCGCATGACAAAGGAGTCAATGAACAAGCACTCCAACAGCCTGCTCTGGAAAGTGACGCTGGAAAACGGCGGCGTGGATGGCCGTGCGGCCTTCATGGCGGCGGAACAGGGCGACGCCCACGCGCAAAATCTGTGCAAGCGTTATGTGGAGTATCTGGGCGCAGGCGTGACAAACCTTGTGAACATTCTTCAGCCGGAAATTCTGGCGGTAGGCGGCGGCGTGGCCGCTGCGCCGGACGCGCTGCTGATGGAACCCCTGCGGGAGCTGGTCGCCCGGGAGTGTTATCCCCGTCACGCGGGCAAGCTGCCGAAGATTGTCCGGGCGGAGCTTGGCAACGACGCGGGCATCATTGGCGCGGCGCTGCTGCACAAGGCGTCTTGACCGGAAACGGAAATTTTTCAGTGACAGGAGGCCCTCTTTTTGGATTGGGTAACAGAGTTTGACCGCCTCATGGCGGAATGTCCACAAACGATCAAGGTACTCACAGAGGAACCGATGAGCCGGCACACGTCGTTTCGCATCGGCGGACCGGCCAAACGAATGGCCTTTCCCCGCGACGCCGGGGAATTAGGAATGCTGGTAAGTTTGGGACAGGATTGCGGGGCGCGGCCTCTGGTGATTGGCAACGGAACGAACCTGCTGGTCTCCGACGAGGGCCTTGACCGGCTTGTGATTGAGACTTCCGGGGTCAATCTCCTGAAAAGAGGGCCAAAGCCTGGAATGGTTACGGCAGGCTGCGGCGTTTCGCTGGCGCGTCTGGCGGACTTCGCCTGCAAGGAGAGGTTGTCCGGGCTGGAATTTGCCCACGGAATTCCCGGTACGGTAGGCGGTGCGGTGTGCATGAACGCCGGAGCCTATGGCGGCGAAATGAAACAGGTTTTGCAAAGCGCCTCCGTATTATTTTCCGGGTTTGAACTGCGTTTTTTAGAGGTCGAGTCTCTGAAACTTGGCTACCGCCGCAGCCTGCTGACGGAATGTCCAGACACTGTAGTCGTGACGGCGGATTTTCTCTTGACGCCTGGGGACCCGGAAAAAATTCGGGAAACCATGCAGGAACTGATGCAGCGCCGGAAAACGACGCAGCCCCTGGATCTACCCAGCGCGGGCAGTACATTCAAGCGTCCCGAGGGCCATTTTGCGGGAACGCTCATTGATCAATGCGGCCTCAAGGGACTGACGGCAGGCGGGGCGCAGGTGTCGGAGAAGCACGCAGGATTTATTGTCAACCGGGGCGGCGCCACCTGTGCGGATGTCCAGGAACTGATCCGGCTGGTGCAGGAGCGGGTATTCGCCCAAACCGGCGTACGTTTGGAACCGGAGGTTCGGTTTGTTCAATGATGGGTCCCGTGGGAAACGATAGGAGGCATCCATGGAAATATTGATCATCTCCGGCTTGTCCGGCGGTGGAAAGAGCAAAGCGGCGTCATTTTTGGAGGACATCGGGTTTTATATTGTGGACAATATGCCCGCCGCCATGATTTTGAAATTTGCAGAGTTCTGCGCCGGCGGAAACGGTCGTTATGACCGGGTGGCCCTGGTGTACGACGTGCGGACGGCGGACACGTTTACGGAATTGTTCGAGGTTCTGGACACGCTGAAAGCCAAAGGCGTATGCCGGATGCTGTTTCTGGATGCGTCGCCGGAAACCATTATCAAGCGGTACAAGGAAACCCGCCGCCGTCACCCTCTGCGGGACGGCGCGGACTCCCTGGAAGCGGCGGTCCGACGGGAACGGGAGTTGATGGAGCCGGTAAAGGACCGGGCGGATTTTATAATTAATACTTCAAACCGTTCCACCGCCCAGCTGCGAAATGAACTGCTCTCACGGTTCGGCGGCGAGGGGGAGAAGGGGGGCATGACGGTAAACGTCAGTTCCTTCGGGTTCAAGTACGGCCTGCCGCTGGAGGCCGATCTGGTTTTTGACGTACGCTTTATGCCGAATCCGTTTTATATCGAAGAACTGCGTCACCGGACCGGATTGGAACAGCCGGTATCGGATTATGTGTTCAGCTTCCAGCAGAATCAGGATTTTTTAACGCGCTTAAAGGACCTGATTGCGTTCACTCTGCCGCTGTACGCGGAGGAGGGAAAAACCAGTCTGGTGATTGCCGTGGGCTGTACGGGCGGGCATCATCGTTCCGTCGCCGTGGCCCACGCGCTGACGGATTACATTCGTGGACAAGGCTACCGCGTTTTGGAGAACCACCGGGACATGGCGCGGGAAAGTTGAGGTGATTTAGATGGAGCCTTATCGGATTCCCCGGCGAAACGGGCCGAAAATCGCCGTAATCGGCGGCGGGCATGGTCTGTCGAATATGCTGCGGGGCTTGAAGGAATATACTGAGAATTTGTCTGCCATCGTGACCGTGGCGGACGACGGCGGCGGGTCCGGCGCTCTGCGGCAGGATCTGGGAATGCCGCCTCCGGGCGATATTCGGAACTGTTTGGAAGCCCTGGCAAATACGGAACCGCTCATGAGCGAGCTGATGCGCTACCGTTTTCAGGAAGGCAGTTTAGCGGGGCAGAGTTTCGGTAATTTGTTCATCGCAGCGCTGAACGGCATCTCCCCCAGCTTTGACGCCGCCGTTCGCCGCATGAGCGAAGTGCTGGCGATTACGGGCCGGGTGCTTCCGGTGACGACGGCCGACGTACAGCTGGAAGCGGAATTTGAAAACGGCGCGTCGGTGATCGGCGAGTCGAAGATTTTCTACTGCAAGAAAAAAGAGGACTGCCGCATCACCCAGGTACGGCTTTTGCCGGAGCATCCGAAGCCGCTGCCTGAAGCTCTGGCGGCGCTTCAGGAAGCCGATATGATCGTCCTGGGGCCGGGCAGTCTTTACACCAGTATCATTCCCAATCTTCTGGTCGACGGTATTGTTGAGGCGATTGAAAAGTCGAAGGCGCTGAAAATATATGTATGCAACGTCATGACCCAGGAGGGGGAGACTGAAGGCTACACGGCTTCCGATCACATTGCGGCGATTTTCAAGCACTCGTCAAACGGTCTTTTTCATCTGTGTCTGGCGAACTCGTCACCGGTACCCAAGAGCGCAGCCGCCCGCTACGCGGAGGAGGGCGCGGAAATGCTGCAATACGACGCCGCCCGCTGTTTGGCGTTAGGCGTTGAGCTGGTGAGCCGTCCGATTGCCACGGTTGTGGACGGCTATGTTCGCCATCACGCGGAAAACCTGGCGCGGGAATTGATTTTACTCCATGCGGAACGGAGCGTCCGCATTGCCGGAAACCGCTACGGAGCGGCCTCCTGTCAAGTGGAAGAAACGCAGGGAGGCGGAAAAATATAAGGACGTCTCATCCGGCTGCCAAAGAAGCCGGCGGGCGTCCTGAACCACAATGAGGAGATAGCATGTCCTTTTCCTTCGATACGAAAAATGAAATGTGCCGTCTTCCGGTACAAAATCTCTGCTGCGCCCGGGCGGAGGCGTACGGCGTTTTGCTTTACTGCCACACCTTCCGTTCCGACGAGGTGCGGATTATTACGGAAAACTTCAATCTTGCGGCCCGTCTGCCCCAGCTGTTCCGCAGGGCCTTCGATGTGGAATTTGACCGTCAGCCGGATTTGCCGTCCCATCCCGGCGGCGGGGGAAAGCTGGTTTTCCAGATCACCGTGCGGAAAAAGCTGGATCATATCATCAACCTTTTGGGCTACGACCCCCGGCAGAATCTGGCCCTGCACATCAACTTTGCCATGGTGGAAGAGGAGTGCTGCCGGGCGGCGTTTCTGCGGGGATGCTTTTTCGCCGGAGGCAGCCTGACGGACCCCTCCAAACGGTATCACCTGGAACTGACCAGCTCCCACTTACAGGCCAGCCGGGAACTGGAAGCGCTTTTGCGGGAGTGCGGTTTTCCTCCGAAAAGCGTAGCGCGGAACGGCAGCTTTGTGACCTACTTCAAACAGAGCAATCAGATTGCAGAATTTCTCAAGTGGACGGGCGCGCCGGGCGCGGCGGTTGCCATGCTGTCCACCAAAAAAGAAAAGGGGTTGCGAAACAGCGTCAACCGCCGTCTGAACTGCGACAGCGCCAATCTTGACAAGGCGGTAGAGGCCGCTCAGGGACAGCTGGAGGCCATTCGGAAGCTGCGGGCGGCGGGTTTTCTGGAGCAAATGCCGGACAAGCTGCAAGAGACGGCGGCGCTGCGTTTGGAGTATCCGGAGCTGACGCTCTCCGAACTGGCGGAGGAATTTGATCCGCCAGTAACGAAGTCCTGTCTGAACCACCGTTTGCGGAAAATTCTGACCCTTGCGGAAGGACTGCAAAGCAAATAACCAGGTTCCCTGATTCCCGCTCAAGTACATTTGTGTTTTATGATAAGGTGTTAAAGAAATCGGTCTTTGCGGAGGAGGCATTTTTTATGGAAGAAGAAGGCATCGTATCCGTATGGGCAGGCTTTTTCAAAGATGAAAGAGCGCTGATGGCCTATGCCGCCGAGGAAGGATACGACCATGATGAAAACCCGGAGATTTCCCCCTTTAACCGGGATTTTTTTGGCGGTGAGGACCTCTGGCCCTTCGACCCGGATTTTTGGGAGCGGGATCTGGTGGAGGCTACAACGGATGCAGCGGCCCTTGTCGAGCCGTTTTCCGAGGGAGAAACCATAGGCGAGGGTCTGAGGGCGCTTTTTCCGCAGGGACTGGAAACACCCTGCAACGCGGCGATTCTGGTCTATAATTACAACTATGACCCGGAAGAAAGCAATCCCAATCCTCATGCGCCAGTGGTTTTTTTAGGCGCAGTCCCCTGTGATCTGGATTAGTGAAGCATTTTTTCAGTATGGAGATATCATCAAAAAAAGGAGAAGAAACGATGGATCGTTGCGCGTTGGCATATGAGCTTCACCGGAGCAAAAACAACTGTGCTCAATCCGTATTAGGCGCATTTTCGGACCGAACCGGCCTTACCCTGGAACAGAGCATCGGCATTGCCGCCGGGTTTGGCGGAGGCGTCGGCGGAAGTCACGAGGAGCTTTGCGGAGCCATCAGCGGCGGCGTACTGGCGCTGGGCCTGCTGTTTCCGGAGGACCGGCGGAAGTGTTATGCGTTAAGCAAGGAATTCCGGCGGCGTTTTCAGGAGGTCTTTGGACGAACCTGCTGCCGGGAATTACTGGAGGCCCGTCCCAAGTTGGACGAGCGGACGCCTGCGGCAAAACGTCTGAATGCCGTGACACACTGTAACATTATGGTCATAACCGCGGTGGAGCTGCTGGAAGAGCTTTTGCAGAACGAGGAGAAGCAATCGGACTAGAAAACAGAGAAAGGTGGATTACGGATGTCCTTTGTACATTTACACGTGCATACGGAATACAGTCTGCTGGACGGCGCATGTCGTATCCGAGACCTGCCCAAAATTGTCAAGGAGATGGGACAGACGGCCTGCGCCATCACCGATCATGGCGTCATGTATGGTGTGATCGAGTTCTACCGGGCCTGCAAGTCAGAGGGCATCAAGCCGGTAATTGGCTGTGAGGTGTATGTGACGCCGCCGGACCGGTCCCACTTTGACAAAGTGCACGAGTTTGACGCAGAGAGCCGTCATTTGGTGCTGCTCTGCGAAAATGAGGAGGGGTACCGCAACCTCTCCTATCTGGTTTCCATGGGCTGGGTGGAAGGGTTCTACATCCGTCCGCGTGTGGATTTGCAGCTTTTGCGGGAACACAGCGGCGGATTGATCGCACTGTCGGCGTGTCTGGCGGGAGAGATTCCCCGCCGTCTGCGAAACGGCGAGTATGAGAACGCGAAAAACTATGCCTTGGAGCTGTCGGAAATTTTCGGGCCGGACCATTTTTACCTGGAACTGCAAAACCATGACATCCCTGACCAGGGACTGGTAAATCAGGGACTCTTGCGCATTCATCAGGAAACGGGACTTCCGCTGGTGTGTACAAACGACGCGCACTATCTCCGGAAAGAGGATGCGGAGGCGCATGACGTACTGCTGTGCATCCAGACCGGCAAGACCTTGGACGACGAACACCGGATGCGCTACGAGCCGCGGAATTTCTACCTTCGCAGCGAGGAGGAAATGACGGCGTTGTTCCGGGATTACGAGGGTGCCTTGGAGAACACGGAAAAAATTGCGGAAATGTGCAATCTGGAATTTACCTTCGGCAAATACCACCTGCCGGAATTTCCGATTCCGCCGGGTTACGACAACGTATCGTATCTGAAAAAGCTGTGTGACGAAGGCTACCGGGAGCGTTACGGCGACAACGAGGACAACCGCGAGCAGCTGCGTTATGAACAGGACATGATTGAGAAAATGGGCTTTACTGATTACTTTCTCATCGTTTCCGATTTCGTCCGCTACGCCCGGGAGGCTGGAATTCCGGTAGGGCCTGGACGCGGCAGCGCAGCGGGCTCCATGGTCAGCTACTGCCTGCACATCACAGACATAGACCCGATCAAGTACAGTCTGTATTTTGAACGTTTTCTGAATCCGGAACGGGTAAGTATGCCGGATATCGACATGGACTTCGGAGATGCCCGCCGGGGTGAGGTGATCGAATATGTCCGCCGGAAGTATAAAAATGACCATGTAGCTCAAATCATAACCTTCGGCACAATGGCGGCTAGAGGTGTGGTCCGGGATGTGGGCCGGGTAATGAATATGCCCTATGCCGAAGTGGACCAGATTGCCAAGCTGATTCCCAACGCTCCCGGACAACACATCACCCTAAACGACGCCCTGCGGCTGTCCAAATCTCTGAGCGATTTGTACAACAGCAATGAAAATGTTCGTCATCTGATCGACACGGCAAAAGACCTGGAAGGTATGCCCCGCAACGCCTCGACTCATGCCGCCGGCGTAGTGATCACGAAAAGGCCGGTATATGAATACGTGCCGCTGGCAAAAAATGACGATGTGGTTGTCTGTCAATATGGGATGGTCACGCTGGAAGAGCTGGGGCTTTTGAAGATGGACTTCCTGGCCCTGCGGAACCTGACGGTTTTGGATGACGCGGTAAATCTGCTGCAAAAGAGCCGTCCGGATTTCCGCCTGGAAGATATCCCCGACGACGACCCGGAGACCTATGAAATGCTGTCGGCAGGAAAGACCTCCGGGGTATTCCAAATGGAATCCACCGGCATGACGGGCGTCTGTGTTGGGCTGAAGCCCCAGAACATTGAGGACATTACCGCGATTATCGCCCTGTACCGTCCCGGGCCAATGGATTCAATTCCGCGTTTCATCGCCTGCAAGCACGATTCCAAGCTGGTGCAGTATCGAATCCCGCAGCTGGAACCGATTCTGTCCATCACTTACGGCTGTATCGTGTACCAGGAGCAGGTCATTCAGATTTTCCAGCAGTTGGGCGGCTATTCTTTGGGACAGGCGGATATGGTGCGCCGGGCAATGAGCAAGAAAAAGGCGAAAGACATTGAAAAAGAACGGGAAGCGTTTTTGCATGGCGATCCGTCGCGGAACATTTCCGGCTGTGTAGCCAATGGAATTCCGGAGTCTGCCGCGGAAGCGATTTACCAGGAGATTTACGATTTCGCCAACTACGCATTTAATAAAGCTCATGCAGTTTCGTACGCAGTGGTTGCGTATCAGACGGCATATTTCAAATGTCATTTTACGCGGGAGTACATGGCGGCGCTGCTGACCAGCGTGCTGGACAGCTCAGACAAGGTTGCCGGTTACATCAACGAGTGTAAGGACTGCAACATTCCGCTTCTGCCGCCGGACATCAACCGTTCCTCCGACCGTTTTACGGTAGAGGAAGGCGGCATTCGGTTTGGTTTGGTAGCGATCAAGAGCATTGGCCGGGGGTTTATCCGGGCCGTGATGCGTGAGCGGGAAAACGGCTTATTTACGTCGTTTCACGACTTCTGCCACCGTATGATGGGAAGTGAAATGAACAAGCGGGCTGTGGAAAATCTGATTCGTTCCGGTGCGTTTGACTCCACCGGCGCGTACCGTTCCCAGCTGCTGAAGGTTTACGAAAGCGTATTGGGCGCGGCGGCGGCGCGGCAGCGTCAGAACCTGGACGGACAGATGGACTTTTTCAGCATGGGCCAGACGGCTCCGGAAAAGGTTGCTCTGCCGGACATTCCGGAGTTTACGCCGCAAGAGCGTATGATGATGGAAAAAGAGACGACCGGCTTGTATCTTTCCGGGCATCCGATGGCGGCGTATCAGGATATTGTCCGGCGTTTGAATGTTCCGGGAATTGGAAAAATTCTGGAAGATTTTGCACAGGATGGCGGTCCGACGCGTTTTCAGGACGGGCAATATTTGACCATAGCAGGCGTAATTACATCCAGCAAAACGAAAACCACCCGGAATAATACCCTGATGGCTTATGTAGTGGTAGAGGATGAGACCGGCTCCATGGAACTGCTTTGTTTCAGCAGGGTGTTGGAGACGTGCGGCGCTTATCTGCGGGAGAACGAGGCAGTTCTGGTGAAAGGAAAGCTGTCGGTGCGGGATGAAAAAGCGCCGCAGCTGATGTGCGATTCGGCGTATCCGCTGTCGACGGCGGAATCAATGCCCCCGCCGCGGCCGGAGGTTCGGGAAAAGAAGGTGCTGCAAGGGGAAACGCTGTATTTGAAGTTTCCGAGCCTGGAAGATCCGTCGATTCGCCAT
The DNA here is from genome assembly GCA_947382875.1 of uncultured Oscillibacter sp. Classification (GTDB taxonomy): domain Bacteria; phylum Bacillota; class Clostridia; order Oscillospirales; family Oscillospiraceae; genus Oscillibacter. The sequence goes on along the minus strand of CANDBG010000010.1, from coordinate 16,679 downwards.
ATGAAGCTGGTTTTTTCGATGTTTCCGGGAAACACGCCGGTAAAAATGGTAATGGCCGATACCCGCAAGGTTTACGGAACTCAGGTGTTGCTGCACCGCGCTTTAATTGCGGAGGCAAAAGAGGTTCTTGGTGAAGAAAACGTGATTATCAAGTAGCCGCATTGCGTACGGCTTGTGGGATGGTTCCAAACGGCAAAGTCGTTTGGAACCACCGCGTTTTTTGCAGAAAAAGAAGTCTGTTCCACTTTTTTCGTCCAGAAAAAATTACCGGCTGAAAGAGAGGATATTCGCGAGGTTTCGAGTCAAACTATGCTTGCGATACCCAGTGAACGCAAACGCAACTGAAGATGAAAAGGAGAGATGTAATATGTCTAGCAAGAACAACAACCAGATTAACGTTCCCGAGGCCCGTGCGGCAATGGATAAGTTCAAGATGGAGGCTGCTTCCGAGGTTGGCGTCAACCTGAAGGAAGGCTACAACGGCGATCTCACCAGCCGTGAGGCCGGTTCCGTCGGCGGCCAGATGGTCAAGAAAATGATTGAGTCCTACGAGAAGTCCCTGTAACTTCCCGCTGGAGTCGAAGGGACCGGCCAAAAGGCCGGTCCTTTTCTCATGTGTTCTGTGCTTTTTTCTGGTACTCCAGCAGCAGGTCGGCCAATGTAAAATGGTCGATATACTCGTTTACAGCAGCGTACAAGCCAGCCCAGAAATCCTGTGTAGAGCACTCGTCACAGCGTTCACAGGAGCCATCCGTATCGGTCAGGCAGACCACCGGGGCGAGATTTCCCTCTGTCAGCCGGAGGATATGTCCAACGGTGTACTCCTCCGGCGGGAGGGCGAGGCGGTAGCCGCCCTGTGCGCCCCGTCCGCTTTGCAGAAGCCCGGTTCGGGACAGCATTCCAGCGATTTGCTCCAGGTATTTCAGCGAAATACCCTGCCGGGAAGCTGCATCCCGCAGAGAAACGTAGCCCTCTCCATCGTGGGCAGCGATGTCCACCATCAGCCGCAGAGCATACCGTCCCTTCGTGGAAACCCGCATATTTGATCAATCTCCCTTCCACATTTTACCGGTTTCCCGGCTTTTTACATTCTGCTGCAAGATAAAAAATGGTTTTCATCTCCTGAAAGAATTTCCCAAAAATTTACAAATAAATGCATGGAAAGCTCTGTCAATGCAAAGCTTCCTTGAAGACACTATAACACATCATTTTCCAAAAATCCACTGTTTTTTCATTTTTTTATTCCCAGGCAGAGAATTTTAGAAAAGCAGGGAAAAAATGAAAAAAGGGCCGGGCTTCCGCCCGGCTCAACATATTTACCGCAGTAAGATCGGCTGAAGTTGCTGGCCCCGCAGGGCGGCATCCACCGTATCCAGCATCTGGTCGAAATCTGCCACAAGCGACGCAGGCTTTTGGATGGCATTGTCCTGCCCGAAGGGTACGAAATAGTAATTTTTCCGTACCAAAAGCTCCGCGATATTCCGTGCGCCAGCGCTCAGGCCGTCGTTGCTGGACACCGCAATGACGACGGGCCGCTCATTCCGCAGATGCGCCTTGGCCGCCATGGTCACAACGGAATCCGTAATCCCCGCGGCCAGTTTGGCAATGGTATTGCCGGTAGCAGGTGCGATTACCAGCACATCCAGCAATCCTTTCGGGCCAATCGGCTCTACCGATGGAATATCGTATAAAACATCATGTCCCGTCAGGTCCTCCAGCCGTTCCAGCAATTTTTCGGAGGTTCCGAAACGGGTATCTGTAAAGGCAGAGATCTCCGAAACAATCGGAATCACGGTCTCATACCGCTCCGTAAACGCTTCCAGCGCCCGCAGCACCCTCTGATGGGTGCAGAAGGAGCCGCAAACAGCAAAACCGACCCGTTCCTTCCGCATACAGGTCACCTCATTCTTCCATTAAAATAGAGTGAACGGCGTCCCGGATGGCGGCAGCGGCCGTACGGGGCGACAGGCGTCCCGGCAGGGACCTGGCCCACACCGCTCGTTCCGCCGGTTCGATGCCCCGAACGGACGCAAGGTCCACGCAAAGGCAGTCCTCGGACAGCTGCGCCGTCAGCGAGCCGTTCAGAATGAGGGAGGGGACCGTGTTGAACACTGCCCCAAAGGCGGACAATTGGCCGTCCAGCGCGCTGGTTTCCAGAGCCTGATATCCATAGGCCCGAATCCAGGCGAGGTCCTTCGGCTTCCGGGCGGCAGCCGTTACCCGTGCGCCCAGGCCGTGCAGACGGTGACAAAGCAGCTTGCCAATCCGTCCAAATCCCAGGACCAGGCAATCCATGCCCAGCAGGGTCTGATCTAACCGTTCCATTGCGATTTGAATCGCGCCCTCCGCTGTGGCGGCGGCGTTGGCAACAGTCAGCTCCTCCCGGAGAAAATAGTCCTCCAGACACAAGCCGCAGGCTTCGGCCTCCCGAAGCTGGGCGGGCTGCACCTGACCTGCCAGAATCCTCTGCCGGGGCCGCAGCCGCCGGAACAGCTCCATTGTAGGCACTGCGCCTTCCTCACAATTCAGCACGCCGTCGCCTTTGCACAGCGGCAGCGGCAGGAGGATGACATTCGCCACGGAAGCCTGGTCCAGAGAAACCTCTTCTCCAGCCTTCCATCGGCTCAAGCCATATGTGAATACGGAATTGCCTTCCAGCCGCAGAAGCTGGGCAAGTTCCGCCTGACGGCGGTCGCCGCCAATCACGCCATAGGTTTTCTTCATGCAAGATTCCCCCCTCATTCCATGATATGGAAAAACGGAGAAAGGGTGATTGCCTTTTTGCAGAACGTATGCTAGAATGAAGAAAAAGTCCGGCGGGCTTTCGGAAAGGAAACCGTTTTATTATGAACTACCCGTATTTGTTATTTGACGCCGACGACACGCTGTTTGATTTTCCAAAAGCATCCGGCAAAGCCTTTGCGCATATGTGCCGGCTTCACGGCATTCCACACAATCCGGAGACATACCAGCTTTACCATGAAATCAATCAGGAATTGTGGGCGGCGTTTGACCGCCGGGAAGTCACCAAGGAATTTGTCACACTGGAACGCTACGTCCGGTTTCTGAATACCCTGCGTCTGGACCGGGACCCCGCTCAGTGCAACGCCGATTATCTGTCCGCACTGGGGGAGGGGGTGTACCCGCTTCCGTACGCAGAGGAGGTATGCCGCGCCCTGCGGGAGCGGGGATGTCAAATGTACATCATAACAAATGCGGTGGCGTCCGTGCAGCGGACCCGTCTGCAAAACAGCGTATTTGCGCAGTTCTTCGACGGCGCGTTCATTTCCGAGGAAGCAGGCGCCGCCAAGCCGGACCGTGCCTATTATGACTATATCCGCCGTCAGGTTCCCGGTCTGACGGAGAAAAACGCCCTGGCCATTGGGGATTCGCTGTCCACTGACATTCAGGGCGCAAACAACGCGGGGTTTCCCTGCTGCTGGTACAACCCAAAGAAAGCTCCCCGCAGGCCGGGTCTGCGGATTGACTACGAGATTTCCGATTTGCGGGAACTTTTGGAAATCGTATAAGGAAACACAAAAAACGCCGGAGGAAAACCTCCGGCGTTTTGCCTGCGTACTGGTGGGATTAAACGGGTTCCGCTTCCTGTTCCGCCTTTTTTTCCTTGGGGATACGGTCGACACGGGGAACGGAAGGCGAACGTCCTTCAATCATGGTACTTCTGCCATTGAGACGGCCGCCGTTTTCAATGACGAAGGAGACCGACGCAACGTCGCCCAAAATGGTGCCGGAACGTTCCAGCTGCAAATGGTCAAGGGCGGTAATATTGCCCTCCACATTGCCGGCAATGCGGATCACATCCGCCTCAATCGGCCCGCGGATGACGCCGGAGGCCGTGACGATGACATAGCCCTTGAGCTTGATTTCCCCCTCAAACGTGCCTTCGATCTGAACGACGCCCTCGCCGCAGAGGTTTCCGGAGACGGTGATATCCTTTGCGATGATGGTGTCGGTACGGGGTTCCGGCAGTTCAGGGATATCGCTGAACTGTTCTTCGTTTCCGCCCTCGGGAGGCAGAGGGTCCACCGAACCGGCAGGTTTTGTTGTTCCTCCAAAAAGTCCCATATTTTCCACCCTTTCCTGTTTAGCGTTTGCTGAGTTTCATTGTAACACAAGCGTCGGGAATTTACAAGATTTCAGGAAAAAAATATTCCCAGGAGAACGCTGTCATTTTTTGAGGAAATCCGGGAAATTTTGGAGAAAACCGGCGCAGCGGATCAGGAGGCGGTGTCCGGAAGGGCGCGAAAGCTCTCGTCGGCGGCTTCGCCGCTGAAATAGCCGGATTCCTGTATAAAAAATTTCGCCGCGCCAAGGGGCGTCAGGAGTTCTCTGTACTGCCCTTCGCCGCTGGCCTCCTGAAGCTCGGCATAATATTCCATGGCAGGCTTGCCGCTGTCGGGGAAATAATAATAGGTCTGACCAGTTGCATCCAGCATTCGCTCCACGCACCAGATGCCCTCGTGTCCCTGCCGGATGGGCTGTGAGAGCACCAGGGTATAAAACTCCTGGTCGTCCCCGCCGGAGGCAAAATTCGGATAATAATTCAAATACACATGGTCGCCGTCATACGTGAATTCCTGTTCAAAAAAGGCGTCCATCGTGAAGGGCTGAAGACCGTTGCGCCCCGTCAGGTCAGCCTGGACTTCCCCGCCAAGGTCATTCAACGTCTGCCAATTTTTCCAGTCCTCCGACCCGGTGTCCACCTCACCGCCGCGGCGGTAGAACTGAACGTCAGTAGGGTACGTGTAGGCGTAGTAACGGTTTTCGTCCTGGGCAAAGATATCCATTCCGGGGGGCAGCGTGCTCAAAAACTGTTCCAGGGCCGTCTGGTCGAGGGCCGCAAAACCAAAGAGAAAACCAAATCCATTTGTATCGTCAAAATCAGCTTCGGCGGCTTGCAGGGACGCAGTTTCATAGACAGAAAAAAGCGTCTGGAAGCCGTTTTCAGCCTCGCCCTCATTGGTGCAAACGGTCAGCTGATTTGCGTAGCGGTTGGGCAGGGCCATTTCCACGCCGCCGCTGTGATATACGGTAACTTCCTCACCGCCGTCCTCCTGGGGCGGCTCCTCCGGCTGCCTGGTGTCCGGAAGATTTTTGCCGCAGGCGGTCAGAGTCAAAAGAAACGACAGAACCAGGGAAAAGGATGCAAAACGGTTCATAAATGAAAACTCCTTTCCAATGAGCGGGATAGAAACAGTATGGCTTTTTTCGCGGAAAAAGAAACGGAAAACGCGTAAAGAAACACAAGCGCGTCTGCCTGTTGTGAAATGAAACCAAACATGGTATAATTCTCCTTGTATGATCAAAACAGGGAGGTTCCCACACCATGAAGCTAATGGCTATCGACGGAAACAGCATCCTCAACCGTGCCTATTACGGCATTCGTCCCCTCAGCACCCGCGACGGGTTGTTCACTCACGCGATTTACGGTTTTCTCACAACGCTCCTGCGTCTGAAAAACGAGGAATCGCCGGACGCCCTCTGCGTCACCTTCGACCTGCACGCCCCCACGTTCCGCCACAAGGCGTCGGCGGCCTACAAGGCCACCCGCAAGCCTATGCCGGAGGAACTGCGGATGCAGGTACCGGTTTTGAAGGAAGTTCTGGACGCCCTGAACATCCCTCGTTATGAGCTGGAAGGCTGGGAGGCCGACGACCTCCTGGGCACCATCTCCCGCAGGTGTAAGGAAGCGGGCTGGGACTGTGTTGTTGTCACCGGTGACAAGGACAGCCTGCAATTGATCAACGACACGACCAAGGTCAAGCTGGTCTCCACCCGCATGGGACAGACCACCACCAAGGACATGACGGAAGCGGTCTTCCGGGAAGAATATGGCTTTGCCCCCATTCACATGATCGACCTCAAGGCCCTCATGGGCGACAATTCGGACAACATTTCCGGCGTTCCCGGCGTGGGAGAGAAAACGGCTATGAGTTTGGTGCGAATGTATGGTTCCATTGACCATTTATACAGCCATATGCCGGAAATTGTGACAGCTCCGGAGACGCCTGCAAAACCGAACGTCATAAAAAAGCTGGAGGCGGGGGAGTCCAGCGCACGGGAATCGTACTGGCTAGCAACCATCGTCACAGACGCGCCCCTGGAATTCCAGCCGGCGGAAAACCGTCTGCAAAGCCCCGGGCCGGAGGCGTACCCGTTGTTTTTGAAGCTGGAATTCACAAAGCTGATTGAAAAATTCGGTCTGCATCCGATGGAAAAGCCGGAGGAGGACCGTCCTGCTCCGGACTGGTCCATCGAGCAGGTAACGGAACCATCTCAGGCGGACGCGCTTCTGACGCTCTGGCGGGCGGCGGATCACGTGTCCCTCCTGACGCTGCCGGACCTGACGGGGGTATCGGTTGTATGCTGGACCGGCGAAAACGCCGTCACAACTGCGGAACTCTTTTTCCAGCACTTCAAGGGAGAATGGAACGATCTCCTACGGGCGCTTTTCTCGGAGGATATCCGGAAGGTTTCCCACAATGTCAAGGACCTGATGCGGACACTGCTGGAAAACGGTCTACCTGCCGAGGGCTTTGTCTTTGATACGGCGCTTGCCGCGTATCTGCTGGACGCCACAGCGGGGAGCTATGACCTTCAACGGCTGTCCGTAGTTTATTATAATGAAGAGCTGCAAAAGCCCCTGTTTCTGGAACCGGAGGCATTTAACCTTTTGGGAAATCCCCAGGAGGCCGAATTGGCCTTGGACAGCTACGCCGGAACGGTGGATGCTCTATATAAAACGCTCTCTGAAAAACTGCGGGAACAAGGAATGTGGGAGCTGTACGAAACGGCGGAACTCCCGCTTTGCCGGGTTCTGGCGGAGATGGAGCGGACCGGCTGCGGCGTGGACGCCCGCGCTCTGACGGCCTTCGGAGAAACGCTGTCGGCCCGCATTGCGGAGCAAGAGGCGGCCATTTATGACATGGCCGGCGGAAAATTCAACATCAATTCCCCGAAACAGCTGGGGGAGGTCTTGTTTGAGCGTCTGGGCCTGCCCCACGGCAAAAAAACCAAAACCGGCTGGTCCACAAATGCAGATGTTCTGGAAAAGCTGCGCTTTCAGCACCCAATGGTAGACGCCGTACTGGAATACCGGCAGTTTACGAAGCTGAAATCCACCTATGCCGACGGTCTGCTGAAAGCCATGGACCCCGATGGACGCATCCGCACAAATTTTCAAATGACGGTAACGGCCACCGGGCGTCTCAGCTCCACCGAACCGAATTTGCAAAACATCCCCACCCGTACGGACTTAGGCAGCGAATTCCGCAGAATGTTCACCGCGTCAGAGGGCTGTGTTCTGGTGGACGCAGACTATTCACAAATCGAGCTGCGGCTTCTGGCTCACATCGCCGGAGATGAAGCGATGCAGACGGCGTTTCTGGCAGGCGGCGACTTCCACGCTGAAACAGCCTCCAAGGTCTTTCACGTTGCCCGCGAGGACGTAACGCACGAGATGCGCCGCAGCGCCAAGGCAGTGAATTTCGGCATTGTCTACGGTATTTCCGCATTTTCGCTGTCCCAGGACATCGGCGTTTCCGTGTCAGACGCCAAAGCATATATGGAGGCGTATTTCGCCACATTCCCCGGGGTGCGGAAATATATGGACGATGTGATCAAAAAGGCACGGGAAACGGGTTATGTGGAGACCTTGTTCCATCGCCGCCGGGACCTGCCGGAACTTGCTTCCTCCAATAAAAATATGCAGTCCTTCGGGGAACGTGTGGCGCTGAATACACCGGTACAGGGCACCGCGGCGGACGTGATGAAAATGGCTATGGTGGCCGTCTGGAAGCGGCTGCGGGCAGAGAAACCGCAAGCCCGTCTGGTGCTTCAGGTTCACGACGAGCTGATTGTAGAGTGCCCCGAAGCGGAGGCGGAGGCGGTCGCCCGTTTGCTGGAGGAGGAGATGGAGAACGTCGTAAAACTGTCCGTGCCTCTGACGGCGGAGGCGCACTGGGGAAAGAACTGGTTAGCCGCCAAGGGATAATGCGTTTGTCTGAATCGGCTGGTTGAGGGACTTTGGCAAAGGAAGTGGTTCACATCAAAAACCAGAATAAACGGGCAAAAAAGCTGTTGTGGTACGGAATCGCCGGTCTGCTGCTGGTGCTGTTTCTCTGGGAACTCCGGGACCTCTGGCAGCTTGCGGTTCTTTTTGCGATAGCAGGAGGGTTCGGCATACTGGTAACGAACCTGCAAACGGGCGGCGTGGAGAAACGGCGAAAGCAAGAGGCGGAAGCGGCTGAAGATATGCGGGAAAAGCAGCGTCAGGCCCGGCGGGAGCTGTGCCGTCAGGCGTACTACACCCCCGCGGAACGCCGAATCATAGAGGCTTCCATTGAAGAAACCTTTGACCCGATCCGGCAATGGGACCGGGACGAACCGCCAAAATTGATGGCAATTGATGTTGCACTCATTCCGCCAACGGAGATTTCTCCGTACTGGCGGGCGGTCACGGTGGGCGCGGGGGCTTATGTCGGCTGGAGCGGACCAGTGCCGGTACAGTCCGAGCTTGCCATTCTCCTTCCGCCGGACTGGAACCCGGACGACAAATGGCCTGTACGACTTCTGCGGGACACGATGCAGCATCTTTTGGTTGAGAGAGACTGGATTGGTCCAGGCATCCTCTATAAAGGCTTTTCCGTCATGAGCGCGGGGTTTGCCGCCGCAATTCTGCTGGAAGACCTTTGGAACCAATACCCCCTGGACGCGGTGCATCTGCCGGGCGGCGGTTCGGTGAATTTTTACTGGCTCTTTCCCCTTCTGAAACCGGAATGGGATTACCTTCAAACACGAAACGACCGCAGGGCCCTGGAACGCCGTCTGCGAAAGATCGACCCAGCGGCGGCGCGGGACCGTCTGGCCTGCTGCAGCCCACTGACGTGGCTGCAAGAGGATATTGAACCGTTCTGCTGGTCCCGGGACGAGAAAAATTTTTATCTTGGCCTGGAAACTCAGGGGTATCAAACGGAACTGTTTCTTCGGGCCGGGGCGTCCGGCACCGGCTGGGACTGGGAACGTCTGGCAAAAGCTGTCACGTCGGCTTTCCATCCCGGCGATGGGCCGTTTATCGAATACGCCTGCGAGGAGTGGACGTTTTTCGCCATTTCGGAGGATGAAGAAATCCTCCGGAATCTGGCGCTGACGCTGCATGACTTCTGTTGTTATGAACCGGACCGCGCCGTTCGCCTGCTGGTTCCAAACCGGATTGCGGGCCATGGCCGTTGACAAGGGGACCTGGAAGGAGAGAGGAAACCAAATGGAAAAACAAATACAGGTACAAATCGTGCCCATGACGGCGGACCACCTGGACGAAATTGCAGCCCTGGAACGGGTTTGTTTTTCGGACCCATGGTCCCGGAATATGCTGGCGGAGGAGCTGGACAATGCTTTATCGGCGTTTCTGGTGGCGCTGGACGCTACGGGCAAAGTCGCAGGCTACGCCGGGCTTCAGGTGGTCCTGGACGAAGGATACATCCTGAATGTAGCCGTTGCGCCGGAATACCGCCGTCAAGGCGTGGCGGGGAAGCTGCTGCAAGTATTTCTGGACTTCGCGCAAGGAAACCGGCTGTCCTTCCTGACGCTGGAAGTCCGGGCGTCGAATTACGCTGCCATTGCGCTGTACGGAAGCCGTGGCTTCCGGGGCGTGGGACGCCGGCGGAATTACTATGAGCATCCAAAAGAAGACGCCATCATCATGACGCGGGAATTTGTATACGAAGACGAAAAGGAGAACAATTAACATGGAAATGAAACTGCCTACGCCGGAACAGCTGGCGCGGGCTTATGAGATGGATATGAAAGCGGCTTTTCCTCCGGCGGAGCTGAAACCATTGTGGAACATTGAAGCCATGTGCCGGGACGGCTGTTACCGTCCCTGGTGCCTCTTTGACGGCGGCGAAGTGGTTGGAGAGTGTTTTCTCTGGCTGGGAAAGCCCGGCTGGGCGCTGTTGGATTACCTGTGCGTCTCCGCCCACCGCCGAAACGACGGCCTCGGCGCACTGCTTCTGTCAGAGCTCATCAAAGCAGAAGCGGGGACGGTCATTCTAGGCGAATGCGAAGCGCCCATACACGCGGAAAACCCGTCGTTGGCGGAACGCCGTCTGGGCTTTTACGCCCGGAATCAAGCCCGTACGGCAGGCTATGATACGGAACTGTTCGGCGTGCATTACAAAACGCTGTATTGGTCCACAGAACCGGTTCCGGACGAGAAACTGATCCGGCAGCATCAGTTTATCTATCAAAACCGCTTTCCAGCGGAGAAATACGAACAATTCATCCGGATTCCACGGGACCCATCCGCGCCGCCGTCGCCGCGGGCACCGTGGAACGAGGATTGACCGCATGAGGGAGGACGCATGAAAATTTTGGGGTTTGAATCCACCTGTGACGAAACCGCCGTTGCCGTTGTGGAGGACGGACGGCGCGTGTTGTCGGACGCCATTGCGTCCCAGGCGGATATGCATGCACTGTATGGCGGCGTGGTGCCGGAGATCGCCTCCCGGCGGCACGTGGAGGCCATTGCCGCGCTGACGGAAAAGGCGCTGCAGGACGCCGGGTGCAGCCGCTCAGACATCGACGCCGTAGCGGCGGCCTACGCGCCGGGATTAATCGGCGCTGTGCTGGTGGGATTAAGCTTTGCAAAATCCGTCGCCTGGGCGTTGGGGATACCGCTGATTCCCGTCCATCATATCCGGGGCCATATCGCGGCAAACTACCTGGCGTTTCCGGATCTGGAACCGCCATTCCTGGCGCTGGCGATTTCCGGCGGCAATACGCTGCTTGTGGACGTGGCGGATTATACCAATATGCACATCTTAGGCGCAACCCGTGACGACGCGGCGGGAGAGTGCTTCGATAAGGCGGCGCGGGTGCTGGGGCTTTCGTACCCGGGCGGAAAACCGATGGACGAATTGGCACAGCAATCGGCAGGAGGGGTATACAGGCTGCCTCACGCCCACGTGGACGGCGCGCCGCTGGACATGAGCTTTTCCGGTTTGAAAACAGCGGTTGTGAATCTGGCGCATCACGCAGAGCAAACCGGTGAAAGACTCGACCGGGCCGCGCTGGCAAGGGACTTCACCCAGGCGGTGAGCGACACGCTGGTTCCCCGTACCATGGAGGCCGTACGTCTGACCGGCCGGAAGATTCTCGTTGCGGCGGGCGGCGTGGCGGCAAATTCCATCATCCGTGCAAACCTGGAACAAGCCTGCAGGGAACAGGGCTGCAAGCTGTATTTGCCTCCGCTGCGGCTATGCGGCGACAACGGCTCCATGATCGCCGCACAGGGTTACTACGAGTACCGGGCAGGCCATGCGGCAGGCATGGAGCTGAACGCCTACGCGACGCGGGAAATCTCGGAATAATGCAGGAAAGACCGCCGACGGCGGTCTTTCCTAAAGCTCTTTTTGCCTGCTTTTTGTTCCTTTTTCGAGAAAAAAGAACCCCTCGTCATGGCCGCTTGGTTCATACGGCGGCTTTTGCCCGTTTGGCCGTCTGCTTGCCGTCCTGTGTGCAGCTTTGAACCGCCGCCGTCAGAGCCTGAACCGCAAAGGGCTGTTTCTCCGGTTCCGGAAGAACCGGAACACTTGTCTTCTGCTGCTGCGGGAGACGTTCACGGGCAACCGCCAGCATCAGCTTAATCCGATTCTCCTGGTTGACCCGGGTTGCACTGGGGTCGTAATCAATCGGCGTAATATTCGCCTGGGGATACAGCTCCCGAATCTTGTTGATCATACCCTTGCCGCAAATGTGGTTCGGCAGACAGCCGAAGGGCTGCGCGCAAACGATGTTCTCATACCCTGCCTGTACCAGCTCGATCATTTCGGCGGTCAGAAGCCAGCCCTCGCCCATTTTGTCGCCGCGGCCAATGATGCCGTCGGCCAGCTTTACCAGCTCACGGAAGGGGAGAGGCGCATGGTAGCCGTTGTCTGTCAAGACCTGAATGACTACGCGCTCCATACCCTCTATAAACCGAAGCAGAAGGCCGGGCACGTGCTTTTCCAGGAAGCTGCCGCCATAAAGACGGGCGGTCTCGGCGGGATTGTAGATGCAGTATTGCAGGAACCCCATCAGGCCAGGCAAATTTACTTCGCAGTCCTGGGAAGACAGAAATTTTTCCAGGTCATTGTTGCCCAGCGGGGAATATTTTACATAAATTTCTCCCACAACGCCAACCTTTACCTTCGGCGTCCGGCGAACGGGAACCGCAGCAAATTCCGCCGCAATTTTAGGCATGGCGGCTTTCATCTCCCGACTGGTGTATCCCTTGTCCTCCCGGACCCAGCCGCAAATAATCTCTAACCATTTTTCCTGCAATGCGGCGGCGCTGCCCTTCTGGATTTCATATGGCTCCGTCTGGGCCTTGAGGGCAACCAGCAGGTCGCCGTAATAAACCACCGCCAGGAGCTTTCGCAGGAAGGGTAATGTCATTGGGAAGCCGGAATCCTTTTCCAGTCCGGAGAAATTCAGACTGACTACCGGCACCTGTGGGTAGCCCGCTTTCACAAGCGCCTTGCGCAGCAGGTGGATGTAGTTGGAGGCCCGGCAGCCGCCGCCGGTCTGGGTGATGATCAGGGCGGTATGGTCCAGGTCGTACTTACCGGAAGCCAGCGCGTCCAGAAACTGCCCGATGACCAGCAGGGCCGGATAACAGGTGTCGTTGTGGACGTACTTCAGCCCCAACTCCGAAACCTCGCTGCCGCAGTTTTCCAGCAGCTCACAGGTGTATCCGGCCTGTTCCATGGCTGCGGCCAGGATGCGGAACTGTACCGGGGCCATGTTCGGAATGAGGATTTTATGCGTCTCTTTCATCTCCGGCGTAAATTTGGGATATTGCAGCTGTTCCATTCCCTTCACGCCTCCTTTCGCGTTTCGTCTTCCAGGGCGGCGAACAGGCTCCGCAGACGGATGCGCACCGCGCCCAGATTGGTGATTTCGTCGATTTTAAGCTGTGTATATAACTTGCCTCCGGCCTGCAGAATGGCCTGGGTTTCGTCGGTGGTGATGGCGTCCACGCCGCAGCCGAAGCTGACCAGCTGCACCAAATCCATATCCGGCTGCTCGCAGCAATATTTTGCAGCGGCGTAGAGGCGGGAGTGATAGGTCCACTGGTTCAGGACGGTAGTGGGGAATTTTTCCACGAGGTTCGAGATGGAATCCTCTGTCACCACCGCCGCGCCGAAACGGGTAATCAGGGTGTCGATGCCGTGATTTACCTCCGGGTCCACGTGGTACGGGCGGCCCGCCAGAACGATGATCCGGCGGCCCTCAGCGCGGGCCTGCGCAATCATGCGTTCCCCCTCCTTGCGGACGAGGGACATATGATGTGCATATTCGGCGTAAGCGGCGTCAGACGCCTCACGGACCTCATTTTTGGAAATATCCGGGAAATGCCTGCGGAGAATGCCGAAGATTTTTTTTGTGAAATCCTTTGGACGGTGAAGGCCGACATAATCGTAAATAAACCGAGTTTCTTTGATTTCTGGACAGTTCCCGGCAATGACCTCCGGGTAGTAGGCGACGACGGGACAATTATAGTGATTGTCGCCCAAGCCTTCGTCGATGTTGTAGGTCATGCAGGGATAGAAAATTGCGTCCAGACCCAGCTTGGAGAGAAATTGAATGTGCCCATGTGCCAGCTTGGCGGGGAAACAGGCCGTGTCACTGGGAATCGTGGCCTGCCCCTTTAAGTACAAATCCCGGCTCGAGAGAGGGCTGTGGTATACGGCAAAACCCAGACGGGTGAAGAACGTATGCCAGAACGGAAGCAGCTCCCAGAAATTCAGGCAGAGGGGGAGTCCAATTTTCCCCCGTTTGCCCGGCACCGGTTTGTAGTCTAAAATCAGCTTGCGTTTGTAAGCGTACAAGTTCCGCTGTCCGGTGTCGGCCTTGCCGGTAACGGGCCGGTCGCATCGGTTGCCGCTGATGAAGGAACCGCCTCCGGCAAAGGTGTTGACGGTGAGCTGGCAGTTGTTGCCGCAAAGCCCGCAGAGCCGGCTTTCCGTCTCCTGATGGAAGGCGGCAAGGGCTTTGCGGTCCAGCAGTGCGCTGGTCTGGTCGGGAACCGCCTTCCCCCGCCCGCAGAGGGCCGCGCCGAACGCGCCCATCAAACCGGCGATGTCCGGACGAATGACCTCAACGCCCATTTCCTTTTCAAAGGCACGGAGGACGGCCTCATTATAAAACGTTCCGCCCTGGACGACAATGTTTCGTCCCAATTCCTCGGGAGACGCAGCGCGGATAACCTTGTAAATGGCGTTTTTCACCACGCTGATCGACAATCCGGCGGAGATGTTTTCGATGCTGGCCCCATCCTTTTGAGCCTGCTTTACACTGGAATTCATAAATACGGTACAACGGCTTCCCAGGTCCACGGGCCGCTCGGCAAAGAGTCCCAGCCTGGCGAATTCCCGAACATCGTGTCCAAGGGCTTGCGCGAAGGTCTGCAAAAAGCTGCCGCACCCGGAGGAACAGGCTTCATTGAGGAAAATATTGCTGATCGCACCATTTTCGATTTTGAAGCACTTCATGTCCTGTCCGCCAATGTCGATGATAAAGTCGACATTGGGCAGAAAGTGACGCGCGGCGGCAAAGTGCGCCACGGTTTCCACGACGCCGTAATCGGCGTGGAATGCACTGCGGGCCAAGTCTTCGCCGTAGCCGGTGGTAGTGACGGAGGCCACGTGCAAAGCCGGATGCTCGTCATAAAGCTGCTGCAAAACCTCCCGAATCAACGGCACAGGATTGCCCAGGTTCGGGCGGTAGTCGGTAAAGAGGAGGCGGGCCTCCTGGTCAATCACGGCCACCTTGACGGTAGTGGATCCGGAATCAATGCCGATATGAACCGGCGCGGCATAATCCGGGCCAAAGGGGACGCGGGGAACAGCGGCCTTTGCGTGCCGGGCCTGGAACGCCTCGTATTCCGCCTGGTTTTCAAACAGGGGCGGCTGGCTGCGGTAGGTTTCGGACGCGCCTCGTTCCTGAAGACGGTCAGCGACCTGATTCAAGTCAAAGCGCTGGTCGGAGTAGAAAGCCGCGCCCAGAGCGACAAAAAGAAGACTGTTTTCCGGACAGGTTCCAGTAACGCCAAGGGTACGGTCAAAGCTCTCCCGCAGGCAGCGGGAAAACGTGAGGGGACCGCCAAGATAAAGGACGTTGCCTTTGATCGGGCGTCCTTGGGCCAGACCGGCGATAGTCTGATTGACTACGGCCTGATAGATACTGGCAGCAATGTCCTGCGCTTTGCCGCCTTGGTTGATTAAAGGCTGCACGTCGCTTTTTGCAAAGACGCCGCAGCGGGAAGCAATGGTGTACGTTTTTTCGGCCTGCAAGGCGGCGTTGTCCATGTCGTCGGCGGTCATTTTTAACAAGGTTGCCATTTGGTCGATAAATGCGCCGGTGCCGCCGGCGCAAGAGCCGTTCATACGGACTTCCATGCCGTTGGTAAGAAAGAGGATTTTTGCGTCTTCGCCGCCCAGCTCAATGATGACGTCGGTGCCGGGAACGAGCCGGTTTGCGGCGACGCGGGTTGCAAAGACCTCCTGCACGAAGGGGACTCCCACACTTTCGGCCATGCCCATACCGGCGGAGCCGGAGATGGCGAGTTCTGCGGTGGAAGCGAAGGGAAACTGTTCAGGAATACGGCGCAGAAGTTCTTCGGATTTTTCTAAGATATGGCTGAAATGCCGTTCGTATGTACTGTACAGGATTTGACCACGATCATCGAGCAAAATGCATTTGATGGTAGTCGAACCGATATCAAGACCAACTTTCAATGTTGAGTCCTCCTTTGGAAAGGGGCTGTATGTAGAGGGAAAGCCCCAAGCTGCTACATTCTATGGTATCATACACTCTTTCAACAAAATGTGCAATCGTGAAAAACTAGAAACGCTGTAAAGAATTTGTTAAAAAATGTGTATTTGCAAGGCTTGGCCTTTTCTCTCTCCTATGCTATACTGATATGATTCAGAACTGTTTTACAGGAAAGGAAGCGGTAAAAATGGATTCGATTTTGCTGCATTGTTGTTGTGCGCCGTGTTCGTTGAGCTGTATTGAGCCATTAAGGAGTGAGGGAATTGAACCGACAGCGTTCTGGTATAATCCAAACATACATCCCTGGAAGGAGTATCAGGCGCGGCGGGATTGTTTGTTGGAGTATGCGCCAACGATTGGGATGGAGGTTTGTGTCCGTGAGGATTATGGACTTCGGGAGTTCGTTTGTCAAGTGGCGAATGATATTGACGGCCGGTGCAAGTATTGTTATGAGCATCGCATAGAGGGGACGGCAAAGTATGCGGCGGAGCATGGTTTTGCCGCTTTCACGACGACGCTTCTGGCGAGTCTTTATCAAGATCATGAAGGAATTATAAACGCCGCCAGGCGTTTTGCGGAACAGTATCATGTAAAATTTTTGTATCGTGATTTTCGCACAAATTTCCGCGCTGGAAATCAGAAAGCCCGCGAATTAGGGTTTTATATGCAGAAGTACTGCGGCTGTATTTTTTCCGAAGCCGACCGCTACTCCAAACAAATCACACGTGACCGTGATAAATTTGCAGGTTCGCACCTGCGGGGCGTGCGGCTAACGCCGCAGGGGTAATCAGCCATTCGAAATGGCTGGTCCAATTTTGAACCCCCCATTTTCTTTTCTCTCG
>CANDBG010000009.1 GCA_947382875.1 uncultured Oscillibacter sp. | reverse complement strand
GCGGTGTGAAAGGACGTCCTAAAACGCCCTATCCACCACGAAGTTGGAATAGCCTTTGTTCCTTTCGCTGACCTTCACGCTCGGCTCCAACTGGTACTTTCGCTATTGGAATTTTCTGGCGCTTGTTCTTCTGGCCCCGGTCCACTTTTTTTCCGATGTATCCTTTTTTCCCTGGTGGAATCCCGCCATGCTCCTGGAACGTATGCAGCGATTCTTCCGCGGCCTGTTCGAAAACGTATGGGCCAGTTTTGCAGCGGTGTCAACCTTCCGTAAAAAGGGGCGCTCCCCTCACACCGCCGCCGTCATTGCCGGAACCGTTGGCGCTTTGATTCTGGTAGCCCTGGTTTTTCCAATTCTCATCTCCGCTGACGCCCTCTTTGCCGCCGCGACGAAAGACCTCCGGAATTTCAGCCAGCTCCATTTCGCGGACAATTTATTCAAACTCTTCTCCGCCCTGTTCCTGACGCCCTTTGCGTTCAGTCTGCTTTACACCTTGGGCGTTCAGAGGGCCGGGCCGCCCAAAGCCCAGACCATCCCAGACGCGGACGGCGTTCTATTTGCGCTGATTCTGGCCGCCGCGGACGCTTTATATTTGTTCTTCCTGGCGGTACAATCCGCCGGTTTGTTCGGCGGCCCGGCCTACCTCGCGGAACACAACATCCGTTACGCCGACTGGGCGCGGAGCGGGTTCTTCCAGATGGTCAGCGTTACGATCATCAATCTGAGCGTCATTCTGGCGGCGTTGGTTTTCTCCCGCAGAGACGGAAAAGCCTGGAAAATCGTCCGCATTCTGGCGGCGGTTCTCACGGCGGAGAGCTTTACCCTTCTCGCCTCCGCCGCGTGGCGCATGACGCTCTATGTGTCGGCCTACGGCCTGAGCTTCAAGCGTTTCATGACCTACTGGGGCATGATTATGATGGCGTTGTTTTTTCTGGCGGCGGCAGTAAAAATTGCCCGACCGGACTTCCGCTTCTGCCGCTGCGCATTTCCAATCGCCCTTGCGGGCTGGCTGCTCATCAACTGCATTCCCGTCGACTATCTGGTCGCCAAAAACCAGGTGGACCGCTACCTGAATCATGAGAGCTTTGCAATTGATATCCATTATCTGGCATACAGTCTCTCCTGTGACACCCTCTCACAGCTGGAACGTCTCGACTCGGACGCTCCCCTCAACCGATACGATCAAACGCTTGGCAGCGCGTCTCTGTCCTCGTTTCTGGAACAGCGGAAAGACGTCGCCCGTTATCAATGCAGCAGCTGGCGCACCTGGTCCCTTTCCGCGTTTCTCGCGGCACGCTGACATTTTTTGATTTCTTCCTCTTCCCAAAAAATACCTGTATCGGGGAGACGGGCGGCACACAGATTCCGCCCAACAATATCCTGTCCGAAAGCTTGTCACAGGTCAAACTTTATGCTATAATGCCGACCAGAATCAGACAATCTTCGACAGCTGTTCGGAATTGTACAGCTGGAATTCGGAAGGGGTCGGAAGAAGATGGCAAGCACGAAAAACGACAAAATACTGGAACTGATTCCCAAGTGTCTGGAAGGCGACCAGGACGCCAAAAACCTTCTGGCGCAAGAGGTCCAAAATCACATTTATTTCCATTGCCGCAAGATCCTCGGCAACGAGGACGACGCCCTGGACGCAACACAGGATATCCTCCTTGCTGTTTTCAGCGGCCTGCACTCCCTGCGAACACCCTCGGCCTTTTGGGGCTGGCTGAACCAGATCACCGCCAACACCTGTTATAAACTGCTGAAGGAAGAACAGAAAAAGCAGTTTCAGTTTGGCGGACAAATCCCGCAAGGTCATATGGATTTTCTCGAGTCCATGGACGACCAGCTCGTTCCCGAACGAGCTGTCGACACCCGGGAAACCCAGCGCATGATCTCCGAACTTATTGACGAGCTTCCGGCTGAGCAGCGGCTCTGTGTCATGATGTACTATTATGACGAAATGCATGTGCACGAAATTGCCGAGGCTCTGAAAACCTCCGAAAACACCATCAAAAGCCGTTTGAGCTATGCACGCAAGGCCATCAAGGAGGGCGTGGAGCGCTACGCCGCCCAGGGCATCAAGCTCTATGGTCTCTCACCGCTGCCGTTCCTGCAATATTTCCTGCAGCAGGAAGCGCTGGAGTGTGTCCTGTCCCCCACGGCGGCCGACACCGTGCAGAAAGCGATTCTTGCCGTCGGCGCAGGCGCGGCGGGCGCGGCGGCCCTCACCGGAGGCGCTTCCGTAGGTGTAACTATCGCTTTTACGAAGGTTGCCGGAGGCGCGGTCATTCATAAGGGCCTTCTGGCCCTGACCGGCCTCGTACTGGCCGGAGGCGTCAGCGGCGGCGTCCTCCTGCGCCCGGTTTCTCCTCCTACATCCCCGCCCCCTCCGCCGGCAATCACAGAGACCCTTCCGCCGACGGAACCAACAGATTCAACGGCCGCGTCAGGGCCCCGGGACGTCCCGGGGGAGGCGCAGACTACGTCTGCGCCTCCCATTATTCCCACTCTGCCTGCCATATCACAGGGGGCACGGAACCAGCCCACGCTCGGGCCGGTCGTTGACATGGAAGCGCCGGAGTATTGGACGCCGCCTGTAAATTCCCAGGGAGCCACGGACTCCAGCGATTCCGATGATGATGACGGCGGCTTCCACGAAACCGCTCCCCTCCCCGAACTGCCTCCCGAACCGGAATTACCGCCCGAGCCGGAACTCCCCCCAGGACCGGAACCCGTCCCAGAACCGGTCCCGGAGCCAGAGCCAGCCCCCACGCCAAGACCAGAACCAGATCCGGCCCCTGCACCAAGCCCGGAACCAGACCCAGATCCTGCACCAAGCCCGGAACCGATTCCGGACCCGGAGCCTTTGCCGGACCCTGTGCCCGTCCCGGACCCGGAACCGATTCCGCCGGCAGATATCACGCCCGACCCCGGCTATGGCGAATATCTGGGAGTCAATTCGGATGGTATCCATGAGTTTTCTACCTCTCTCACCGCAAACGGCACCGATTACCGCGGACTTCCCTATCAGTCTCGAAACCGTTATGTAAGGGTAGAAGTTTCCGATGAAACCCGTGTCACACTCTATGCGCAGTATATCCATGCAAAAGCACCCGGAACCTGTGACGTACGCTATTATGAGAGCAACAGCCCCAACGGGCCCTTTGAGCTGGTGGCCATCGCTCATGTGACGGTGGTTCCGGTGAATCCGATTCGGGTGGATTACACCTGGGGCGACTATCAGGAAACCGCCGAGGGCGTCGCCTACTTCAACCGGACGATTCAACCAAAGCAAACGATTCGTAATTTTCCGCTTGTGAACAGCGGCGCTTTCATCAAGGCGGAAAGCAGCGACCCCGCCGTCGTATACGCAAACAGCAGCCTTCACCTCTATGGCGCCGCTCCCGGTTCTGCCGAGATTCGGTACTACGTCCGCTGGACGGAAAACGACCCCTGGGCCCTGGCCGTCGTGGTGCAGGCAACCGTACCGGAAACGGTGGAAAAACCCAAGCCGGTCCCTCCGATTGTCAAGAAACTTTCCGTCGGCTACGGGTACAGCGCCTATTTTACCGACGCCTGGGGGGAGCCGCTGCCGGAACATCTGGAATTTTCCATGTCCAATTTCCCCGTCGCATGTATCAACCACCAGGGCCATTTCAGCACAACCGCTCCCGGCACGGCCATCCTCTCCGCCTGGGATCCGGACAATCCCGCCCAAAAATACGAGCTGCACATAACGGTGAAAGACGCCCTGGAATGGGACTATGTTTTGAACGACGTCACCCTCCTGGAAGGGGAAACCATGGAAAACGGTCTTCAATCGCTTATTCTGCGGGGAACTACGCTGACCAATTTCTACTGGGAAAGCCAGAATCCCTTAATCGCCAATGTCCGGGGGACGTCCGATTTCAGCTGTCAGATTTACGCCAATTCCCCCGGCACAACCGAGGTTCATGGAATCATTTACGGCTATGTCATGACCCGCTATGGCAATGCAGACATACGGGAAGACGTTTCTTTTCAGGTAACGGTGGAGGCCGCGCCGCAGCCGCAGCCGCCCAGCGTCACTGTTCACCAGAAAACATTGGATAACTTTGGTTATTGTTCCGGCTACGGCTTCAGCGGCTATTTTATGGATGTATGGCGCGAGCCGCTTCCGGAAAACCTGGTGTTTTCCTCCTCCGACCCGAACGTCGCCTCCATTCTTCCCAACGGAAGATTTTCGACCTTTTTCGGCGGAACCGCCGTCCTGACCGCTTACGACCCTGATGTTCCGGAGGTGCAGTATGCCCTGGAACTGCATGTGCAGGATCACTTTGACTGGTCTTACACATTGAAAGATATAACCATTGACGAGGGAACCAGCGGTGGAAAACAGGGTTTTTCTTCCATGAGCCATGCTGGTGCCTCCCTTCAGTCTATAACATGGACTTCCAGCAACCGGGATGTTGTGGACGTTCTCTATTCCGACCTCTACGGATGCCAGCTTCAAGGCGGAAAACCAGGCGACGCGACCATCCATGGAGAAGTTGCTTTTTCCGTGGATACGATCTTCGGACCTATGCGCATGACGGACACCGTTTTCTTCCAGGTAACAGTACAGCATCCAAAGGAGCCGCAGCAAATGCAGGTCGATCAATTCGGCTGCTGTTCCGGGTATGGCTACAACGGAAAATTCTCCGATTACTGGCCCGATCTTCCCGCCGGTCTGACTTACCACTCGTCGAAATATGACATTGTGGATATCAACGCCTCCAGCGGTGACTTTACCACGCTCAAGGCCGGAACCGCGTTTCTGAGCGCCCGTGACCCGAGTACGGGCGAGGAGCTTTATGTCCTCTCTCTCACAGTGCAGAATCAGTACGACTGGAAATACAGCCTGGAAGACGTGACGTTTCCGGTCGGCGGCAGCGTCTTCCAGGAGCTGCAATATGAGGCCGCCCCCGGAACGGTTCGCGGATATACTTACTGGCAGCTGACCAATCCGAACGACTATCTCTATGTATCGTTGAAGACGGATGCAGCGAACCCGCTGCGCTGCGAAATTACCGGAAATTTCACCGCCACCGTCACCGCAAAACTTTACACTGTCCTGATTATTGACGGCTGCAACGGCGAGCAGGACTTTGGCGTAAGCCTTTATTTCCAGATCGACGTAACCCAGCCCGATCCGCCGGACCCACCGGACCCGCCAGACCCGCCGGAAGAACTTCCGGAGGACCTGCGAAAGGTGGTCTCCGATTTCGGCTTCTGCTCCGGATTCGGCTACCGTGGCAATTTCTCCGATTTCTGGCCGGACCTTCCTGCATGGGTTGACTTTAAGTCCTCGGACGAAAGCATTGCCATGATCAACAATTCAGGATGGTTCCTCACCATGAAAGCAGGAACCGTAACCTTCACGGCTTACAGTCGTCTTGACCAGTCTCCATATTGTGAGGTTGTGCTGACCGTACAGGACCAATTTGATTGGGAATGTTCCCTGGAAGACGTGACGCTTACCGCAGGTAAAAGTATCCGTTATCAGCCCAGCTTCCATCTGGGGGCCGACGCGAAAATCGGTTTTGCGTCCTGGGGGCTTGTGGACCCTGACGCGGATTCCGACAAAGTAACCATTATGACGCAAAATCCGCCGCTCCTTTGCCGGATTACCGGCAACAAAGCCGGTACGGTTACAGCGAAGGTTCGTGTCTATTTCCACATAAAAAACCCGATGGGGTCGCTCGTGGAATTCCCGGCAACGCTCTATTTTCAGATTCACGTCACCGAGCCGGAACCCTCTGCTTAACGGCCGCAGGGGCGGGCCTGCGTGTCCGCCCCCTCCCCGCGAAGGTCAGAAGGAGAGATGCTTCCACGTTGCTGCATATTTTGCCGCAGCCCAGTCCCGCGGCAAAATTCTCCTTGACAAAGGGAGGAAAAGGTGATACACTGGTCCCGCAAAACAAAGAAGGCCGTGTGCATCCGCCTCACCTCCCGCCCCTGGCAAAGAGGTCAACAACGTCGACAAAGCTGCCGGTTTCCGGCGGTTTGTTGTTGCGCGGGCGCCGGTATGGTACTCGCGTTTTGTCATTTTTAGGATGGAGGTGCTTTGACCATTAGTAAGCAAGTGCATGAGCTGAATGAGGATATTCGTGATCCGGAGATTCGGCTGATCGGCCCTACGGGCGAACAGCTCGGCCTGATGCCCCCCGCCCAAGCGCTGCGCATCGCGGAGGAACAGAATCTGGATCTTGTCAAGATCTCGCCCCAGGCAAAGCCTCCCGTGTGCAAGCTGATGAACTATGGAAAATTCCGGTTCGAACAGAGCAAACGGGAAAAAGAAGCGCGGAAGAACCAACACGTGGTGGAGATCAAGGAAATCCGAATGTCCCCCGGCATCGATATCGGAGACTTTAACACAAAGCTCCGCAACGCCTTGAAGTTCATCGCTGACGGCAACCGGGTCAAGGTATCCGTCCGCTTCCGCGGCCGCGAGATGGCCCACACCGACATTGGACGGGACCTCTTGACCCGCTTTGCGGAGCAGTGCGCCGAGTGCGCAAACCTCGACCGGCCCCCCAAGCTGGAAGGGCGTATGATGTCCATTTTCCTCTCCCCTAAGCCCGCGGGCAAGTGAGGGACGGAAACCGTCCGTTGTTTCATTTATCTACACTCGAAAGGAGCCAATTGCTATGCCCAAGCTGAAAACTCATAGCGGCGCAAAAAAAAGATTCAACCTCACCAAGACCGGCAAGGTAAAACGCGCGAAAGCCTATAAGAGCCATATCCTTACCAAGAAGGATACCAAGCGTACCCGCCGTCTTCGTGCCGGAGGCTATGCCGACGTGACCAACGCCGACGCAGTTCGGAAGATGATCCCTTACAAGTAAGACGGAATAGGAGGCTTTTTACAAATGGCTAGAGTCAAGGGCGCGATGATGACGCGCAAGAGAAGAAATAAAATCATGAAGCTCGCGAAGGGCTACTGGGGTTCCAAATCCAAGCACTTCCGCGTTGCCAATCAGGCGGTGATGAAGTCCCTCACCTACGCCTACACCGGCCGCCGGCTGAAAAAGAGAGATTTCCGTTCCCTGTGGATTACCCGCATTTCCGCCGCCTGCAAGCTCAACGGCATGAATTATTCCACCTTCATGCATGGGCTGAAAACCGCCGGCATTGAGATCAACCGCAAGATGCTCGCTGAACTGGCCGTGAACGACGCCGCTGCATTCACTCGTTTGACGGAGCTGGCTAAGCAGGCGTAAATTTTACCGTATGAAAGAAGGCTTCCGGGAAACCGGAAGCCTTTTGGCGTCTCTTTCGGGTTACAGAATCAGCAGCAGGCCCAGGGCAACCAGCAGTTCCTCGTCGGCATCCTCCCGAAACAGGAAAAAGAGCAGAATCAACAGGAGCATATCGCCGGTGTCCACATGGTCCATGTGGAGCTGGTCCAGAATGTGGCGGAGAAAACCGCTGAGTCCGTCCATAGGTCGGTTCCCCGGCCGCGGACCGTTTTGCGGCGGATTCGGATTCCCCCAGCCGCCGGGGCTTGGCCCGGCGCTTTCCGGGTTTTGTCCACTGGGAGGCGGTCCGCCTGGCGGCGGCTCTGGTTTTGGCCCTTCCGGACACGGCTTTTCCGGCGGCGTACTGCTTGGCGGCGGTCCGCCCGGGGACGCCCGGCCTGGCTCCGGACGCCCTTCCTCCTCCGGAATGCGGCTGTACGAGCCGTTGTCGTTGCGGATATATCGGTTATACATCCGTCAGCCCTCCCCCCAGCTGGCCAGGAACTTCCGGCCAAGGTGGAACAGCCGCGCCAGCTGAAGCGCCCGCTCAATTTTCGCCTGCCGCTCCTCTTTCAGATAAGGCCGCAGGGCGTACAGCAATTGCCGGGCGTTGGAATCCTTCTGCCCGCCAAGCTCCTGAATCAGCGGCAGAAGCCGGGTCAGGAGCTTCGGGTCCAGCCCGCCGCTCAGGGCGGAAAGAATCCCGCCGTCCCCGCCGCCTGCCGCCGGAGGCGGTCCCCAGGAGGGCGTCTGCACCGGCGGCGCGGACGCCGCCGGCTGTACCGGCTCCGGGTCTGGCGTTCCGCCGGAACCGCCCCCTCCCAGGGACTGCGCCAGCTGCATGATCTGGGCCATGGCGTCCGGGTTGGACAGCAGGCTGTTCAGTTTGTCGTCAAATTCCGCCATGCCGTCCTCCTTTCCGCCCCTTACCTCTGGACCGCTTTGTTAATGCGCTCCACCAGCTCCGCGCCGCTGGGCGTCTGCATGATCTGGTTTACCATCTGTACCATGGCCGAGGTGTCGCCCTGGGCCGCGGACTGTACCGCTTTCTGCAATCCAGCCCCCTGATCGCCCTGGGTGAGCATCTGCATGAGCGTCTGCCCGTCCCGGGACTGCATCAGGGCTTTGAGCATCGCCGGATTTTTCCGGAGCTGTTCGGCCAGACGGGCCGTGTTTTCATCCATATGGCTGCCTCCTTCGCATACCGCGAGAATCTGGACGGTCTCAAAGCCTGGGCCTTCAAACCGCCTTTAGGTCAGTATATGACGCAGAGGCAAAAAAAGTGCCTGTGCTTTCACACAGGCGTCATGAAATGTTCGCTTCCGGACCGGAAACCGCCGGGAATCAGACCGTTTCCCGGCGGAGGCTTATTTTTTGCTCTTTGCGTCGTCGCAGTCCTTGGACAGCGGGCAGTTTTCACACTTCGGACTCCGCGCCGTGCAGGTGTCCCGGCCAAAGAGGACCATCCGATGACAGAAATCAGACGATTCCTTCGGCGGCAGCGCCAGGCGCAATTGCCGTTCCACCTGCACCGGGTCCTTGGAGCCGTCCGTCAGGCCAAGACGGCCCGTGATGCGAATGCAGTGGGTGTCGCAGACGTAGGCGGGCTGTTTGTATATGTCGCCAAGAATCAGGTTTGCCGTCTTGCGGCCTACGCCGGGGAGACTTGTGAGTTCTTCCATGGTGCCGGGAACCTTGCCGTCAAATTCCTTCAGCAGTTTTTGAGCACAGGATACAATGTCCCGCGCTTTTCCATTGTAAAAGCCGCAGGAGTGTATGTATTCTCCTACCTCGCTCGGGTCGGCCTCTGCAAAGCTCTCCAGGGTTGGAAACCGCTCGTAGAGCGCCGGCGTGACTTTGTTGACGCGTGCATCCGTGCACTGCGCCGACAGCCGCACGGCAAACAATAATTCATAATCCTTTTCATATTGCAGCGAACAAAGGGCATCCGGGTAAATGCCCTTCAAGGTTTGGATAATGCGTTTTACTGCGGCTTTCGCCTTCATGGAAACGCCTCCTTTTCCGACAGGATCCGCCCCTAGTATAGCATGAACTCCCTCCCGCGGCAACCGGCAATTTTCAGGATTTCTGAAAAAAAAAGACGAAAGGTCTTGCAAATTTTTTTGCGCTGTGATAGAATAATGAAAATTTCAAAAGATTGTGAGCTGGGGAGCCTGCGTGAGCAGGCTGAGAGGAAGCAGCTGCTTCGACCCGTGAACCTGATTTGGGTAATGCCAACGTAGGGAGCCGTCATGACCTCCGCTTTTGACTGCGGAGCGCCTCGCCCTTCCGGCATCGGAGGGGCTTTTTTGATTGGCGCGGTCCAACTCGCGGTCAAAAAAGGAGGATTTTTTCCCATGCTGCAAGTATTCGTAAACAGTGAAGGGGGACTCACCCCCGCAGGCTATGTCTTTAGTGCGGTGGCGTTGGCCGCCTGCGTCGCGGCGGGCCTCGCCCTCGCCGACCGCGGCGGTCAAAAAGGCGGCAGCCCCCGCCGTTTGGCCTACTGCGCCATGGCCATGGCTCTGGCCTACGTCACCTCGTATATCCGGGTTTTCAAACTGCCTTATGGCGGTTCCGTCACCTTGGTCAGTATGCTGTTCATTGTCCTTGTCGCCAACTGGTACGGCGTCCGCACCGGCGCGCTGGTGGGGTTCGCTTACGGCATCCTGCAATTTTTGCAGGAACCCTATTTTCTCTCCCTGTTTCAAGTCTGCTGCGATTATGTCCTGGCCTTTGCCGCGCTGGGCGTTGCGGGTTTGTTCCGGAACCGAAAAAACGGTCTCCTCTACGGCTATCTCCTGGCGGTGCTGGCCCGCGGCGCGTTCCACTCTTTGGGCGGCTACCTCTACTGGATGGACTATATGCCCGACACCTTCCCCAAGTCCCTGACGGCGGTTTATCCCATCGTTTACAATTACAGCTTCCTTCTGGCTGAGGCAGTCATCACCGTTATCCTGATAAAAATTCCCGCTGTGGAGCAGGCGCTGGAACGTATTCGGAAAAACGCCGTAAAACAAGACAAAATCCGACAAAGTTCCCAAGTTATGCCTTGACTTCCAGGGACGGAATGTGCTATCCTGAAGATACTTTCCGAAACCGGGAGGCCGACGCTTTTTCACTGATTTCTTGATATAAGGAGAACGCACTATGAACGCCTGCGGCAATACCCGGCCCTGTCCCTGCACCTACGACTGTCCCCGTCATGGCAAATGCTGCGCCTGCGTCGCCCACCATCGGGAACATAACGAAGGAATTCCCGCCTGTTTCTTCTCACCGGAGGCCGAAGCAACCTATGACCGCAGCATCGAGGCTCTTGCCCGGGACCGCGGCCTTCTTCCGAAAAAAAAGGATATGTAAATGCACCGCGCGGCGTATGGAACTCTGTCCATACGCCGCGCTTTTTCTCACAGGTCTTTGTTTTCAGGCAGACCCGCCTTGCTCCATCCGCCGTCGGTGAACAGCGTCTGACCAGTGATGCCGCTGGCTTCGTCCGACGCCAAAAACGCTACGCTGCTGGCGATTTCCTCCGGCAGAAGCAGACGCTTCATTGGTATGACCTTCATAATGTTCTCTATGTCAATAATGCCCTCGTCAATGCCCTTTTGAATCATATCCGTCATGATATAGCCGGGCGCTACTGCGTTGATGCGGATATGGAAACGCGCCCATTCCACGCCCAGCGTGGCAACCAAGCCGTTTACCGCCGCCTTGGAGATGTTGTACGCGGAACGCTGGCTCGTGAAGCACTGCGAGTTTCCGGACGAAATGCAGACAATGCTGCCGCCTCCCTGCTTCTGCATATACCGCGCCGCGCAGCGGGACGCCAGATAATATGCCCGCATATTGACGTTGATGACCTTGTCGAAATCCTCAACCTGAAACTCGGTCGCCCATTGACGAATCTGGATTCCGGCGTTATTTACCAGTATGTCAATCCGGCCATACTTCGCCGCCACGTCGTCCACCATCTTTTCGATGGCCTCCGCATTGCTCAGATCCACCATCATCGCCTCTACCGGGCCGATGGGACTTAATTCCGCAACCGCCTGATTGGCGTCGTCCTTGTTTTTTCCGCCGATGATGATGACCGTGGACCCTTCTTCCAGAAACCGCTTGGCAATCCCCTTGCCAATGCCGCGGGTGCCTCCGGTGACGATGGTAATTTTCCCTTGCAGTCCTTTCATGCTTTCCACTCCTTATCCTTTTTTGTTCGCCGCAAGCCACTCCCGGGCCGCTTTGTCAGTATCCAGTATCGCCCGCTCAAACTGTTCCCGCGTGATGGCCGCAGGCACATAGTTCCAGTTCTTCATCGTGACACATTTATCAATCAGCGCCGGCAGGTCGGACGCTTGCAGCTCAATCGATTCCATCGTCAGGGGCAGTCCCAGGGCGTCGTAAAACGGAAACAGCTGATTCCGGCGTTCCATCTGGCCGTCCAGGGTCAGCAGCACCAGTATGCCCAGGGAAACCACTTCGCCGTGGAGGTGCTTGTGTGCGCCGGGGCAGACGGTACAGCCATAATAGAAGCAGTGGGCCAGGGAATCGTTATAGAAATAATCCTCTTTGGTCGTCTCGACCGTCAGGTTGGACACCAATCCAGCCGTAATCACAATGCCCAGCGTTACCTGCTGAAGCTCATAGCCGTCCTCATGGTTCCGAATCTGCTCCATCGCTTTCACGCCGAAGTGCAGAAACACAGGCGTACAACAACGCGCAATGGCCGTGCCCAACAAAGGCGCATGCTGAATTTGAAAACTGGCAAGATCGTTCCGCGCCGCCATTTCCGTCTCGAACTCCTTCGCCAGGGAATCGCCGATTCCAGCCCAGAGATATTCCGCGGGGGAATCCGCAATGATGGAACTGTCTATGAAGGTGTGAACAGGACAGCGTTTCGGATAATACAAATCCTTCATGGTTCCGTCGGGGTGGTACATGACGCAAAGCGTTGTGCAGCTGGCGCAGTTCGACGCCAGGGTCGGGAACGTAAATACCGGCTTGTTCAGATGTCCGGCGGCACATTTGGCGGTGTCGGTCGCACGGCCGCCGCCTACCGCAAAAATCATGTCCGCTTCCCTGACTTCCGGCAGGGCTTCCAGCACAGCGGCGTTTTCATAGGAGGCTTCCCCGCCGTACCAGACCGGCCCGGACAATTCCAGGTCCGTACCGTCCAGCGCCGCTTTCAGCTTCGGCAGCGCCTTCGACATGGAGACTTTGCCGCCAATGAGGGCAATCCTTGTGCCGTATGGACGTACAATGTCGTAAATTTTTTTGTAGCAGTCCGGGCCGATGCTCCACGCGGGCAGACAAAGACTGTTCATGGTTGACTTCCTCCCTCTCTTTTGAAAACACAACGATATAAATATTATAACAGAACCGGGAAATAAAATCCAGGCGCATTTGGGGAATGGAGCGTTTATGAAATGCGTCTGACGCTTACCGGCCGCTTTCTCCCGCCGTTTTTTGGAATTTGACCTTCCCCGCGGAATGTGATATGATACACAAAAAAACAAGGAGGTATCGTAATGCAGGAAGAAAAGCTCCATCCGTTCAAAACCATCAAATATTTGCTGTGCGGAATTCTCCTTTGTGTGCTGGTAGGCGTGTGCTGCTTTTTCGGCGGGCGTTACATGGCTGATCACCCGGCGGAACCCGAAATTTCCGCAGTGGTTCTGCAAAGCCGCCTGTCGGAGCTCAGCGAACTTTCATCCGTTGCCTATTATTACACCAACATGGCCCAGTACGAAAACAGCGGACAAATCGCCGGGATCGGCATCCCGTTTACGACAAAACGTTTCATCCTGACTTACGACGGCATCATCAAGGCTGGAATCGATCTGTCGAAAGTCGATTTGGATGTTTCCGGTTCCGCGGTGCGCGTCAAGCTGCCGGAAGCCGAAATTCTCTCCCATGAGATTTCCGAGGACAGCGTGGAGGTTTTCGACGAAAAAACCAGTATCTTCAATCCCTTCCGCGTGGAGGACTTCACCTCCTTCCAGGCCGATCAGAAGGTCATTATGGAAGAAAAAGCCATTGCTCAGGGGCTCCTGAGCGAAGCGCAGAAAAAAGCGTCGGAACAGGTTCAGCTTTTGCTGCAGTCCGTTCTCCCGGAGGACGCAAGCCTGACGGTTACATAAAAATTCGCCAGGATTTTTGCGAAAGAATTGCCGGAATTTGAACGATTTTTGAATTTTTGTCATTTTTGTTACTTTTTTGCCCGTCTGCCTTTACAAGACGGGCAAAATTCTTTATAATGTGACAATCCCGATTTTCTTTGGAGGCTTTCATGAATCGTTCTTTCCGGCGTCTCCTGACGCTCTTTCTTCTTTTGGCGCTCCTGCTCCTGACTGGCTGCACCAAAGCCAGTGACGGCCTTTCGCTCTCCGTGTGCGTCGGCGGGGAACCCGAATCCCTGGACCCGATTTACGCCACAACCCCCGGAGATCAAACCATTTTGAACCACCTCTATGAGAACCTTATGCGTGTAACGGCGGACGCCTCCGGACAAACTTCCGTGACGTACGCAATGGCGAAAAGCGTGGATATGGAGGAGGAAACCGTTGAGGGCGGCGTCGCCGTTACTTATACCTTCCGCCTCCGAAGCGCCCGCTGGTCCGACGGCCAGGCCGTCAAGGCATCGGATTTTGTGTACGCCTGGCAGCGTCTGGCCGACCCCGCCAGCAAATCCCCGCATGCAGAGCTTTTGTCTTGCGTCAGCGGGTTTTCCGAGGCCCGGGAAGCCGGTGACATGAGTCTTCTGCAAGTCAGCGCAAAAAACGACAGCACCCTGACCGTCGTCCTGAATGGACGGCACGACTGGTTCCTCAAGGAAGTCTGTACCGCTCCCGCCGCTATGCCGCTGCGGCAGGATGCGGTCGAAAAACCTGCGTCTTCCGCGGGCGGCTCCTGGTGGGATTCCCCGTCGGCTCTTGTGACCAACGGTCCCTATCTGGCGGCGGAATCCGGCGACACGCTGCGCCTGGAACCGAATACCCGTTATTATGCCGATGTCACCGGCCCCCAGTCAATCACGTTCCATTTCGCCGACACCCCGGAGGAGGCGCAGGCGTTATATGAGTCCAAGACGGCAGACGCCGTATGGCCTGCGGCGGAAGACGACGGCATCTGGCTCCCGGCGCTGGAGACCAATGCGGTGGTTTTCAACTGCGCCGCGGAACCTTTTTCGGATGTCCGGCTGCGGCAGGCGTTGTTCCTGACCGTCGACCGGAACGCGCTCGTTGAGATCGTGGGAACCTTTGCCAAACCTGCGGAGGGCTTGATTCCCTCCGGCGTGCCGGAGAGCGGCGAGGGCGATTTCCGTACCACCGGCGGGCCGCTGCTGGACAACGATCCCGACGAATACGCAGCCGCCTGCTCCCAGGCAAAGGCGCTGATTCAGGAAGCCGGCTACAACAACGGCGAGGACCTTGGCGAGTTGGAATATCTTTATGTAAAAAGCGACGAAAACGACGCTGTGGCAGAAGCGCTCTGTCAGCAATGGCGGGATGTTCTGAATATGCAGGTGACGCCGAAGGCCCTGTCTGAGCAAGCCCTGACGGCCGCCCTGCAAAATGGCGAATACACCCTGGCCGGACTGCGTCTGACAGCCTCCGCCAACGACGCGGAGTGTTATCTCTCCAATTGGATCAGCGAAAGCGCCGGGAACATTGCCCGTTACGAAAGCACCGCTTACGACACCCTGATGAGCGTCATTGCCAGCGCCGGGGACGGCGCGGCCCGTATGGGCTGTCTTCACGACGCTGAGGAACTGCTTTTGATGGACTACACCCTTGCGCCGCTCTACAACACCGGCACGACCTGGGTCATGCGGGACAACCTGACCGGCGCCATCCGGGACCCGCGGGGTTGGTTCACCTTTTCCGGCGTCTTTACGCGAACCACCTGATTCAAACGGCATACCGCACAAAACCGGAGGATCACCCAAAACGGGAAATCCTCCGGTTTTTCTGCCGAGTCCCGGCCCAGCCGCAGGCGCATTGCAGCGCCTGGTTCCAGCCTTTTATACGGTTCGTACGTTCCTCCGCGGAAATGGCCGGACGAAAACCGCGGTCAATGGGCCAGTTCCGTACAGCCTCCTCTTTGGCCGGCTTCCAGATCAGGCTGGTTTTCCCCGTGCCAATCAGGAGCTTACCGGCTTCGGTACGCTCCCGCACACCCTCTGCGTGGTCCAGAATCCACTTGATTTTTTGTATCTGAAAAACAGGCGTCGATTGCTAAGCCGGTCTTTTTTCTGTAAACCGCTCCTCTGCTCAGGGAAGAAGTCCGGGCTTGTCCGTTTCGTCTTCCGGCTCCTCCTCAATAGACAGCCCCCTTTTCAGCGCTTCCAGACGCGCCTCCGCAGCGGCTTCGCTGATATGCTCCTTTTCTTCCTTGATTTCCCAGTGAATGATAAGGGTCATGGCTGCCCGCAGCAGCATGATTGCCCCCAGAATCACCAGTTCTTCCCATTCCCGGACAATCACTGTCCGCAGCACCTCGCCGCCCATCTTAAACGCCAGCGCCAGGGAGATTCCCTCCGCCAGATTCAGCCGGACATGCGGCGCTTTTTTTATCCATCCGATGATGCATTTGACGGCCGTCGTCAGCAGCACCGCCGCGCCCGCGCATTCCAGAAGCAAGATGCCATATTGTACAAAAATGTAAAAAATTTCCTCCAAGTGGTGAAGCATTGACATGTAGAGTCTCCCCTTTCGGTTCGTTTTCTCTACTGTACCATAAAAAAGCCGTTAAGAAAAGCGCTTTTCGTATAAAAATTCCGTTCAGGGAACCGGAGGCGTCCAATAGGACTGGTTGTATATGTCCGTGAAACGGTACGCCGCCTGCGTGCTCCCCTCCAAGGGTACGTCGCTGACCTCCAGGGGCGCATCGACCGTCAGCGGTTCGCCCAGACGGTAGCTGTCCTGGTATGTGCCGTCGTAGCTGTAATAATCGCAGAGAAATTCCAGAGTATCCCCGGTTTCCAGACCGGCGCCGCTCTTGGCAACGGTCTCCGTTTCGCCCTCCGTGTACACCGCCCGTACACCGGACACATAGCCATAGGGGTTTTCGTTGTCGAACGTCAGGAGCAGCTCGGCGCGTCGACCGTTGTGCAGCACCGGCACTCGGCCCGTGATCGTGTAGCTCTCACCATCGTCCACCGTGGCGGTGTGATAGTACGCCACCGGCTGGCCGTTAATGGCAAGCCATGCGTTGTCGCTGACGCCCAGAAGCCCGCCGGATTCGTCGAAATCAAACACGTTGTCCAAACCCAGGTCAATGAAGCCCTCGCCGTCGTCGTAAAAGAGGTTCAAATCCAGGGTCTGCACCAGCTTCCACTGGTCTTCGCTCATGCGCAGAACCGGCGTACCGTCCGCGCCGCTGGTCCAGACAAGGGCCTCCGGCGCAAAGCGGTTCGCCGTGAGGTACTCGACCGTTTCCTCGGTGTCAAGGGCCTTGCCGCTCAAAAAGCCGGTGTTGGAACCGGTCAGGCCGGAAATGCTGCCGTAGCCGCCGCCCAGAAACCCTTCCAGAAGCTGCCCGATCATATCCGCACTGCCGCTGCCGCCGCCCAGGGTCCCCAGCAGCGCCGGGAGCGGCGACGCTGTGCCGCCGGATACAGCCTGTCCGCTGGCTTCCAGACTGGCAAACTGCTGAATGCAGCGCACATATGCCTCGTCCATGCCAATCTGCTGATAGGAGCTTACCGCCTGATCCACCTTGGCGACATTCTGGTAGGGGAAATATATGGAAAGGCCGTAGGCGTTGGTCATGTTGGACGACGTACGGTTGTATTTCACCGCGCTCAGGAGGACGTCCGCCAGGGCGCGGCTTTCGGCACTGTCCAGATTTTGAGACAGATGCACCAAATCCACATGGTCAATCCGGCTGGAACGCGCAAATTCCCGGGAACCGCTCCGAGCGTTGGAAACCGCCTGATACTGCTTTGAGGAAATCAGGCTGCTGACGTTTTTGGAAAAATCTGTCAGACGGACCGGAAGGGCTGCCTCCAACTCCGCCAGATCCACCACAGACAGCGTTGTCAGCTGCCCAGGGCATTTTTGCGCACAGACGTCGACAAAATCGTCGGCGATTTTCTGTCCCAGCTGAATCGTCGGCATGGACGGATTTTTTCCGAATTCGGTCAGCCAGTTTGTGTAGTACCAGCCTACGCCGGGTTCCGTCTCCTCGGAGGCTATCAGATAATCGGCGTACGGCGTGAGCATGAGCGCGTTTTCCGCCGTCGCCATGAGGCAGGCGTCAAAGCCGATGAAGTCAAACGTTACGCCCGCTTTCTGCAAGGCGCGGTCAATCCCCGCCAGACCCATCGAGCCGCTGGAGGGGAATTTTTCGTCATAGCCGTAGCCGCTGATGGCCCCGCCGCCGTGGTCCCAGAAAATAAGTTCATAGCGGTTCGCAGGGAAACGCTTGGCGCAGTATTGAATATAGCCTGCGAGGGTGTTCGGGTCGGTCATGGAAACATTGCCCAGGTCCCGCTCCAGACAGGAAAGCTTTCCGCTTTTGATCTGCCAAATCTGGTTTGTGCTGCTGCTGACCTGATTGTTCCGCCAGCCGGAACAGCCGCCGGTGTACACAACCAAATTGACGTTCCGGCCCAGGTCGGCCCCCAGCATTTCCTGCAGATCGGCTGTGCCCATACCGTTGCGGGATTCCAGGTCCGTACCGCACATATAGACCATAATGGTGGCAACATCCCGGCCATCGCCGATGATTTTCGTCCGCTTGCTCCGCGCCGACGGGTTCACGCTGGTATCCAGTTTTCCGGTGTTGGCGGGTTCCGTCCAGCCGCCGGAAACGCTTCCGCCGCCAATGCTGCCCAGAAGACTTGTCCAATCCACATTGCCGCTTGGCGCGCTTTGCTGAATATTCTGGCCAGGTGAGCCGGGGCTTCCGGAGGAGGAACCGCCCAGAAGCGCTCCCAGACCGCCTCCGCCGCCCAGAAGCATCACAGCCAGAAGAATGATCAGTTTCAGGCCGCCGCCCCCGCCGCCGGAACGCTTGCCGCCTCCGCCACCGGAATCTTTGCGTCCTTCCTGTCCGCCGCCGACGGGTCCGCTTCCCAGACCGCTGCCGTGTTTCTGTACGCTTTTGCCAGGTCCGGTGACGCGCCGTTCCCGGCCTCTTGGCCTTTGATTGTCCATGTTGAAAAACCTCCGTTTGTTCTGTCGGTTTTTTCATTATAAAGGATTTTTTGGTCCGGCACAACCAGTTTGTAAACAAAATCCGAACGACATCCGGGCCGTTTTATATGCCGTATCCCAGTTCCTCGACGGTCGTACTCCAAAAACCTTCCTCGTCCGCAATGGCTGAAGCGTCAATCTGCGCAATTTTTTTGCGAAGAACCTGCTCCGCTTCCTCACACCGCGCAAGGAAGCCGCCGTCAAACGTACTGGGGGACGTCACCGCGTTTACCGTTTCCAGAAACAATTTCGTGATTTCCATGAACTGCGGAAAGCTGGCCGCACAATAACTGCATTGATTGTAATTCTCCAGGTCTGCGACAAAAACCGGGCCTTCCATGGTTGCCAGAAGGAACAATCCGCCGCAAAACGGCCAGCGGTCCTCCGCCACCGCCACAAACGGACGCCCGTTGCTTGTGCCGGTCCACAGGGCTTCCGGCGGCAGAAAGGCAAATCCTAGCAGCTCCGTTCCCGGCGCGGGAAGGTGTTTTTTTACGGTTTCCAGCGTTTTTTCCAGTGTATCCATCGTTCGCACCTTTCCTGCAACGCTTTACACGTCTTCTTCGCCAGCCTTGAAGTTGTAAATCGGGCGGATGATCTTTTCCACCTCCGCCGTGGGGCCGATGTTGTTGAGAATGTCCTCCATTCCCTTGTAGGCCATAGGGCATTCGTCCAGCGTCGACTTGCTCACGGAGG
Source organism: uncultured Oscillibacter sp. (assembly GCA_947382875.1). GTDB lineage: Bacteria > Bacillota > Clostridia > Oscillospirales > Oscillospiraceae > Oscillibacter. Next base: position 41,391 of record CANDBG010000009.1, on the reverse strand, counting down.
TCGTATAGATATCCGCCATCTGCTTTTTGAACTCCGAAACCGTAAACGACTGCTTTGCCTGCGCCCGGCTCATGAGGCGTCCGGCCCCGTGGGGCGCGGAAAAATTCCAGTCCTCGTTGCCCTTGCCCACACAAAGCAGGCTGCCATCCCGCATATTGATGGGGATTAACAGTTTTTCTCCTGCCTTCGCTGAAACCGATCCCTTCCGGAGTATCATGGCATCTGTGTCAATATAATTGTGAATGGTTGTGAACTGTTCCTCTGCGTGGAGCTTCATCCCTTTCAGAATCTCATCCATCATCGCTTTTCGGTTCAGCATGGCGTAATGCTGGACAATCTTCATGTCATGGATATACTGTTCAAACAAATCCCCCGAAACATAGGCCAGCGTATATGGGATATTGGTCTGCTTCAGGTTCTTCAGACGCTTCAGTTCCTTTTGTATGTCCTTTTGCCGCCCCTCCGCTTTCATGTCCGCAATCAGATGCGCAATGGAAGCGTCGTCCGTGCGGTTCAGCACCTTATACCCTTCCTTTTGGTAGTAATTCGCAACCTCCAAGCCTAAATGCCGGCTTCCGGAGTGAACAATGACATATAATTGTCCGTCGTCGTCCCGATCCACTTCGATAAAATGGTTTCCGCCGCCCAGGGTCCCAAGGCTCTTTTCCGCCCGCAGAAGGTCCATGTGTTTCGCACAGCAAAGCGCGTTCAAATCAATCTGTTCCAAAAAGCGGTGGGGTTTTTCCCGGACTGCAAAGCCTGACGGAATTTTTCCATAAATCAATTTGTCCAGCTTTTGCAGCTCCATACGCTCCTCCCGGACCCGTACGGTCTCCATTCCGCAGCCAATGTCCACGCCCACCAGGTTCGGCACCACCTTGTCGGTGATGGTCATGGTGGTTCCGATGGTGCAGCCCGCTCCGGCGTGAATGTCCGGCATGAGACGAATCCGGCTTCCGGCGGTGAACTCCTGATTGCAGAGGGCGATCACCTGCGCAATGGACGCCTGATCCACAACGTCCGTAAAAATTTTTGCCTGATTATACTTTCCTGATACTTCTAACATATTTTTTCCTTTCTCCTCTTAAAAAACACCCGCCGCCTTTAGTTTACCCCCATCCGTCCGGGAATGCAACCACCCGTTTTGTCGTTTTCTCCAATGCCGCACAAAATTCCACCGGGAATTTTGCTATTTTGTTCCGCATTTATTCTTGACAAACGGAGCGGGGCTGTGTAGAATAAGCTCAATTATTTTAATTAAAATTTTTTAGCTAAAATAATTGCAATTTCGACATGACAAAAAGGAGACCTTTATTATGGAATTCGAAGCCGTACGCGATATCATTGTTGAAACCCTGGCCTGCGACGCGGAACAGGTGACGCTGGAAGCCTCCCTGGCCGACGACCTGGGCGCTGACTCTCTGGCCGCCATGGAACTGATCATGGCCCTGGAAGACGCCTCCGGCATCAAGGTCGACGACGCCGATGTCGCCAACCTCAAGACCGTCGCTGACATCGTGAATTACCTCAACGAACACAAAGCGTAAAACCACACATACCCGCCGGGCGCACGTTTGAAAACCTGCGTCCGGCGCTGTCAAAACCGACTGGGAAGGAATTGGCTATGACCAACCAAGAACTCTATGATTTGATGGCCCGCTTCGACCGCTCCACGCTGCAAAGCCTGAAGCTGTCCCAGGGGGATTTTACGATAGAATTGGCGCGAGGCGGCGTTTCCGTCCCGGCCGTACCAACTGCCGCAGCGCCTGTCGCAGCGGCTGCCGCGCCCGTTCAGGAGGACGAGGGGCCTGTGGTCGGCGCGCCGCTGGTGGGCACCTTCTACGCCGCCCCCGCGCCGGATCAGCCGCCGTTTGTTTCCGTGGGCGACCGGGTTCAGAAAGGGCAAACCCTCTGCCTGCTGGAAGCCATGAAAACCATGGTAGAGGTCCCCGCCCCCTGCGACTGCGTGATTGAAGCCATATTGAAAGCCAACGGCGAGCTGGCCGCCTTCGGCGAAGCGCTGATGCGCTACAAGCCATGCTGAAGCGGGTTTTGATCGCCAACCGGGGCGAAATTGCCCTCCGCATTCTCCGGGCCTGCCGGGAATTGGGCATTGACACCGTTGCCGTTTACTCCGAGGCTGACGCGGAGGCGCTGCACGTGCATTTGGCGGGAGAGGCCGTATGCATTGGTCCGGCGAAAGCCGCCGAGAGCTACCTGAGCCAGGACGCGCTGCTGACCGTCGCCAAGTCCTCCGGCTGCGACGGGATTCATCCGGGCTACGGATTTTTGTCGGAAAATGCCGACTTTGCCGACGCCTGTGCCGAAGCTGGTCTGACGTTTATCGGACCTTCCGGAAGCGCAATCCGGAAGGCCGGTTCCAAATCCGCGGCGCGGGATTTGATGCGCAAGGCAGGCGTACCGGTCACACCTGGTTCCGTCGGGCCGGCGGCCTCCGTGGAGGACGCCCTGCAGACCGCGGAAAAAGTGGGGTACCCGGTTTTGCTGAAAGCCTCCGCGGGCGGCGGCGGACGCGGGATTCGCCGCTGTGACAGCCCCGCGGTTCTGCCCGCCGCCTGGGACGAGGCCAAGGCTGAAGCTGTGGCCTGCTTTGCCAGCGGAGAGCTGTACGTGGAAAAGCTGGTGGAGCGTCCCCGGCATATTGAGGTTCAGATTTTGGCGGACCGCTTCGGAAACACCATTCACCTGGGCGACCGGGACTGTTCCATTCAGCGCCGGAACCAAAAACTGATTGAAGAAGCGCCCGCGCCCGGTCTTGCGCCGAAGCTCCGGAAGGCTATGGGCGAAGCCGCCGTAAAAGCGGCTCGGGCCGTGGGCTATGAGGGCGCGGGCACCGTGGAATTTCTGCTGGACGGCGAGCACTTCTACTTTATGGAAATGAACACCCGCATCCAGGTGGAACACGGCGTCACAGAGATGGTGACGGGTGTGGACCTGGTGCGCCAGCAGTTGCGGATTGCTTCGGGCCTGCCCCTGGATATCGCCCAGGAGGACATACAAATTCAGGGACACGCCATCGAGTGCCGCATCAACGCCGAAAACCCGGCGGCAGATTTCCTGCCCTGTCCCGGCAAGGTGGAATTCCTGCACTTTCCCGGCGGCACGGGTGTCCGGGTGGACTCCTGCCTCTACAATGGCTGCATTATGCCGCCCTATTACGATTCCCTGGCGGCGAAAATCCTCGCACATGGCGCAAACCGTCTGGAAGCCCTGCGGAAAATGCGCCGCTGTCTGGAAGAATTCACCTTGGAAGGCTTCCCCACCAATGCGGAACTCTCCTATGAAATCCTCTACCATCCGGCCTTCGCCCGGGGACGCTGCTCCACTGCCTTCCTGGACGACCACCTCCCGGAGCTGCTGGACTTCAGCCGCCGGGTACACGAAAAGGAGGCTGACGGCGAATGAATCATATTTTTGCCAAGCGCCGCGCCCGTCTGCTGGCGATGAAGGCCATCCGGGACAACTACGTTCCCGGCGACAAGCTCATTACCTGTCCCAAGTGCGGCGCGGAGAGTCTGCGGAAAACCGTGGAACAGGAACTTTCGGTTTGTCCGGCGTGCGGGTATCACTGGCCGATTGGCGCTTATTACCGTCTCAGCACCATTCTCGACCCCGGCAGTTTCCGGGAACTCAACACAAAGTTTCCCGCCGGAGACCCGCTGTCCTTTCCTGGCTACCGGGAGAAACAGCGGGCCGTTCAGCGCAAAACCGGCCTGACGGAAGCCGTCGTTACCGCGACGGGAAGCATCGGAGGCCGCAAGTGCGTCACGGGCGTGCTGGACAGCCGGTTTTTCATGGGCAGTATGAGCGCCGCCGTCGGTGAAAAAATCACGCTGGCGATTGAATACGCTGCCAAAAATAAACTGCCGTTGATTCTCTTTTCCGCCAGCGGCGGGGCGCGGATGCAGGAGGGCATTTTGTCCCTCATGCAGATGGCGAAGACGAGCGCGGCCTTGGCGCGGTTCTCGGACAAAGGACTGTTTTACATCTCCGTCCTCACCGACCCCACCACCGGCGGCGTCACGGCGAGCTTCGCCTCTCTGGGCGACATCATTCTTGCTGAACCGGGCGCGTTGATCGGCTTTGCCGGCCCCCGGGTGATTCAGCAGACCATCGGCGAAACCTTGCCGGAGGGCTTCCAGCGGGCGGAGTATCAGGAGGAACACGGGTTTGTGGACGCCGTGGTTCCCCGCGCGCAAATGCGGAATACTCTAGCGCAGCTTCTGCGTCTGCATGAGAAAGGAGGCCGCGCATGAGCAAGCATACCGCCGCAGAGCGTGTCGCCATTGCCCGGAATCCGCAGCGGCCGAATATTACGGATTATATTGACGCCCTCTTTACCGACTTTTTTGAGCAGAAAGGCGACCGCCTCTGTCGTGAGGACCCGGCCATTTTGGGCGGTGTCGCACTGTACCACGGACGGCCCGTCACGGTCATCGGCACCCGGAAGGGCAAGACAGCAGAGGAAAGTATCCGCTGTAATTTCGGAATGCCCAGTCCGGAGGGCTACCGCAAAGCCCTGCGTCTGATGAAGCAGGCGGAAAAATTCCGGCGTCCGGTGATTACGTTCATTGACACATCCGGCGCGTACCCCGGCCTGGAGGCCGAAGCCCGCGGCCAGGGGGAGGCCATTGCCCGAAACCTTATGGAAATGAGCCGCCTGACGGTTCCGATTCTGGCCATTATCATCGGCGAGGGCAACAGCGGCGGCGCATTGGCGCTGGCCGTGGCCGACCGGGTGCTGATGCTGGAAAACGCCGTGTATGCGATTCTCTCGCCGGAGGGCTTTGCCTCCATTTTATGGCGGGATTCCGGACGCCATGAGGAAGCCTGCGAGCTCATGAAACTGACAGCGGCGGACCTTCTGCCCCTGGGCATCATTGACGATATCATCCCCGAGCCGGAGGAGGGCGCGCATGCCGCCCCTGCTCTCGTTATGCGGGAAGTGGACCGGGCGGTCAGCCGTCATTTGTCGGCGGTGCTGAAAGAAAACTGGCCGCATGCCGTCCGGTATAAAAAATTCAGAAAAATGGGCGTACCCGCCAAGGAGGACACATGAACGGAATCAAAATTCGCGGCACGGGGCGGGGCGTACCGGAAAAAACCGTCAGCAACGCGGACATTGCGGGCCGCGTGGAAACCAGCGACGAATGGATTGTCAGCCGTACCGGCATTCGTCTCCGGCACCACAGCCGGGACGGCGAGACGTTTTTAAGTATGACCTCCGCCGCCGCCCGTCGGGCGCTGGAAAGCGCCGGCGTCGCGCCGGAGGAAATCGGCGCGTGCATCGTGGCAACCCTTTCCGCCGATACGCTGGTTCCCTCTGCGGCGTGCCTGCTGCAACGGGAATTGGGGCTTCCGCAGGACATTCCCTGTTTTGACCTCAACGCCGCCTGTACAGGCTTCCTGTTTGCCCTGCACACCATGGAATGTCTCCTGAACGCTTCGCCGCGGAAATATGGATTGATTGTCGGCGCGGAACAGCTGAGCCGTCTTATCAACTGGGAGGACCGCGGCACCTGTATCCTCTTTGGCGACGGCGCAGGCGCCGCGGTTGTGGAGAGCCGGGAGGGCTTTCCTGAAATTTCCGCCGTGATGGGCTGTCACGGCAACGACTCGCTGCTTCACGTCCCCGGCGCGGAAACCGGCGGACGAAGCCTGATTTCCATGGAGGGTACCAAAGTCTTCAAGTTTGCCGTGGAGGCGGTGCCGTGGTGCATCCGGCAGGTGCTGGAAAAGGCCGGGAAAACCATGGACGATGTGGACTTCTTCGTTCTTCACCAGGCCAACGCCCGGATCATTGATCTGGCGGTCCGGAAGTGCCAGATCCCGCCGGATAAATGCTATCAGAATATTGGCGAGTACGGCAACACCTCCGCCGCCAGCATTCCCCTCGTCCTGAGCGAGCTGCATGAGCAGGGGAAAATCGGCTCCGGAAGCCGCGTGTTAGCCGTCGGCTTTGGCGGCGGCTTGACCTGGGGCGGATGCCTGATTGAGTTTGCATAACAGGAGAAAAACGCAATGAAAAAGCTAAACGAAATCTTAGGGACCGAGTTCCCGATTATTCAGGGCGGTATGGCCAACATCGCCACCGGTGAATTTGCCGCTGCCTGTTCCAATGGGGGCGCGCTGGGCATGATCGCCACCGGCGGTTGGGATGGCGAGCGTCTGCGGGAGGAAATCCACCGGGCAAAGGAACGGACCGACAAGCCTTTCGGCGTCAATCTGATGCTGATGAGTCCCTTTGCCGACGACATTGCCCAGGTCATTCTGGATGAAGGCGTTCGGGTCGTCACCACCGGCGCGGGCAACCCCGGCAAATACATTCCCGCCTGGAAAGAAGCCGGAATCAAGGTGATTCCCGTGGTGGCCGCAGCGGTGCTGGCACGGCGGCTCATGCGTTACGGCGTGGACGCTGTGATCGCAGAGGGTACGGAATCCGGCGGCCACGTGGGCGAAATGACCACCATGGCCCTGGTTCCCCAGGTCATTGACGCGGTGGATGTGCCGGTAATCGCCGCCGGCGGCATCGCCAGCGGACGTCAAATGGCAGCGGCTCTGGCCCTGGGCGCCTGCGGCGTACAGGTTGGCACGTGTCTTCTGGCAAGCCAGGAGTGCCCGATTCACGAGAATTACAAGCAGGCCGTGCTGAAGGCCAAGGACAGCGATACCACCGTTACCGGCCGTTCCATCGGCGGACCGGTGCGGGTTCTGAAAAACAAAATGTCCCGGCAGTATCTGGCTCTGGAAAAACGGGGCGCGTCCCTGGAAGAACTGGAAACCGTTACACTGGGCGGCCTGCGCCGGGCCGTGCTGGAGGGCGACGTGGAAAACGGCAGCGTCATGATGGGACAAACCGCCGGTCTGCTTCACGAGATCAAACCGGTCCGGCAGATCTTCGAGGAATTGTACGCGGGAGGAAAGGCCGTTCTGGAAACGGTGAAGCAGGAATGGGTATAAAAATCGGAGGAAAAACCTTGGACGTTCCAATTCTGCAGGGTGGCATGGGCATCGGCGTCAGTCTGGAACGTCTGGCAGGGGCCGTAGCGGCCCAGGGCGGCATGGGGACGATTTCCGCCGCGTTCTGCGGCTTCCAGGAACCGGATTTTATCGAGAATTTCAACGAAGCCAACCTGCGCGCCCTGACGCGTCAGATCCGCCGGGCCAGGGAACTCGCCAAAGGCGCGGGCGTGATTGCGGTGAATGTCATGGTTGCCGCAACGCAGTACGCCACCAGCGTGCGGACGGCCCTTCAGGCTGGCGCAGACGCCGTTGTTTGCGGCGCAGGGCTTCCGAAGGACCTCCCCGGCATTGCCGAGGAAGTTCCGGAGAGTCAGGCGGCATTGGCCCCGGTGGTCAGCGGCGGACGCTCCGCGGCCCTGATCTGCAAGCTCTGGGACCGGCGTTATCACCGGACTCCGGATTTTGTGGTTCTGGAGGGGCCCCTTGCGGGAGGTCACTTAGGGTTTTCCCCGGAAGAAGCCCGGGAAGCCCAGGCCGGACGTCCCAAACCCCTCCTGACTCTTCTGAGGGAAGTTCTGGAGGCCCTTGGCCCGTTCCGTGAGAAATACGGACGCGATATTCCGGTATTTGTGGCGGGCGGCGTGAAAAACGGCGCGGAAATGCGCCGCTATATGGCCGAAGGCGCGGCGGGCGCACAGTTCGCAACCCGTTTCATCGCTACGGAAGAATGCGACGCAAGTTCCGCGTACAAACAGCGGCTCCTGGACGCCAAGCCGGAGGATATTACCATCGTGCAAAGTCCGGTCGGCATGCCGGGAAGGGCGCTGCAAAGCCCGCTGATCCGCCGGGTGGAGTCCGGTACACAGCCGAAAATCACCCGCTGCAACCGCTGTCTCTCCGTCTGCGACTGCAAAACCGCCCCCTACTGCATCTCCAAGGCACTGATCTCCGCCGTAAACGGCGACTGGGAAAACGGTCTCTTTTTCTGCGGGGCCAACGCCGGAGACGTCAACGCGCTTTCCACAGTGAAAGCACAGATGGAACAGATTCAAGAGGAATGGAGAACAAACGCATGAAGCTCGGTTTTTTATACGCCGGTCAGGGAAGCCAGCACCCCGGTATGGGCGCGGATTTGTATGAAGCATATCCAGCCTTCCGGGCCGTGTTCGACCGCGCGGCGGCGGAAGTGGATTTCGATTTGAAAACCACCTGCTTCCAGGACCCTGACGGAATTCTGAATCAAACCCGCTATACGCAGCCTTGTATGGTGGCCTTTGCCGCCGGTCTGACGGCGGTGCTGCGGGAAAAGGGCATCGTACCTGACGCAGCGGCAGGGCTGTCGCTGGGCGAGTACTCGGCTCTGCACGCGGCGGGCGTCTTTGACGCAGAAACCGCTGTACGGTTAGTTGCATTTCGCGGCAAAGTCATGGAGGAAGCCGCCGCCGGGCGGGAAAGCGCCATGACCGCCGTGCTGAACCTGGACGCGGAAGCCCTGCAAGCCGCCTGCGACGCCGCTTCGGACCTGGGTACGGTCACGATTGCAAACTATAACTGTCCCGGACAGCTCGTGATTGCCGGCGACAAGGCGGCGGTCGAAAAAGCCGCCGCGCTGGCAAAGGAAAAGGGAGCAAGGCGCTGTATGCCCTTGAAAGTCAGCGGTCCCTTCCACACGCCGCTGATGGCTCCCGCCGGAGAGGCCCTGCATGAATATTTCAAGGGAATCACGTTCCGGGAGCCACAGGTTCCCGTGCTGTTCAACTGCCTCGGCGACGCCTCCGCCGGTCCGAAAACCGATATCCCTCAGCTTTTGGTCCGACAGGTACAAAGCAGCGTGTATATGGAACAGAGCATCCGCAATATGTGCGTTCAGTATGTGGACGCATTGATCGAAATTGGTCCGGGCAAGGCTTTGAGCGGCTTTGTGAAAAAGACCGTCCCGGAAACCGCCGTCTGCGCGGTGGAGACCGTGGCGGACGTGGAGAATTTGCAGGAAACCTTGACAAAGGAAGTCGCGAAAAAGCAGCAGGAACAGGAAGCCAAAGTTCAGACCGCCATGGAACAAGCGCAGAAGGAGGACAATTGATGGACTTCACAGGGAAAACCGCCATCGTCACCGGCGGCAGCCGCGGAATCGGACGGGCTGTCTGCCTGGAACTGGCACGGGGCGGCGCGAACGTCGCGCTGTGCTATGCGGGCAACGAAGCCGCTGCCCAGGAAACCGTAAAGGCTATTGAGAGCCTTGGCGCAAAAGCGCTGGCCGTCCGGTGCGACGTCTCCGACGGCGCGCAGGTCGAGACGCTGGTCAACGAGACCGTGAAAGCGTTTGACCGGGTGGATATTCTGGTCAACAACGCCGGAATTACCCGTGACGGACTCCTGATGCGGATGTCCGAAGCGGATTTCGACGCCGTAATCGCAGCGAACCTCAGGGGCGCGTTTCTGTGCATGAAAGCCGTTACCCGCCCGATGATTCGTCAGAAATACGGACGCATTGTGAACCTGAGTTCCGTTGTTGGTCTCCGGGGCAACGCCGGACAGGTGAACTATGCCGCCAGCAAGGCGGGGGTGATCGGAATGACGAAATCCCTCGCCCGGGAACTGGCCGCCAAGGGCGTGACGGTAAACGCCGTTGCTCCCGGCTTTATTGATACAGATATGACCGCCGCCATGCAGGAGGCCGCCCGAACGGCCGTGCAGACGTCCATTCCGATGGGGCGTCCCGGCGCGGCGGAAGACGTTGCTCACGCCGTGGCCTTCCTCGTCAGCGAGGAAGCCGCCTACATCACCGGACAGGTTCTGGCGGTGGACGGCGGTATGGCAATGTAAGAGGACACAGGGAGGTATTTTATGGAACGACGCAGAGTGGTTGTCACCGGCATGGGGGCTGTCACACCTTTGGGTCTCACCGCCGCGGAAAGCTGGAACGCCGTCCGGGCGGGAACCTGCGGCATCGCCCCGATTACCCAGTATGACCCCGCCGGGATGAAGGTCCAGCTGGCGGCGGAGGTCAAGGGCTTCCAGCCCGAGGAATTGTTTGGAAAAGCGGAATCCAGGCGGATGGGACGGTTTACCCAGTTCGCCCTGGCCGCCGCCCGGGAAACCCTGGCGGACAGCGGCTTCCAGGTGGAACACGCCAACCCGAAGCGCTGCGGCGTCATTGTTTCCAGCGGCATCGGCGGCATCGGCATCACCGAAAACGAACACGACCGGGGCCTGGAAAAAGGCTGGGACCGGGTTTCCCCTTTCTTTATCCCTACCGGAATCTGCAACATGGCCGCCGGACGGGTCTCCATTGACTCCGGCTTCCAGGGGATGTGCACCTGTCCCGTCACGGCCTGCGCCGGCGGCACCAACGCCGTGGGCGACGCTTTCCACTATATTCGCGACGGCTACGCGGAGGTCATGCTCTGCGGCGGCACGGAAGCGGCGCTCACACCTTTGGCGGTGGGTGGGTTTACCTCAATGAAGGCGCTCTCCCAGAGCGCGGACCCGAACCGGGCCTCCATTCCCTTCGACGCGGAACGGAACGGCTTTGTCATGGGCGAAGGCGCAGGAATCCTGCTTCTTGAGGAGCTGGAGCACGCCCTGGCGCGGAATGCGAAAATCTACGCGGAAATCACCGGCTATGGCGTCACCTGCGACGCCTACCACATGACGGCCCCCCGTCCCGACGGCAGCGGCGGCGCGGAAGCAATGTCCATTACCATTGCGGACGGCGGCGCAAAGCCGGAGGATGTGGACTATATCAACGCTCACGGCACGTCCACGCAGCTCAACGACGCCGGGGAAACCACTGCCATCAAAACGGTCTTCGGCGGCCACGCCGCCAAGCTGGCGGTCAGCTCCACCAAGTCCATGACCGGTCATATGCTGGGCGCGGCGGGCGCTGTGGAGGCCATTTTCACTGTTCTGGCCCTGCGGGACGGCTTCCTCCCCGCCACCATTCATTATCAGGTTCCCGACCCGGCCTGTGACCTGGATGTCGTGCCGAACCAGGGCCGGGAAGCGGACATCCGCTGCGCGCTGTCCAACTCTCTTGGCTTCGGCGGACACAACGGAAGTCTGCTGTTCCGGAAATGGGAGGCGTAAGCATGGGAATGGAATTAAATTCGGACCAGATTGCGGAAATTCTGCCGCATCGGTATCCCTTCGCCCTGGTGGACCGCATTGTAGACGGCGAGCCGGGCGAGTGGGCCAAGGGCATCAAGTGCGTAACCGTCAACGAACCGTTTTTCCAGGGGCACTTTCCCCAGAAACACGTCATGCCCGGTGTACTGCTTATTGAGGCCATGGCCCAGGTGGGCGGCGTGGCGGTGCTGGCCCTTCCGGAAAACCGGGGAAAACTGGCGTTCCTTGGCCGGGTGAAGGACGCCCGCTTCAAGCGTCAGGTGGTCCCCGGCGACGTGGTGGAGATCGAATGCCGTCTGATCCGCCGCCGGGCAAACATCGGCGTGGGGGAGTGCACGGCCACGGTAAATGGCGAAGTCGCCGTCTCCGCGGAAATCACTTTTGCCATTGGCAGTGAATCCTGAGGTTGATGTTTTGCCGCCGGCGTGCTGCTGCAAAAAGAATAACGGCGGGACGGTGAAACGGTATGATGTTGGAAAAGGCATTTTTTCGCGTGTATACAAAATTTAAGCTGCATTTTTATCAGGAGATTTTCAAGCGCTTCCAGAACCGGGAAGCCAGTCTGACCACGGTGGAAACCTTCTGTATGGAGTCCATTCAGGCGCTGGGCAGCCCTACCGTCAACGAATTTGCAACCTTTATGTGCATTTCCTCGCCCAACGCAGCCTACAAGGTCAACAGTCTGGTGAAAAAGGGATATGTACGGAAGGTGCAGTCCGAGGACGACCGGCGGGAATATCACCTGGAAGTGACGAAAAAGTATATTGATTATTACAATATTTCCAGCGATTACCTGAAAACGGTTATGGCGCGCGTCTCCGCCCGGTTCTCCCCGGAGGACTGCGCCAAGCTTCAGGAAATGCTGATGGTCGTCGGGCAGGAGCTGATGCCCGAGGTCGTTCTTCCGGAGGACCTGGAAAACCCTGAATAGAAAAACCAGGCGGAAGGCTGTCACACGCTTTCCGCCTGGTTTTTTCACCGCCCTTACTTGCGGTTTTCCTTCTGACTGCGCTGCTCGTTCTGCTGCTTGTTCTGCTGGTTCTGGCTGCGCTCGTTCTGGTTATTCTCGCGGTTGTTATTGTTCTGCATGAAGCACACCTCCTCTCGAATCTCAAGAGTACAGCCTTATTTTTGCCGCTTTGTCCAGGTTTATACGCATTTTTCCGGATTTTTTTGTAGACCTTCCGCCCCTCCTGCAAAATTTTCCCGGAAGGGGCTTCCATTTCGCCGGAAGTTCCGCTATAATCGGTAACAATCTCAATCCGATACAAGCGCCGCGTTTTGGCGCAGGGAGGCCGGTATATGAATATCGTCATTGTGGGGGTAGGCAAAGTAGGCCTCGCCCTGACGCAGCAGCTTTCCGCCGATGGTCACGACGTTACCGTCATTGACCAGGACGCAAAGCTGATCGACAACATTATCAACGTTTACGACGTCATGGGCGTCTGCGGCAACGGCGCCGTTTACAGCGTCCAGCAGGAGGCCGAGGTGGACAAGGCGGAACTGCTTATGGCGACCACTTCCAGCGATGAGCTGAATATCGTCGCCTGTCTTGTGGGAAAGAAGCTGGGCGTCCGCCACACCATCGCCCGTATCCGCAACCCGGAATATGAAAAGCAGCTGCGCTTTATGCGGGGAGAACTGGGACTCTCCATGGCCATCAACCCCGAACGCGCCGCCGCACGCGAAATCGCCCGGGTACTGCGTTTCCCGGCGGCCATGAAAGTGGAATCCTTTTCCAAGGGACGGCTGGAGCTCGTGGAATACCGCCTGCCGGAAAATTCCACCCTCCACGGCGTCCAGCTCGCTGACCTGTACCGCAGCGTCCGGGTTCGGGTGCTGATCTGCGCCGTGTCCCGGCAGGGACAGACCATCATTCCCTCCGGTGACTTCGTGCTGCAAAGCGGTGACAAAATTTACCTCACCTCTTCCCCGGAACAGCTGGCGCAGTTCTTCCGGCACCTGGGCGTATTCCGCAGCAAGGCATCTTCCGTTATGATCGTCGGAGCCAGCAAGATTTGTTACTATCTGGCCTCGGAACTGCTCAAGATGGGAATGTCTGTCAAAATCATCGACCGGGACGAACAGCGGTGCATTCAAATGGCCGAGCGGCTGCCGAAAGCTCTGGTGATCGTCGGCGACGGAACCGACACCGACCTTCTCCAGGAGGAAGGCATTCAGCAAACCGACGCTTTTGTCGCCATCACCGGCATTGACGAGGCGAACATTTTGATGTCCATTTGCGCCGCAAAGCAGTCCGGAGGCTGTAAGGTTGTGGCGAAGATCAACCGAAAGTCCCTGGTGGACCTGGTGTCCAACGGCATGATCGACAGCGTGGTTTCCGCCCGTTCCACCACCACGGAGCTGATTGTTCAGTATGTCCGTGCCATGGAAAGCGCTGCCGGCGCAAAAATCAAGACCTTACACCGTCTGGTCGACGGTGAGGTCGAGGCCCTGGAATTCGGCGTCCCTGCCAACGCATCGTTTGCCGGCGTGCCGCTGAAAGACCTGAAACTTCGTAATGGTATTTTGCTGGCGGGCATCGTGCGGCAGAACGGACGCATTGTGATTCCCTCCGGCGGCGATGCCCTGAACCCCTTTGACGATGTGATTGTCGTCACCACAGACAAAACCCTTCAGGATATCACCGATATTTTGCAGTAAAGGCGGCGAAACCTCTTGAATTATCAAATGATCCGCTACGTCATCAGCCGTATTCTCTGGACGGAAGCGGTCCTGCTCCTCCTCCCTTTGGGAACCGCGCTGGTCTATGGCGAGTCCACGCTTCCGTTTCTGGAAACCATGCTTGCCCTGACCGCCGCCGGTCTGCTGCTGGGCCGCAAGCCCAAACAAACCGCTCTCTACGCCCGGGACGGCTTTGCCGTTGTGGCCCTGGCGTGGGTGGGAATGTCTCTTTTTGGCGCGCTGCCCTTTGTGTTCTCCGGCGATATTCCGAATTTTGTCAACGCGTTTTTTGAAACCGTCTCCGGTTTTACCACAACCGGCGCAACCATCCTGACCGAAGTCGAATCCCTTACCCGGAGCGGCCTGTTCTGGCGCAGCTTTACACACTGGGTCGGCGGTATGGGCGTGCTGGTGTTTGTGATGGCGGTTCTTCCGATGACCGACGGCCACGGAATGCACATCTTACGCGCGGAAATGCCTGGACCGTCTGTGGGCAAGCTGGTCAGCCGCATGAGCGACACCGCGAAAATTCTCTACGGTATTTATCTGGCCATGACGCTGCTGGAAATCGTTCTTCTTTGTCTGGGCGGTATGCCGCTGTTCGATTCCTGCATTCACTCGTTCGGTTCCGCAGGCACCGGCGGTTTCAGCTGCCGGAACCTCAGCGTCGGGGCCTATGACAGCCCGTATTTCGACGTGGTAATCGGCATTTTCATGCTCCTGTTCGGCGTGAACTTCAACCTGTATTATTTCCTGCTGATCAAACGCTTCCGGGACGTGTTCCGTTCCGAAGAGCTGCGCGCTTACCTTCTGATTGTTGCGGCGGCGGTTCTGGCGATTGCTGTGGATATCCTACATCTTTACGGTTCGTTCCTGGAAAGCCTCCGGCACTCCTTTTTCCAGGTCTCCACCATCATCACCACCACCGGCTATGCAACGGCGGATTTCAACCTCTGGCCGACGTTCTCCAAGGGAATTCTGGTGGTTTTGATGTTCTTCGGCGCCTGCGCCGGGTCTACCGGAGGCGGCATCAAGGTTGCCCGGATTGTCATTCTCCTGAAAGCCTCCTGGGGCGATATGCGCAAAATGCTTCACCCGAACGCCGTCTCCCCGATTCGCTTCGAGGGAAAACCCCTTACCGATAAAAGCGTCCGCGGTGTTCACCACTTCCTCACGGTTTACCTCTTGATTATGACGGTCTCTTTTCTTCTGCTCTCCCTGGAACAGTTCGATTTGATTACGACCTTCACGGCGGTAATTTCCTGCATGAACAACATCGGACCCGGCCTGGAGCTGGTGGGGCCGATGGGCAATTTCTCCCAGTTCACTTACGCCTCCAAACTCCTTTTGTCCTTTGATATGCTGGTTGGACGCCTGGAAATTTTCCCGATGATTCTTCTTTTCGCCCCCTCGATCTGGAAACGCCGGGTCGTCTGGAGGCACAACCTCTGATTTTTGTGCAAAATGTTTTGGATGGTTCATCCAATGTCATAAGGCTAAGTCTTTCCTCCGCAAAGAACAAGGCGCCTCTCTCGATTGCAGAACCGAGAGCGACGCCTTGTTTTTATAAGCTTTTCAGGAATGATCTTACATTTTTCTGAACAATCATGCCAGTTTTTTCGCGTCCGCGGCTGAAAATCCGGGGATTAAACGTCTCGTCGGTCGGGAAGGCTGTCGCTGCTGCCGCAGCCGTTCCCGCAGCCGGATGGCTCCGCGCTCAAGTCGAGCGTTCCGTCCAGGAACGACTGCACAGCTTGGTCAGCCGGCCCGCTGGCTCCAATATAAATTTTGATATGATTTTTCAGGAAGAAATCATATCCATTGGAGCCGATATTTTGGCAAATCACAACGTCTGTTTCGTTGGACGCAAGGAAGCAAACCAAATCAGCATGAATCGTCCTGCCGTTGTCGATAACCTTTTCCGCAACGATTTTTTTATCTGCCACATCGTAAATTTTGAATTCCTGCACACCGCCAAAAGAAGGGCGAATCGTTCCATTCTCATAGGGAACGGCGATTCTTGTCGTGTTGGCCCCCTTTTTCGGCAAACCGGATTCCGCAGGGGGATCTGTGCACATCCTTTGAGGGCGGATGGATTCACAAAACATCTCTCTGAACCGCTTCCCCTCCTCGGTTTGGAGCAAGTCAGAGAAAGCCTTTCCCAGCGGCCCCCTGTCCTCGCTGCCGCACAGCAGCCTCCCCATGCCGCCACAGGTCCGATACATATGAAGCGGCGCGGACGCTCTGCGCCGGAAACACGGAGAACAAGAAAATTCTGCCGTGTGCCGCCTCATTGCGCGAAAATGACAATCCGATTTAACATACCGCTCACAGCGAGCTTTGCGTTTGTCCTCAGACAGCTCAAAAAAGCATTTCTTTCCTTCTGCCATAATAGAACCTCCTGTATTTAATTTTGCGTTTGCCTAATTAAATATAGCACGATAATCTGATTAAGTTAATACCAAATCAGATATTTTTAAAATTTAATTTGACCAGCAACGAATCAAAGATTATAATAGATATCGTTGGAGGTGAGATCGTGGACACAATGATCGTCCTGAAAGCGTTGGCTGATGATACCCGGTACAAAATGTTAAGGCTTTTGCTGGAACGCAGCTACTGTGTACGTGCGCTGGCAAGAATACTAAAACTCTCAGAAGCCACCATTTCACAGCATTTGAAAGTTTTGAGAGAAGCAGGGCTCGTTGCCGGCGAAAAAAAAGGCTACTTTATGCACTATGACGTACAAAAAGAAGTTCTGTTGGAATTGTCGGATGAAATGAGAAAGCTGTTAGATACAGAAAGGGTTGTCTGCGGACCTGATATTCCCGGATGTCCCTTGTTGGAGCAGGAAAATTGCAGACATAAATTTCAAAAATGATAAATTAGAGGGCATTTCTTTAGAAAGAACTATATTTTCAAAACACCCCAGTCCCATCAGGAAATCAAACTGATGTGTTTTTATTAAAGCCTTGGGCTTAACCTCATGCCACTGATGGTTCGTCCAGGGCGTTTTTTCTTCGAAAACAAACAAATTTGCAGTTGTCAAATCCTGCGGGAGTTGGTATAATCTTCATACGGAAATCCATAACGCCGCCCCTCGCGGCACTTCAGAGAGGAGACGTATTTTTATGCACCTGCGACAACGATTGGCCGCCCTGCTTCTTTCGGCGGCGCTGCTCGTACCGGCCCTTCCGGCGGCCAGAGCAGCGAAAAACGACATTACCGGCACCATCTCCGGCACGGTCCGCCTGGACCTCCCGCAAAATCTCAGCAGTCTGAAACAACGTAATTTCCAGGTGGAGCTGTTCCACGACAGCCGCTCTTTGGGCGTGCTGCCCCTGAATCGTACGGATGACGGCATCCGCCTTGGCGATTATCCGGCGACCACCACCCTCCGCAACTCCGACGGCGGAGACCTCGGAGGCGGAAACTGGCCCGGGTATCTTAACTTCTCCGTCAAGAACCTTCCGCAAGGCGCGTATACCCTGGAATTCACCGGCGACGGCTGTACGCCTTACACCCAGCAGGTTGACTTGGGCAAATTCTCCCAGCACGTCACCCTCGGCACCGGCGACTCCACCCTTACCCTTGGCGACGTGGACGCCGACGGGCGCGTCACCAGCCGCGACCGGGAGCAGCTCGCTGAGGCCCTTGCCTCCGAAAAACAGCAGGATTTGGAACAATACGACCTCAATGGCGACGGGCGTATTGACATTTATGACCTCGCTGCGGTTAATCGTAACCTGAAAGCCTCCGGACAGGCGGAAATCCGCGACACTGTTCTGCTGGAATTCCCCGAGGACGCTGTTCGTCTGGACAACGGCGTAACCGTGCTTTCCGGCAATCTGAACGATCTTTTATGGGACAACGGCAACACCGTAACCCTTTCCGCCGCTGACGGACCGGTTGGATTCTCCGTCGCCTTGGATGAGGCTGTGGAGATGGAACAAATCCAAATCTTCTCCCCCGAAGGACCTGGCGAAATTCTGGAAGGCACCGTAAAGGTCACTTATGACGACGGCAGCGAGGAAAAGGTTTCCTTCGACAACTCCACTCCTGCCAATGTCCACGCCATCAGCGCCGAGCCGGGCAGCGGCGTCGTGACCATCAAACTGGGACGGCGGGTTCCCGTCAAGGAAATTACCATTACCGTCACCCGCGCCGAGGGCGGCGGATTCGTGGTTGTGGAATCAATCCAGTTTATCCAGGATATTGTCCCGGAAAATCCTGTGCAGTCTAACAGCGAAATTCGCGGTCTGACCGCCGTGCCCGGCGACGAACGCGTCAATCTCCGCTGGACTGCGCTTCCGAACATCTCCGGCTACCGTGTCGATTACTGGCTCAAAGATGCCAGCGAAGCCAAGAAATCCCTTCGGGTGAACGTCCCGCAGGCAGAGATCACGGGACTGGAAAACCTGAAGGTTTACTGCTTTACCGTCACACCCTACGACGGCTCGTGGGAAGGCAAAACCTCCGCCGTGGTGGAGGCCCAGCCGCAGCCCGCAAAAGCGCCTGATGCGCCCGATATGATTTCCGTCAGCGAGCTGGACAGCGCTTTGCATGTCTCCTGGAAAGCATCTGAGGGCGCTACCTTCTATGAGCTTTACTACAAAGCCGAATCGGAAGCCAGCTTCCAGCAGTGGGGCGAGAAAATGACCGCAACCACGACCACCTTGAACAATCTCGTAAACGGCGTGAAATATTCCATTTACCTGATCGCCGGAAATGACGTGGGCGTCAGCGGCAAATCCCGGATTGCAGAGGGAATCCCTCAAGCGGTGGATTACAGCCGTCCGGAGGGCATTCCCACAGAGGGCGTCCTGGACTGGAAGGACATCAAACAGGTCTGGCTGAAAAATCCCAACAATGTGTCCCCGACCTCCCATCCTTCCTCGAATCCCTTCCGCCCGGAGAATATGGCCGACGGCGATTTCAGCACCCATTGGACCTCGCAGTCCTACAACGACGGCAACTGGTCCCTTAGCAATCAGGTTCTCGCGGAATTCAACCAGCCTGTGGACTTGACCAGCGTGATCTGGGTCCCCCGTCTGGATGGCGGCTATCCCTCGAACCTGCGGGTTTATTCTGTCGTCGTCTGGCAGGAGGGCGATGATCTCAGCGGTCCAGGCACTCTTGTGGCTCCGACGCCCAACCAGGGCGGCCTCGCCAACGACCAGCACACCTGGCTCTCTGTTCGGAACAACCCCGCTGTCACCAAATTTGCAATTCTGCCCTTTGGACCGGTGGAAAACATTGTGAAAATCGGAATCACCATCGAACCGACGGGCTATAACGCAATCAGCCTCTCTGAGCTGATGTTTATGAAATACGATCCGGAACACTGCCTGCCGGACGATATCGCCAAGCTGTTCAGCAACGATATTCGCCTGTCCCTGCAGCCCGGCGTAACCCAGGCGGAAATCGACGCCCTGCGCGCGCGGCTGAACAGCGACGAAAAGAATTATTACATGAATCTGGAGGCCCTCGCGGACGAGCTGGCTCTCGCTGAGGAACTTCTTGACGGTTCCAGCAGCGGCGCCGTAATTGAGGGCATCGATTCCCGCAGCACCGGCGCGGACAGCACCCAGTACAAACAGAGCGGCAGCGATCTTCAACCCCTTGGCGCAGCGGCTAAGGCCGGCGACGAAATCACTGTCTATGCCTCCGGTATCCCGGCCGGAGAGAAAATCACGGTCTACGCCTCCCAGTTCAACGCGGAAGCCTCCGCGTGGCGCGCCCAGGCGGGGACGCTCGAAAATGGACGGAACATCTTGAAAATTCCTAAAATCGGCAGCCAGAACACCCCCAGAGGAGGCAGCCTGTACTTTACATACAGCGGGGCCAACCCGGAAAGTATTCAGCTGCACGTCCGCCGGGCTGCGGATATCCCCCTTCTGGATGTATCCGATTGGTATAATCAAACCGCCGTTATCCGAGATGTTATCGGTACATATGTGGATGAGCTGGAGGCCTATGTCTCTGCCCAGAATATCAACAGCACCAACAAAACCACCAACTGTCTCAACGTCACGGAAATTGCCACACCTTCGGTACTGCTCTCCCTGCCTGCGGCGGCAGTCCTGGACGCCAGCGGCCTGGACCGTGCCGAACGGGTGGAGACCCTTTATCAGACCGTCCTGGCCTGGGAAGATCTCATGCATATCTGCAACACTACCCAAGGCATTGACAACACCTACGACCGAAACGATATGCAGTCCCGGCAGAATATCCGTTGTATGCAGATGTTCAGCGGCGCGTTCATGTACGCCGCCGGAAATCATATCGGCATCGGCTACGGCTCCTGCGGCGGCATGGTCTGCGGCAAGCCGATTGCGGCTATGGACCCAAGCGCCGCTGCAAATCAGCTCTTTGGCTGGGGCATTGCGCACGAGGTCGGACACAACATGGATAAGCTCGGCAAAGCCGAAATTACCAACAATATCTATTCCCTTATGGTCCAGACCTTCGACGGAAACCAGAACACCCTGACCTCGCGCCTGGAAGCCAGCGGCAAATATCAGACCATCTTTACCAAGGTTGCCCAGGGCTACCCCGGAGATTCCAACGATGTTTTCACCCAGCTTGGTCTTTACTGGCAGCTCCACCTTGCTTATGCTGACGGCGATAATCCCCTGGATTTTTACAACCGCTTCTTTAAGGCGTGGAAATCCGGCGAGTATTTCCAGGACGCGGAAAACTATCAGGACCGCGTGGCCCGGACCGCTTCCGCCATTGCAGACCGGAATCTCACAGAGTTCTTTACCCGCTGGGGCATGACCCTTTCCGACAGCACAAAGGAAGCCCTCGCAAAATACCCCGACGAAACCCGTGCAGTCTGGTACCTCAACGACCAGAGCCGCCGGGCGCGTCTGAATGGCACGCAGCCTGCTGACGGAACGGTTTCCGTTACGGCATCTCTGGCAAATGACAAGGATGTTGCCTTGAACATTACTTCCAGTCTCACAGGAGAAACCTTGCAGGGCTTTGAAATCCTTCGGAATGGCGTGCCTATCGGCTTCACCACGACCGGCGAGTATGAGGATGTGATTGGTTCCGCAAACCACCGGACCTACACATACAGCGTCAAGGCTTACGATGTGCTTGGCAACTGCTTCGCCGCAGCAGAGGCTGACGAATTGCGGATTGCTTACGATAAAACTGTTCCCGCGGACGAGTATACGATGACGCGGGATGGCGATACCGTAACCATTGCGTTTGAAAACGAAACTCCTGTTTCTGGTTTGAAGCTCACCGGAGAAAACATACCCGCAGATGGTGCATACACCGTAGAGATTGTATCGAATGTCGGTGAAGACAGCAGCGCCGGTGAAGTCCGCGACGCCATCACTGCCCGTACCGGAAACTGGAGCGAAGGCAATCAGGCCGTGGATGATGCGAATAGCTATCTTGTCTACTTCTGGAAGCCAGGAACCAACGGTGATGATACCCGTATCTGGACCTATGACGCAAAAACCATTACCATTACCGGCGTGCCTGCATCGGTTCCCGACGCAGATATCCAGCTCATCAGCTATGCCGGGGACGACGTGGCTTTCCTCGAAACCGGCTCCGTGGGCGTTTTGGCTAACGCTTACACATATCAAACCACCACCGGAACAGCTACCATCCCTGCCGGAACCCTGATCGTCACCGGCACCTATCGCGGAGACCCGGTTTTCCAAACCGTGCAGATTCAAGGACGCTTTACGCACGCAGTCCTCGAACCCGGCGACGACGGTACAGGCGCTGTCAATGTAACCACAGAGGAACGTCCGCTGGCTGGCCGTGCCCTTCTGTTTGCGGAAATTCCCGAAGACGGGGAAGTCAGCGACATCAGCGACGGCATCTTCATCTTTATTCCCGACGTTCAGTGCGAAGCGGAACTGCAAGGCGAATTAAACGGCTGTGATGTTGCAAACCTGCTGCCGACGGAAATGCGTGCGGTTCTCTCCCGGACGGATATCCCCGACTCTGCGGAAAGCCAGCGCGTTACCGCGGAAACCCTCTGGATCAACACACCCGGCGGCACGGACTTGCCCGCCATTGTATTGGAGGTAGGCGAATGAAGCGTATACTATCGGGCCTTTTAGCCTTATGCCTGCTCTGTGCGCTGCCGGTAACGGCAGCCCAGAGCCGTACCCCTGTGCTGGCCTGCCGCGACGACGGCAGCAGCATCCTCCTGACCCTGGAAAACCTGGAAAATAAGGTGTATGCCATTCAGGCCGAGCTGACTTTCAGCGGTGAGTTCCCCAAGACGTCGTTTGAGTGTGATATTGACGGGGCGTACAGCCCGGATTGTAAAGTGAAGGTCTCCGGGAGAAAAACCGTTGTCACCGTTTATATCTGCGCAGAAGAAGGCGTCCTCAACGACGGACGCACCCTGCGTCTTGGCTCCTTGGATACAGCCGGCGACTGCGGGCTTCCGAACCAGGTCGACCTGATTCTTCTGGACCAGAACCTCAAAGCTCTGGACACCGGCGGCAAAACAGACATTACCTCCAGCAGCGGCGACCCTGAAAACACTTACTTCGTCCGCGTTCTGACGGCGAAAAACGGTACGGCGGAAGCGCGGCCCAACCCCTCCGCGGCAGGCGAAACCATTACCGTTACCGCAGCCCCGGACAAGGGTTACACGCTGGACCGTCTCACGGTGAAGGACAGCCGAAACCGTGAGGTGTCGCTCACGTCCGCCGGAAACCACCGATATACCTTCGTGATGCCCAGTTCTGACGTGGAGGTCGAAGCCCTTTTCAAAACCAGCGAGGACGAAACGCCTCTGCCCTTTACAGACATCTCCCCCTCCGACTGGTGCTATGACGCCGTGAAGTACGTTTACCGGAACGGCTTGATGAACGGCACCTCCAACACCACGTTTACGCCTAACCGAACGACTACCCGTGGTATGATTGTCGCCATATTATACCGTCTGGAAGGTTCCCCCGCCGCCGGCCTGTCCAATTTCACGGACGTTTCTCCTGCGGCCTACTACGCCTCCGCGGTGGCCTGGGCGTCGGCCAACGGCATCGTCAACGGCTATAACGACGCCACGTTCCGTCCAACCCGATTACCCGGGAACAAATGGCGGCGTTCCTGTTCCGTTATGCGCGGTACAAGGGCCGCGACACCAGCGCCCGCGCCGACCTGAACGGTTATCTCGACGCCGCGCAGATTGCAAACTATGCCGTGGAACCGATTCAATGGGCCAACGCCCAGGGGCTTATCAACGGCACCAGCACCACGACCCTCTCGCCCGCTGGAAACGCAACACGGGCGCAAGTTGCGGTAATTCTCACACGGTTTGCACAAAATGTCGTACAATAAAAACGGCCGCCGTATCCAACCGGATACGGCGGTTTCCCTTTTTCAGACGCCTTTCCGTCCCTGGAACCATGCGCGGTTGTGCAGGACCTCCGGTGAATCCGGCTTGAATAACGCCGCCAGCTCATTCATACGCTCCGCCTGCTCCTGGTCGCCCAGGCGGCTGAAACAAACGCAAAGCTGTAAGCAGGGAAGATAGCCGCAACAGTCCGGAAAAACAAACGCGCCGGTTTGGGCGTCCTGCGGACACAGCAGCGCCATCGCGTACCAATACGCGGCAGTCTTACAGTCGTCCCGCTGGAAAAACCAGCGTCCCAGCTCACAGCAGATTTCCGCGCGGGGACGGTCGTACACAAAGCTTTGCAGCAATGCCGGAGCCGCTTCGTCATATCGGTTTAAGTGTTCCAGGCAAAGCGCCCGCAGACGACAGGCGTCAATGTTGTTTTCCCGCCAGCCCTGGCCCTCCGCCAAAAACTCCCCGAAGACGCGGAGGGCTTCCTCATAGCGCTGGTGATCGAACAGCTCCCGCCCGTAGTAAAACTGCTGACGCGGCTCCAGCGTCACGCCCTGCGACAGCAGCTTTTCGTATATATGCAGATTTCGGTTTGGGTCGGAAAGCCGCGTTTTGCGGTGCGTGACGGCAAACTCAGCATAGACCATTTCCCCCGCCGGTTCAATGGCCTCGTGGACGGCCCCTTTCCACCAAAATCCCGCGCGGTTTTTAATCAGACGTTCCCGGTAGTACGAAAAAGAGACATTTCCAGCGGCGTCGAAGCCGGTGTTATACTTCGCCATAACTACCGATGTGGTGGGGGACAGCGTTTCTTTCAACGCCTGAAACCGTTCCCGGTCCGGCGGAAGCAGGATGTCGTCGGCGTCCAGCCAGAGGCAGTAGTCCATTTCCGCCAGGGAAAAGGCGTAGTTTCGGGCGGCGGAAAAATCGTCCGTCCAGGCAAATTCGTAGATTCGGTCCGTAAACCGGGCAGCGACTTCTTTTGTGCCGTCGGCGGAACCGGTGTCTACTATAATAATCTCATCCGTCAGTCCTGCAACGCTTTCCAGGCAGCGGCCCAGTACCTCCGCCTCGTTTTTTACGATCATACACAAGCTGACCGTTACCATACGCGCGGCCTCCTTTTGAGCAGATACCACAGCCTATGCACGCCCCGCGCGGCGCGTGAAAGCCGGATTCCGCAAGGAACCCGGCTTTCGCCGCTTCATTTAATGAATCACCGCCAAAACGCCGTCTTCGCTTTGCTGCCACTCTGCTTGAGCATCCTGCGAAGTTGTTCCGGTAAACAAGGAACCGTCCTCCAAAAGCGCGGCAAATGTGGAGCCGTCCCGAATACCGGCAAGGGTTTTTTCCAACTCCCGGATGGTTTTGTCACACATTTCCTGGGAGAGTACGCCCGCCTCTACCTCGGCTTGCATACGGACTCGTTCCTCCTGAATATACTCTTCAAATGTTTCCGCAGTAAAGGCATTATTCATCGAATCCTGTTCTCCCGCAGGTGTAATCATGATCGTTTGGCTGCCGTCTTCATTTTCCTGCACATTGGTGTTGTATTCCTCACCGCTGGGCTCGTTGCTCCAGCCGGTCATGCCGGTGCCTTCGACAAAGGCTTCCGCGGCGGCGGGGTCCGCCTTCGACGGGTCCAGCGGCAGCGTGAACAGCGCGTGTACGCCCTCAAAATCGTCCGCAAAGGAAATGCTCCCGTCGTCCGCTACGGTAAACGTGGAATTGTTCGGCGCGAAGCCCTCGTAGAAAGCCATATAGACCGTGTGGTCCGCGAACATTTCCAAATTCTTGTTATCCAGCAGGTAATAATATACGCCGTCCTTCGCACAGCCGCTGGCCCCGGAGTCCAGCGTCCAGTTGTTGACCGCCGTCGGCGGGTAGCCCGCCACCAGAGGCGTCATGGTGTACTGCATGAAATCGAAGGTTGTGTTATCCAGAGGCTCGCCGTCCAGACGCCGGATCGCCAATACCGAATAGGTATGCGTCGCGTCCAGGTCCTGGTTCAAAACGTCCAGGTTTTCCCCGGAAACCAGGCCCAGCAGCGTGATTGAAAAGTCTCCGCTTTCGACGGTCTCGTTCAGCAGAATCGCGTCGTCCGTCTGGAACGCTTCCGCCAGTAAGGGCTGGTTGTGAAGATCCGCCACCTCCGACGGAGACAGCAGCATTACCGCCGCGGAAACTGAAACGACCAGTAATGCAATGCAGGCGGCAATGAGTACCGCTGTTTTTTTGGTTTTTGTTAACTTCATGTTGTTACGCTCCTTTTCCAGTTCATGGGCACGCTGGCACAGCAGCTCTGCCGTCCGCTCCTCAAATCCGGCGGAAAAGGAGAGGGAATCAAAGGCGTCGCGATAGGAATCTCGATTCATAATACATCCTCCTTCAGCAGCTGCCGCAGCCGCTCCCGGCCGCGGGCCAGGCGAGTGCCTACCGTAGCGGCAGGCAGACCCAGCAGTTTGGCAATTTCCTTGATGGCATAACCCTCGTAATAGTGGAGATGAATGATGGCGCTGTATTTCTCCGGCAAGGCATGCACGGCGTCCAGAAGGATGCTGTGAGGGTCGTCGGAAGCTGCTTCCAGTGCCGCCTCCTCCAGAGGAAGGTTTCGGCGTTCCGCCCCCCGGCGGATGTCGCTGGCGCGGTGAAGGGTGGTTCGGATCAGCCACGCTTTTTCATGGGCGGCGTCCCGAAAAACCGGCTGTGTGGTCAGAAGCCGCAAATAGGTCTCCTGTACGGCGTCCTCCGCGTCGGCCGTGGAACGGAGGCGGGTGCAGGCCAGCCGCAGCAGCAGCGGACTGTATTCCGCCACAATCCGGCGGATGGTTTCATCGGTACCAAATGGAACCATGCTCTTCAACTCCCTTCACTTTATACACGGCTCAGATGCGGTATTTTTTTCATTGCGGAGAAATTTTTCCCGGTTTTTTATGTGACCTTTCCGTTTTTTATTTGCCATTCCAATTATATCGCCGCAGGGGCGGGCATTTCCTAACAGCAGAAGCATTTGTTTTCTGAGAGGATTTGTGATATAATTACATTCTGCTATATAAATTCAGGAGGAATTTTTATGATCTACAAAGAATTTCATGGTTTACAGCTCTCTGCGCTTGGCCTGGGCGCAATGCGTCTGCCGGTTATGGACGGCAAGGACAACGCCATTCACGAAGCGGCCGCTTTCGAGATGGTGGACCGCGCTTTGGAACAGGGCATCAACTATTTCGACACCGCCTGGGGCTATCACGGCGGCAACTCCGAGCTGGTTTTAGGGCGTGCGCTCCGGCGCCACCCGCGGGACCGCTTCTATCTTGCCGACAAATTCCCCGGCTATGATTTGTCCAACATGGACAAGGCGGAGGAGATTTTCAACCGGCAGCTGGAAAAGTGTCAGGTCGATTTCTTTGATTTCTACTTGTTTCACAACGTCTGCGAGATGAACATTGACGCTTATCTCGACCCAAAATATGGAATCTTCGACTATTTGAAAGAGCAGAAAACCAACGGGCGTATCAAACACCTGGGATTCTCTGCTCACGGCGGCATGGAGGTTCTGAAGCGTTTCCTGGACGCCTACGGCAGGGACATGGAATTCTGTCAAATTCAGCTGAACTATCTGGACTGGACCTTCCAGGACGCCAAGGCGAAAGTCGAACTTCTGCGGTCATGGAACATCCCGGTTTGGGTCATGGAACCCCTGCGGGGCGGACATCTCGCGTCGCTCCCGGACGAACAGGCCGCACATTTGGCCGCCGTAAGACCCGATGAAACGATTCCTGGCTGGGCGTTCCGGTTTTTGCAGGCAATTTCCGGCGTGACGGTCATTCTTTCGGGAATGTCGAACCTGGAACAGCTCAACGCCAACCTTGCGACCTTCTCCACGGACGCGCCGCTGTCGGAAACGGAAATGACGGCCTTATTAACCGCGGCATCGGAGCTGCTGGGCAGCAAAACCGTGCCCTGTACCGCCTGCCGTTACTGCGTGAACTACTGCCCCCAGGCGCTGGATATCCCGATGCTCCTTGGACTGTACAACGAACACAGCCTCACCGGCGGCGGCTTCCTGGCGCCGATGCGGCTGGCAGCGCTGTCGAAAGAAAAATGGCCGAACGCCTGCATTGCCTGCCGGAGCTGTGAACGCGTCTGTCCGCAGCAGATCAAGATTTCGGAGGCTCTGGACCGCTTTGCACGGATGCTGTGAAGGAAAGGAAAATTGCCTATGAATACACTTGTTTTTTCTGCCGCCGTCCCGGACAACCCCCGCAATCAAAACGGCATCGGTGAAGCGGAATTGCTGGTGGTGAGTTTTGGCACCAGCTTCCGGGAAAACCGACGCCTTACCATCGGGGCCATCGAGGACGCTCTGGAAGCCGCCTTTCCAATGCTGACCGTCCGGCGTGCCTTTACCAGCCAGCGGGTGCTGGACCAAATCCGGAAACAGGAGGGGGTTGTGATTGACAATGTCTCGCAGGCCCTGGAACGCGCCGTCCAAAATGGCGTACGGAAGTTAACGCTTCAGCCTACCCTGCTTGTCGACGGCCTGGAATACCGCCGCGTCATAGACTTAGCTGACGGCTGCCGCGGCGCCTTCGAGACGCTTACTATCGGCAAGCCTCTCCTGACCTCGGATGAAGATTTCCAGGCCGTCGCACGGGCCATGGCCGACGCTGCCGCGCCCTTCGACGACGGCAAAACGGCAGTCTGTCTCATGGGCCACGGGACGGAGGCGGCTTCGAATGACGTTTACATAAAATTGCAGCGGGTTTTTGCCGAAAACGGTTACGCCAATTATTTCGTCGGCACCGTGGAGGCAAAGCCCGATTTGCAGGACCTCCTTACAATGGTGCAGGGCGGCGCGTACGAGCGGGCTGCCTTGCTGCCGCTGATGATCGTCGCGGGAGACCACGCAAACCATGACATGGCAGGACCCTGGAAGACCGCCTTTGAACAGGCCGGTTATTCCGTCGAGTGCATCCTGCGGGGGATGGGGGAACTGGCGGCGGTACGGCAGATTCTTCTCAGCCACGCGCGGGCGGCCCTGGACGCCTGAACTGGAGCGGCTCCGGCCGCTCTTTTCGTTTGCTCAGACGGCGCATCTTATTTTTATCATAATTTGTAACATCCTTCCATCATTTACCTCGGAAGGAAAAATCCAAAAAATCCCAGCCCCTTCCGCCTGAATGCAGAAAGGACCGGGATTCGCTTTTTTGTTTAATTGCCACCGTGAGGCGTCAGCCGCCCAGATACGCCTTCTTGATGGCCGGGGACGCCAGCAATTCCTCGCCGCTGCCCGACGTAACCACCTTACCGGTTTCCAGCACATACCCGCGGTCCGCGACGGAAAGCGCCGCCTGGGCGTTCTGCTCCACCAGAAGAATCGTTGTGCCATTCTTGTGCAGTTTCTGAATGATCTCAAAAATCTGCTCCACCAGAATCGGCGCCAACCCCATAGACGGCTCGTCCAGCATCAGCAGCTGCGGATGGCTCATCAGCGCCCGGCCCATGGCCAGCATTTGCTGCTCGCCGCCGGACAGCGTACCGGCCACCTGTTTACGCCGCTCCTTCAGGCGCGGGAATTGTTCATACACCATCTCCAGATCCGTCTCGGACGGCTTGCCCTTTTGGGTATAAGCCCCCATTTCCAGGTTTTCCTGGGTGGTCATCTGCAAAAAGACACGCCGTCCCTCCGGCACCATGGCAAGTCCTTTGGCAACCATCTTGTGCGGAGGCACTTTACCCAAGTCCTCCCCCCGGAACGTCACGGAACCGGTTTTGCTCCGCAAAAGCCCCGCGACGGTATTCAAGGTTGTCGACTTGCCCGCGCCGTTTGCGCCGATCAGCGTCACGATCTCACCCTTGGCCACCTCGAAGGATACGCCTTTAATGGCATGGATGCTGCCGTAATAGACATTGATGTCCTCGACCTTCAAAATCGCTTCCATCCTTACGCCTCCTTCTGTTTTCCGAGGTAAGCCTCAATGACCGCCGGGTTCGCCTGGATATCAGCCGGACTGCCCTTGGCGATAACCCGTCCGAAATTCAAAACGCAAATGCCTTCGCAGATATTCATAACGAGGTTCATATCGTGCTCAATCAACAAAACGGCAATCTGGAACGTATCCCGGATTTTCCGAATGTTCTCCATCAGCTCCGCCGTCTCCGAAGGATTCATGCCTGCCGCCGGTTCGTCCAGCAGCAGCAGCGACGGATTCGTCGCCAGCGCACGAACGATCTCCAAGCGGCGCTGTGCGCCGTAGGGCAGAGACCCTGCCCGGACGTTTGCAAGGTCCTCCATATTAAAGATGGACAGCAGTTCCAAGGCGCGTTCGTGGGCGGTTTTTTCCTCCTTCCAGAAGCCGGGCAGACGGAAAATACCCGTCCACATATTATATGTCATCTGATTATCCATGCCGGTCTTCACGTTGTCCTCTACCGACAGATCCTGAAAGAGCCGGATGTTCTGGAAGGTACGGGCAATGCCCGCGCGGTTTACCTTAATCGTATCCATGCCGTGCGTATCATGCCCATCCAGCAAAATGGTTCCCTTGGTGGGCTGATACACCTTCGTCAAAAGGTTGAAAACGGTGGTTTTTCCCGCGCCGTTCGGCCCGATCAGACCCGCAATTTCCGTACGGCCAATCGTCAGGTTAAAGTCCTCCACGGCCTTCAGACCGCCGAAGGTAATGCCCAGGTTAATACACTCCAAAATCGGGGATTTGCCGATGTCCCGGTCCGGAATCAGACTGCCCGACGGGACGGGTACCAATTTGGAAAACATATCAGGCCGCCTCCTTTTTGCCGCGTTTCCCGGTGAAAACGCCCTTTACCCGGCCCAGGTAGCCCTGGAGAATCGGGTTGTTCGTCACCAGCATAACCAGAATCAATACAATGGCATAAATCAACATCCGGTAATCGGCAAACTCCCGCAGGGCCTCCGGCAGAATGGTCAGCACCGCTGCGGCGACAATGGAACCCAGCATATTGCCCAGACCGCCCAGCACCACAAACACCAGCACCAGAATGGACATATTAAAATCGAACTTTGCCGCAACAATGGTAGAGTAATTCATTGAGAACAGTGCGCCGGACGCGCCCGCCAGCGCTGCAGAGGTTACAAAGGCAATCATTTTGTACTTCGTCACATTGACGCCGATGCTCTCGGCGGCAATCCGGTTGTCACGAATCGCCATAATCGCCCGTCCTGCACGGCTGTTCACCAGGTTGAACACCACGGCCAGCGTAATCAGAATCAGCAGGAATCCGGCGGTAAAAGTCGAGATTTTCTCAATACCGCCCATGCCCATCGGGCCGCTGATAATGAGCTTTCCGCCCTCGGCCAGTTCGGTATTATCCTCCAAAATGCTCACATGCAGTCCGGAGCTGTCCAGACCAACGTAAAGGTTTGTAAAAACCGTCTTGATGATTTCGCCAAAGGCCAGCGTCACGATTGCCAGATAGTCGCCCTTGAGCCGCAGGACCGGAATTCCGATCAGAAACCCGGCTATGGCCGCACAGGCCGCACCCACTGCCATTCCCAGCGCCAGACGCAGCGGCGCAAAGGGAATCAGGTTCTGGAAAAAGGTGGAGGCCACCACGCCGGTAAACGCGCCGACGCTCATAAAGCCCGCGTGTCCCAGCGACAGCTCGCCCAAAATGCCGACCGTCAGGTTCAGAGAAACCGCCATAACCACATAGGCGCAGATTGGCACCAGCATTCCCTTCAGCGAGGAGCTTAACGACCCGCTCATCACTTGCAGGAGGATATAAGCCAAAATCACCAGACCGCAGGTCAGATAGTTCCGGCGGGAAGCCTTACTCATTTTATTCAAAGAAGCCATTTTCCCACCTCACACTTTCTCACGAATCTGCCGGCCCAGCAGTCCGGCCGGCTTCACCAGCAGCACGATAATCAACACCGCAAACACAATGGCGTCACTCAGCTGCATCGAAATATACGCCTTGGCAAAGGTTTCAATCACGCCCAGAAGCAGTCCGCCAAGGAACGCGCCGGGAATGGACCCGATTCCTCCAAACACAGCGGCGGTAAACGCCTTGATGCCCGGCATGGAACCGGTTGTCGGCACCAGGGTCGGATACGCCGAGCAGAGCAGTACGCCCGCTACCGCGGCCAGTCCGGAGCCAATGGCAAAGGTCATGGAGATGGTGCCGTCTACGTTGATGCCCATGAGCTGCGCCGCGCCCTTGTCCTCTGAACAGGCCCGCATCGCCTTGCCCATTTTCGTGTGGCTGATGAACATGGTCAGTCCGGCCATGATGACCAGACAGGTCACAATGGTCACGATGGTTACAAAGGAAATGGTCAGCCGTCCGTCAAAGAGCTGAAGACTGTTCCGAACCGTTTCCTTACCATCCGCCGCCGTCTCCTTCAGGACGAAAAACGCCGGGAACATTTTCGGCGTGGAGCTCCACAGCAGCAGGGCGCTGTTTTGCAGGAAATAGCTCACGCCGATGGCCGTGATCAGAACCGCCAGGGACGGTGCCTGCCGCAGAGGCTTATACGCTAACCGTTCCACGACCATACCCAAAACGGTGCAAACCGCAATCGCCGCCAGAATTCCCAGCGCGGGAGGCAGTCCAAAGGACGACGCCGCGAAAAAGCAAATGTATGCGCCCACCATAATCACGTCGCCATGGGCGAAGTTCAGCATCTTTGCAATGCCGTACACCATCGTATACCCCAGGGCAATGATGGCATAAATACTGCCCAGCGAGATACCGCTGATTAAAAAATTCAGAAAATTCATACCCTTTTCCCTCTCTCGGTGTGGTTCTCCCGCGCGTATTGGAAAACCGCCGGATGCCCGGCCGCTTTTCAATACGCGCCGGGGGCGGAGGACCTTGCGGGCCCTCCGCTCCGCAGATTTCAAGCGTAAAAGAGATTAGTCCATACCGACATACGCGCCGTTCTGGATCACCATACCCTTCGGGCTCTTGGACACCGCGCCGGTGCTCTCCCAGGTGATGCCCGCGCCGTCGCCGGTCAGGCCCTCGAAGGTCATGGAGGTGAACTGTTCCATCATCAGGTCGCACAGCGTCGCCGCATCCATGTCGGGGGTTGCGCCGGCGGCTTCCAGAGCCTGCTTGTAGGCGTACACGCAGTCATAGGCGTCCGCCGCGAACTGGTTCGGAATCTCGCCATGACGGCTCTGGTACTCGGTCACAAAATTCTTGGTGCGTTCGTCGTCCGCGTCAGCGGAGAAGGGGGTCAGCAGCATGACGCCTTCCGCAAGGGAGGTGTCAAAGCCGTCCACGGAGAGAATGCCGTCCATGCCGTCCACGCCGAACCACTTGGGCGCGTAACCCATGGTGTTCGCCTGCACAAAGATCAGGGCCGCGACGTCATAGTACATCGGCAGGAAGACCAGATCGGCTCCCTTGCTCTGGGCGTCGGTGAGCTGGACAGAGAAATCGGTGGCGTTGGAGTCGTTGAAGGTGGTATCGGAAACGATTTCCAGACCCTGCTTGGCAGCTTCTTCCTTGAAGGTGTTATAAATGCCGGTGGAATACACGTC
Source organism: uncultured Oscillibacter sp. (assembly GCA_947382875.1). Lineage (GTDB taxonomy): Bacteria > Bacillota > Clostridia > Oscillospirales > Oscillospiraceae > Oscillibacter. The sequence continues at coordinate 8,727 of CANDBG010000009.1, read as the reverse complement.
GTCATTTTTCCAGATAACGGCAATCTTGGCGCCTAAATTCTGAGTGGCGATATACTCGGCGGACTTGGCGCCCTGGCCGGGGTCCGTGAAGCACATCTGGAACACGTTGTCCTTGCCCTCGGTAGTGGCCAGAGAGGACGCAGAGGGCGTCAGGGCAAACACGCGGTCCTCAAAGTTCATGACGGCGGTCGCTTCGCAGGGCTTGGAGGTGACGGAACCCAGAGAGAGCTGCATCCCCCAATCCTTCAGGTTGTTATAGGCGTTGACGGCCTTTTCGGCGTCGTGGGTATCGTCCTGGTAGTTCAGCTCAAACTGAACCGCGCCCTTTTCCGCGTTGATCTCATCCACGGCAATCTGCGCGCCGTTGCGGGCCGCGAGGCCGTAGACAGCAACCGGGCCGGTGAGGGGGCCGGTGCCGCCCAGCTTGAAGGCCGCGCCGGAGGGGGCCGTACCGGAATCGCCGGTGGAATCGCCGCCGGCGGTGTCGCCGGAGGTCTGGGACCCGGAATCGCCGCCGTTGCCGGAACCGGAGTCGCCGCCGCAGGCGGCCAGGCTCAGCACGAGGGTTAGGGCCAGGAGGATGCTCAAAAACTTCTTCTTCATCATACTGTTCTCCTTTTGCGATAAAATATTATACAAAAAAGCAGCTCCGCCGTCCAAGCGGAGCCGCTTTGCTGTATCCTAGACAGCTACGCGAACGCACTCGCTTCAGACGGATTTACTTTTCCGCATACCAGCAGAATTCCCAGGACCGCCAGAATTGCCAGAACTCCCAGAACGCAGTCGCACAGAAGGCCGAAAATAATAATGGACGCCATGAAAATGGCGTCCAGAATGGAGACAACGCGGGAACCGGCAGTATGGGCGCAGGCGGACGCAGCGTCTGCACAAGCGGCGGACGCGGACATATGCATGGTATGCATCCAAAACTTTGTCATGGGGGGTCCGCCTCCTTTCCGTATGGCCGGGTGAATTTTTATGCTGTTTATTTTAGCGGGTTAAATCGGAAATGTCAACGCCTCCGGGACGGAAAATTTCACGGAAAATCGAACCGTTCCCGGCCAGATTTCGATAAATGATACAAAAATTGATGTGCGAGACCCGTTTCGCGCCTTTACATCCCCCTCTCTTTCTGGTATGATGCTCTTGCAGACGGATTCATCATACCAAAAAGGAGGCGGCAATTATGCTGACATTCAACCATTTCAATTTCAACGTCACCGACCTGGACCGGTCCCTTGCGTTCTACAAAGAGGCCCTTGGCCTGGAACCTGTGCGCCGGAAGGAGGCCGAAGACGGCAGCTTCGTCCTGGTGTATCTGGGGGACGGCAAAACCGATTTCCGTCTGGAGCTGACGTGGCTCCGGGACCATCCGCAGAAGTACGACCTGGGCGAATGCGAATTCCATCTTGCCCTCACTGCGGACGACTTCGCCGCCGCCCGGGAAAAGCATGACGCCATGGGCTGCGTCTGCTTCGATAACCCGAAAATGGGCATTTATTTCATCATGGACCCCGACGGATACTGGATCGAGATTGTCCCCCGTCGCTGAAAAACCGTCGAATCGGGCCTGCAACGGGGTTGCAGGCTCTTTTTTCTGTTTTTATTGGAAATTCGGCCCTTCGGCTCTTGCCAGAACGCCGGAAAAATAGTATACTTGTCCAGTATACAACTGCGAGAGGAGCGCTGTATTTTTATGGAACAAACCAATCAAATTCGCCCCCAGGCGGAGGCACGTTATCAGGATGAGCTTGCCGCCCTCGCCGCGGAGGACGGCGGAAACCGCAAACCCCTGGGCTGGAAGCTCAGTCCAAAGGCCGTGCGGGATTTCATCCTGGGCCGGAAAAAGCCGCTGGAATATCAGGGACGGGAAATTACCGTCCGAAAAAAATACCTGGGCAACGACGCCTTGGTCGAACGCTGCATCATCACCCTCACCGGTTCCCGGGGGCTGATGCTGGTGGGCGAACCCGGCACCGCAAAAACCTTGCTGTCGGAACTGCTGTCCGCCGCCATCAGCGGGGTCAGCACCAACACCATCCAGGGCACCGCCGGCACCACTGAGGACATGATTAAATACAGCTGGAATTATGCCCTGCTGCTGGCTCAGGGACCTTGCCGGCAGGCCCTGGTGCCTTCGCCGCTTTACGTCGGCATGGAACAGGGCATTCTGGCCCGGTTCGAGGAAATTACCCGCACCCCTGCCGAAATTCAGGACAGTCTCATCAGCGTCATGAGCGACAAGGTTCTGAATGTTCCGGAGCTGGGCAGCGAAGGGCTGTTGTTTGCCCGTCCGGGGTTCAACGTCATTGGCACCGCGAATACCCGTGACAAGGGCGTCAACGAAATGAGCAGCGCCCTGAAACGGCGGTTTAACTTTGAAACCGTCCGGCCCGTGGGCGATGTGAAGCTGGAAAAGGAAATCATTCTCCGGGAAGCCGCCGCCATGGCGAAAAACGCCGGCGTGGAAATGGAACCGGACGACGATGCCGCCGAACTCCTCTCCGCCACCTTTCATGAGCTGCGGGAAGGCGTGTCCTCCATGGGCCACCGCATCGAAAAACCCAACGCCGTCATGAGCACCGCCGAAGCGGTTTCCGTCTACTATCAGACCATGATGGGCGCTTACTACTACGGCGGCGGCAAAATTGAACCCCGTGCCCTCGTTGCCAATCTCACCGGCGCGCTGGGCCAGGAGCCGGGCGAGGATCTGGAAAAACTTCGTGGATATTTCTCCACGGTGGTACGGGACAAAGCGGAGGAGGTTGGCGGCCCGTGGAAAGCGTACTATCAGGCCAGAAGCGCCCTCAAGTGATTCCCTTTGACCTCTCCGCTCCCTGCGTCTATTTTCCCGTCCGGCACCACAGCCCCGCCTGCGCCCTCCACCTTGAGCGGACCCTGGCGGCATATCAGCCCGACTGCGTGCTGGTGGAGGGACCGGAAAACGCGAACCATCTGCTCCCCCTGCTCACGGACCCGGAGGGACATCCGCCCCTGGCGTTCTATTACGCCCTGCGGGACGAAAAGGGTTTACTGGGCGAAGAGGAAGCCTTCTATAAATGCTACTACCCCTTCCTGGATTGTTCTCCGGAATTGGCGGCGCTGCGCTGGGCGGCCAGGGCCGGGGCCGAAGCCAAGTTCATTGACCTGCCTTATGGTCAGATCCTCCTGGCCTCCGCCAAGGACCGCGGTTTACGGCGTCCGGGGGAACGGCGGTCGTACCAGGACGAAGGGTACTTCAGTCACGGCGAATTTCTGGAACGTCTCTGCGAAAAAACCGGCCTGCGTTCCTTTGACGAATTCTGGGAAAAATATTTTGAGGTCAACAGCCTCTCCATGGAGACGCCGGATTTTGTGGCGCAAATGCATACATACTGCGTCCTGGCCCGGGAGAACACGCCTCCGCAGGAGCTGGAAGACGACGGCTGTCTTGCCCGGGAGGCTCATATGGCGGAGGCCATTGCCGCCGCTTGTAAAAAATTCCAGCGGGTTTTCGTCGTCACCGGCGGGTTTCACACCTGGGGACTCCTGCACCCCACGCCCGTAACGCCGCCCGCCGAGACCTTCCCCAACGGCGCGGAACAGGTTTATCCGATGATCTATTCCATGGAGGCCGCCGACGCTCTCAACGGTTACGCCAGCGGTATGCAGTCGCCCGGCTTTTACCAGCGCGTTTGGGAGTACCTCCACAGCGATGCGCCGGAAAGCGCTTACGGACAAGCCGTGCTGGACTTATTGGCCTCCGTGGGCCGGAGACTGCGGCACAAGGGCGAAACCCTCTCCGTTGCCGACGAAACCTGCGCCCTGGACATGGCGCGGGGGCTTGCGTGGCTGCGGGGAAAGCGCCAGCCCGGACTCTACGAGCTGCGGGACGGCGTTCTGACCGCCTTCGTCAAGGGCGAGGCTGCCGCCGCGACCTGTCTGCCGCTGGAAATTCTGCGGCGGTTCACAACGGGCAATCAGGTCGGCAAGCTGCCCGACAGCGCACTCATTCCGCCTCTGGCGGCGGACTTCCAGAATCAATGCGCCCGTTTGGGACTGCGTCTGAAAACCTCCCAGCAGCAGCAAACCATTTTGAACATTTTTTCCTCCCAAAAGCACCGGGAAATCAGCCGTTTTTTCTACCGCACCGTATTTTTAAGCTGCCCGTTTGCCAAGCTCGTCAAAGGCCCTGATCTGGCGAATCAGAAAAACCGCGCCCTTATCCGGGAAACCTGGGCCTGGCACTGGGATGGTGCCGTTATGGCGGCGTTGGTGGAACAGTCGATTTCCGGCGGCACCGTGGAGGAAGCCTGCGTCCTCCAGCTGGAACGCCGCATGTCCGACGCCAACCTCGCCGGGGACGGTGCGGAATTGCTTGTGCAAGGCTTTCTGATGGGCCTGGAAGACCTCACCGGAAAACTTCACCAGCAGCTCCGCACCCTGGCGGCCAGTGACGGCGACTTTTTCTCTCTCTCCAACGCCTGCAAACACCTCAACACTTTATTGGAAATGGGACGGCTTTACCGTCAGGAGGACAGCTATGACTATGCCGGACTTCTGGACCAATGCTTCGGAAAAGTTCTGTCGCTTCTGCCATCCATGGCGGCCATCAAAGACGACCAGCTGGACGCTTGTCTCTCCATCATCGCGCTGCTCTACGAGCTGACGGCCCGGCCTGCGTTTGCAAACCGGCGGGAGATTCTGCTCTCGGCGCTGGAAGCCCTGCTCTCCGACCCCGACCTTCACCCTGGACTCCACGGCGGCGCGCTGGGGCTGCTCTACGGCGCGGACCCCGATTGGCGGAATGAAATCGAAACCGCCTGCACCGGCTACCTTCGGGGCACGCGGGAACGTATGCTGCAATCGGCTTCGTTTTTGCGGGGACTGTTCTCCACGGCGCGGGACCTCCTTCTGGTCAGCGACCAGTTTCTCCCCTCTCTGGACCACCTGTTTTCCCGCTTGGAGGAACCCGATTTCCTGGCGCTTCTGCCGGAACTGCGTCTTGCTTTCCGCTACTTCACACCGTCGGAGGCATCCCGCATTGCCAGCCGCGCCGCGGCTCTTCACGGCACTACCGCAGAACAGCTGCGCCGTCGTCCGGCGCTGCCGGGACAGTACGCCTACGCCGAAGCCCTGGACGCCTGGGCCGCCGCCAAACTCTGAATATATCCGGCAAAACATAGTTTTGCCTTGCGAAAGCTCTTTTTTGGTTCCTTTTTTCTCTCGAGAAAAAAGGAACAGAAAGGTTTGATCTTATGACCGAAGGCGCGATTTTGAACCGGTGGCGTCTGGTTCTGGGAGACCCGGCCCAGTCCGCCATCCCGCTAAGCGGCGGCGCGGCCCTGGAAATGGACCAGCTTCTCGACTTTCTCTATGGCCGCGAGGCGGGCGAAGACGAACATCAGGAAATGGGCGGTTCCGCTCCCAGCCAGCTCACCATTCCGCAGTGGCTTCAGCGGGTCCGCACCCTGTTTCCACAGCGGACCGTCCAGGTTCTCGAACGCCACGCCCTAGACCGTTATCAGCTCACCGAACTTCTCACCGACCCCGAAATCCTGGAACGTATGGAACCCAATCAGGCCCTTTTGGAAACCATCCTGGCCCTGCGGCCTCAAATGACCGGACAGGTCCTTGCCGTCGCACGGCGGATCATCGCCAAGGTTGCCGCAGAGCTGATGCAAAAAATGGAAATGGACCTCCGGCGCTCCCTTCTCGGACGCCTCCGGCGGGACATCAATAATCCCGTTCCCTCCATGCGCAACCTGGACATTCAAAAAACCATCCGCCGCAACCTCCGACACTATGACCCGGAGAAACGGCAGCTTCTGCTGGAAAACGTCTACTTCAGCGGACGCGTGAAACGTTTTAACACCTGGCGCGTCATCATGGCCATCGACGAAAGCGGCTCCATGGCCGACGCCGTGATTCACAGCGCCATTATGGCCGGTATTTTTTCCCGGATGCCGATGATTGACACCCGTCTTGTCATTTTCGACACCCAGGTCGTGGACCTGAGCGACTGCGCCGCCGATCCGGTGGAAGTCCTCATGAGCGTCCAGCTGGGAGGCGGCACCGATATCGCCCGGGCCATGAATTACTGTCAATCCCTGATCGTCAACCCCCACCGAACCCTTGTCATACTGGTCTCAGATCTCTGCGAAGGCGGTTCCCCGGCGACGCTCTACAAAGTCTGCAACGAAATCCTCGAAAGCGGCGCAAAGCTCACCGCTCTCACCGCCCTGGACCGCAACGCTAACCCGATGTATAACCGCTCCGTCGCCGCCGCGCTGGCGGGGATGGGCGCGTTCGTCGGCGCGCTGACGCCGGAACAACTGGGCGATTATATCGGCGCGATCATGCAGTAAAGGAGGGAAGCACTTTGTTGAACCTGCCCGAAACGCTCCGCGCCGCTCTGGCCCAAGCCGGAGAGGAATACCTTGCGGGCCTCAGCAACAAAGGCACTGTCAACCGAGGCAAAAAAGACCTGTCCGGGCTCACCCCCGCCGCCACACCCGACGGCGAAACCGTACGAGTTGCCCTGGGCGATGTGGAATGCGTCATCCGCGCCCCCCTGGGGGACAGCGGCTGCTCCTGTCCCGCGCAGGGAATGTGCCGTCACCGCGTCGCCGCGATTTTGTGGCTGAAAACACAGTCCCAGGACGGCGGCTGTTCCGGTCCGTCGGAGGCCCCGCCGCCGGATTTGTCACCGCTGCTGGAAGTGCCGGCGGACCAGATCCGCAAGGCCATGGGAGCAAAAAACTTTCACTCCCTGTTGTTCCGCCTTGGCCGGGACGGCCTGCCAGCTATTTCCGAAGGCTCCATCGTGCAGGTGGAGCTGCCGGACGCCGCCGTAAAGCTGCTGACGCCTTTAGAACACTCCTCCTGCACCTGCCGCAGCCGGGAGCTGTGCCGTCACAAGGCCGCCGCGCTGCTCTGCTACCAGCTCAAGAAGGAGCGCCACACTCTGGAAGAACTGGCCGGACCGACGAAGACCTCCGAAAGCCGCTGGGACCCGGAACAGGTTTCCGCCGCCGCTTTGGCGGTACGGGAACTGGCCGCCGGGATTCTCGACAACGGACTTTCCCGGCTCTCGCCCGGCGCGCCGGACAGCGCCCAGCGTCTTTCGGCCCTCTGCCATACCGCAAACCTTCCCCGTCTGGAAAACGGACTCCGTTCCCTCTCCACGCTTCTGGAACGCGCCCTGAAACGCAGCGCCGCCTTTCGTACGGAAGACCTGCTTCTTCGTCTGGCGGAGCTGAACCACCAGGCGAAGGCCCTGGAAGCCCCCGACGCGGACCTTCCCTCCCTGGCAGGGTCCTTCCGGGACGAATACCTTCCCTGTCCGCCGCTGTTTCTCTCCCTTCTGGGAGAGCGGCAGTTCCACTCCGACAGCGGCTTTGCCGGAACCGTTTACTATTTCTGGGAGCTGAACCAGCGGCGCTGGTACACCTACACCATTGCCCGTCCCACCTTCTACGAGGGCCGCGGGCGCCGCCGTCCACCCTCCCGCAACCCGGCCCCCTGGGGCCTGCTGGACTGCCTCATGGACCAGCTCTACAACCTCACTCTCTCCCTGGACCACGGCAAAGCCACCGCCGACCGCCGTCTCTCCTCCTCCGAGGAATCCCGGGGGACCGTCGGCGCAAACGGCAAGCCTTGGGAAGTCTTTCCTCCCGAGCTCTGCTGGACAGACTTTTCAGCCATGTTCCAATACCTGGAGCCGTATCTGCTGGAAGGTCCGGAAACGGACCGGGTGGTTTTCCTGCGGCCCGCCGCGTGCAAAACGGAAGCCTTTGACAAAGTTAACCAGCAATTCCGCATGACCCTCTCCGATTCCGCCGGGCGGACCGTCCCGCTGGAAGTTCGCTACCGGGCCGAGGCGAAAAGTCTGGTGCAGACCTTGGAAGCCCTTTCAAAAAACATCGAAGAACATCCCGGCGGCGTCTTTCTGGCGCTGGCGCGGCTGTCCGGAGAAAACCTGTCCCTCTATCCGATTGAATACTATTCTGAATGGGGGTGCGGCGCATGAAAGCCTTGCTGGACGACGGCTTGTCCGTTCTCTCCGACCTGCTGCAAAGCGGCGCCGGGTCCTGCCACCCGGAGACCGAAGACCGTCTCAACCGCTTGTCCCAGGACTGGGAGTCCATCGGACTGCATACCGGCTCCAAGCTCCTTGCACAGATCGCCCAGACGCTGGCGCAGCGCCGTCACGGCGGGCAGGCGGGACCCCTGGACCTGCTGGAACAAACCGGAACCGCCGTCCGCTATATTCAGTTCTGCCAACAAAAATACGGCCTGGACGCCGCCAAGGCGAAATTAAACCAAGTCGAAGAACAGGAGGATTTTGACCATGCGACAGATTCATAACCCCGGAACACCCAGAGACAAAGCCATCGAAAAGCTGACCGCCGAGCTGACCAGCTCCGGACTCTCTCCGGCCAACATCGCCTGGCTTGTGCCGTACCTGGACACGACGCAGCCGGAAGACCCGGAACTTCTGAAACAGGCGCAGAAGCAGTCGGTTCGGACGTTCACGCAGGATCAATGCCTGCATTTCTCCATCCTGATGAACAATCGAATCATGAGTTCAAACAACAAGGGTTACACCCAGGAGGCCAAGGAGCTGCAAGACCGCGTCATCAAGGCATTCTACGCCATCCTGGGTCCGGGCCTGATGCACAGTTCTCTGACGCGCGCCCGGCCATGGATGGATTACGGCTCGAAACTGACGAGTATTCCGAAGGA